>NZ_JBFABA010000002.1:17704-355053 GCF_040640115.1 Micromonospora sp. NPDC023644 | reverse complement strand
TGGACGCGGCCGGGAAGCTACCGACCCCGCCGGTGGGGTCGGCGGCCTGGCTGGCCTGGCGGGTGCCGTGGGTGCTGAAGCTGGCCGTGGTGCGGGCCTCGACGGGGCCGAAGACGGCGACCAGGGCGGCCAGCACCACGGCCAGCATCAGCACCCACGGCACCCGCCAGGCCAGCCAGGCCGCCGACCCCACCGGCGGGGTCGGTAGCTTCCCGGCCGCGTCCAGCGCGCCCACCAGCAGGATCGCGGCGGTCAGGTGCCAGAGGAAGACGGTGAGCACGACCGCGTTCACCGCGATCACCGCCTGCCAGGGCCGGGAACGGCGCAGCCAACGCTCCGCCGGGCCGCGCAGCAGCAGGATCAGCCCGAACTGGGCGGCGGTCAGGGTGAGCAGGGCCAGGCTGGGCGGGGCGGCGTTGTCCAGGCGCTCGCCCGGCACGTTGAGCATGCTCACCGGGTACGGTCCGATGGTGGTCAGCAACACCGTCGCCGCCAGCCCGCCCAGCAGCGTCGCCGCGCCCGCGCGGCGGGACAGCGGCAGCCCGCGTTCCCGCGCGGCCGCGGGGCGCGCCGGGGCGCCCCGCGCGGACTCGGCCCGTGGACCGGGGTGGGCGTCGTGACGCCGGGCGTCGGCGTCGCGCCAGGCGATGCCGAGCTGGTGCACGGCCAGCCAGCCGAAGACGTAGTTCGGCAGCGCCAGCTCGGCCGGGCCCAGCGCCCGCGCCACGTCGCCCGCGAGGACCAGCGCGGCCAGCGCCGCCGGCACGAGCAGGCCGAAGCGGCGGTGCAGGGCGAGCATCGCCGGGGTCAGCGGCACCACGATCAGGTAGGCGGCGAGGAACCAGAGCGGGATCGTGGCGAACCAGCCGACGGTACGCACCAGCGTCGCCTCGACGCCGACCAGCGACGCGAGCGCGGCGCCGCCGGCGATCACCAGCAGCAGCGCGCTCGTGGGGCGCAGCAGCCGGGCGCCCCGGTCCAGCAGCCAGGCGGTGGCGTCGACGCCGGCGGCCCGGCGGGCGGTCAGCGAGGCGGCGTTGGCGTACCCGCCGACCAGGAAGAAGATCGGCATGACCTGGGCGACCCAGGTGAGCGGGTACGCCCACGGCAGGTCGGGCAGCGCCGAGCGCCCCGTCGGGCGGCCGGTGGCGTCCTCGCCGATCGCGGCGACCGCCCAGTGGCCGAGAACGACCATGCCGATGGCGAGCGCCCGGAGCAGGTCGACGTAACGTTGCCGACCAGCGGGGGTGCGCGCGGCGAGCTGCCGCAGGCGGCGCATGGCCCCGAGGGTACGCCAGGCGGCGACTGGCCGGTGCTGATAACGGTTCGGTCCCCGGGGGTTGAAGTCCGCGCCCTCCTGCCGTAGAAATTCTTCAGCAAGATATTGCGAACTGAAGACAAATTCCCCCTGCGCCTCGTGCGGCGGTCACCATCCCCCTTCCGGCGGCCGCCCGGACCGATCCGAGGAGAGACCATGAACAGGCGTGACATCCTGCGGCGTACCGCCGCCGCCGGCCTCCTGGCCACCCCCGCCGCCGGCCTGCTGACCGGCTGCGCCACGGGCGGCGGTGGCGACGACAAGGGCGACGCCGGCACCCACAAGGGCACCAAGAGCGAGCAGAACCCGCTCGGTGTCAAGGAGGATGCGCCCCTCGAGGTGGTGATCTTCAACGGCGGCTTCGGCGAGGAGTACGCGAAGGCCCACGAGGCCATGTACACCGAGAAGTACCCGAAGGCGAAGATCAACCACTCGGCGACGCAGGAGATCAGCAAGACCCTCCAGCCGCGCTTCGTCGACGGCACCCCGCCGGACGTGGTCAACAACTCCGGCGCCGGCCAGATCGACTTCAACGGCCTGGTGTCGCAGAACGCCGTCGCCGACCTGGGCGAGCTGCTCGCCGCCCCGAGCCTTGACATCCCGGGCAAGACGGTCAAGGACACCCTGCTGCCGGGCGCGGTCGAGGTCGGCTCGTACGACGGCAAGTTCCTGGTGATGAACTACACCTACACCGTCTACGGCATCTGGCACTCCACCAAGCTCTTCACCGAGCGCAAGTGGGAGTACGCCAAGACCTGGGACGAGCACATCGCGCTGTGCAAGCAGATCAAGGCCGCCGGCATCGCCCCGTGGACGTACGCGGGCGCGCACCCGCGCTACATGAGCTGGCCGCTGATCTCCACCGCGATCAAGCTCGGCGGCCCCTCGGTCGCCACGGCGATCGACAACCTGGAGCCCAACGCCTGGAAGTCCGACGCGATGAAGACCGCGGCCGACGCCTGGCACCAGATCGTCAAGGACAAGTTCATCCTCGAGGGCTCGCCCGGCCTCGACCACAAGCAGTCGCAGACCGCGTGGTGCCAGGGCAAGGCCGCCTTCATCTCCTGCGGCTCCTGGCTGGAGAGCGAGCAGAAGGACGTCACCCCGGCCGGCTTCAACATGACCATCCAGCCGACCCCGAGCCTGGGCAGCGGCGACAAGCTGCCGTTCGAGGCCGTCCGGGGCACCGCCGGCGAGCCGTTCATGGTCCCGGCGAAGGCCAAGAACGTCGCCGGTGGCCTGGAGTTCTTCCGGGTCATGCTCTCGAAGAAGGGCGCGCAGGACTTCACCAAGAAGGTCTCCAGCCTGACCGTGGTGGCCGGCGCGAGCGAGGGCGTCGAGCTGCCGTTCGGGCTGAGCACGGTGGTGAAGGCGCTGGACGCGTCCGGCAGCAACGGCTTCAACTGGGTCTACAACAACTACTACCGCAAGCTGGAGCGCAACCTGGTCGACGCCGCGTGCGGCGAGTTCTTCAGCGGGCGGATCGGCCCGGCGGAGTTCCTCGACCAGTGCCAGAAGGGCGCGGACTCGATCGCCCAGGACAGCTCGATCAAGAAGTACAAGCGGGCCGCCTGACACCCCGGCCGGTGGGGGTGGGGGTGGACCACCCCACCCCCACCGGGCCGCCGCTGAAGAGGTAGGACCTCATCGTGAGACATGGCAAGTACCCGCTGATCGTCACCTTCCTGGTGCCGCCGGTGCTGCTCTACGTCATCTTCGTCGTGTCGCCGTACCTGCAGGCGTTCCAGATCTCCACGACCGACTGGCTTGGCTACTCGCCCGACGCCAACTCCGTCGGGCTGGCGAACTTCAAGACGCTGTGGAACGACGACTACGTCTGGAACGCGTTGAAGAACAACGCGATCCTGCTGGCGCTGGTCCCGGTGCTGACGATCGTGCTGGGCCTCTTCTTCGCCTCCATGCTCAACATGGGCGGCCGGAAGGGGCGGGCGGGGGTCAGTGGGGTACGCGGCTCGTCGTTCTACCGCACGGTCTACTTCTTCCCCCAGGTGCTCTCCGTCGTGATCATCGCGCTGCTGTGGAAGGAGGTCTACCACCCGAACAAGGGCCTGCTCACCAGCGCCCTGAACGGCGTCGGCCTCGCCGCGCCCACCTGGCTCGGCGACCCGCGGACCGCCTTCTGGTGCGTCCTCGCCGTGATGATCTGGAGCAACGTCGGCTTCTACGTGGTGCTCTTCGGCGCGGCCATGTCGGCCATCCCCAAGGAGATCTACGAGGCGGTCATGCTCGACGGCGCCTCCCGGCTGACCACGCTGCGCAAGGTGACCATCCCGCTGCTCTGGGACACCGTCCAGGTGGCCTGGGTCTACCTGGCCATCTTCGCCCTCGACGGGTTCATCCTGGTGCAGCTGATGACCAACGGCGGCCCCAACTTCTCCACCGACGTCATCGGCGTGCGGATGTACGACACGGCCTTCGGCAGCGAGACCAAGTTCGGCTACGCCTCGGCGATCGGCGTGGTGATGTTCTTCCTGACCCTCACGGTGGCGGTGCTGGCGCTGCGGGCCAGCAAGCGAGACAGGATCGAGTACTCGTGACGACTCTGGACAAGCCCGCACCCGTGGCGCTGCCCGCCGAGCCCTCCGGCCCCGCCGACCGCCCGGTACGCCGCGAGCTCGGGGTCGCCAACGTGCTGTCGCACGGCTTCCTGCTGTTCTGGGGCGCGCTGACCGTACTGCCGCTGCTCTGGATGTTCATCAGCTCGTTCAAGAGCAACGCGGAGATCCTGGCCGACCCGTGGGCGCTCCCCGGCGCGCTGCGCTTCGACAACTGGTCCCGCGCCTGGAGCGGGGCGCACATCGGCCAGTACTTCCTCAACAGCCTGGTGGTGGTCGCCGGCTCGGTCACCCTCACCATGCTGATGGGCGCCACCGCCGCGTACGTCTTCGCCCGCTACGAGTTCCGGGGCAAGCAGGTCGTCTACTACCTGTTCGTCGGCGGGCTGATGTTCCCCGTGTTCCTCGCCCTGGTGCCGCTGTTCTTCGTGGTGCGCAACGCCGGCCTCTTCGGCACCTGGACCGGGCTGATCCTGGTCTACGCGGCCTACTCGCTGCCGTTCACGGTGTTCTTCCTGACCGCCTTCTTCCGTACCCTTCCCACCGCCGTCGCGGAGGCGGCCCTGGTCGACGGCTGTGGCCACTTCCGGCTCTTCTTCCAGGTGATGCTGCCGATGGCGCGTCCGGGACTGATCAGCGTCGCCATCTTCAACTTCCTCCAGCACTGGAACCAGTTCCTGCTGCCCCAGGTGCTCATGCAGGGCGACGAGTCCAAGTGGGTGCTCGCCCAGGGGCTCGCCGCGCTCTCGGTCAACCAGGGCTACGCCGGCGACTACGCGCAGCTCTTCGCCGGCCTCACCATCGCGGTGGTCCCGGTGCTGCTGGTCTACATCCTCTTCCAGCGCCAGGTCCAGTCCGGCCTGACCGCCGGCCAGCTCAAGTGATCCCCGCCTGATCGTGCCGCCTGATCGTGTGGCTCGCCGGTCTCGACCAGCCCGTCGAGACCGATCCTGATCGCCGCCCTCCCGCCGGGCTGACGGGCCGCAGGCCCGGCGGGGCGGTGGCGCCGGTGGTGTACGGCGGACGCTGTCGAGCTGCCCCGTCTGTCGGACCACCCACCGGCCCGGCGTCCCCGCACCGCGGTTTGCGTCCGGCGTCCTGGCCGAGTCCTGTTCGGGTGTTCCATCCGGGCGTGCCACGCCCAGGCGTCGGCCCCGAAGCAGAACGCCAGCGACGCCGGTCCGGGCGTGCGGCCCGGGGTATGCGAACCGGCCATTGCGCGCGAATACCCACGGATCGAGGCCGGTCCCATGGACGGGGCAGCTCGACAGCGGCGGGATGCCAGGTGCCCCTGGGCCCGACCTGAGGCTGGTCGTTCTCCCCGCGGCGTATGGCAGGCCGGCGTTGCGGCAACCCTGAGCCCCGCGAGGTGACGCCAGCGCGGCGCAAGCCCTCCCGGGGCGCCGGCCGCCCCGCGGCTCGGCTCGCTCGGCTCGCGTCGGTCGGGCCTGCCCGCTCAGCGGTCGGTTAGGTCAGCAGGGCGGCGGGACCAGCAGGGCGTGCAGGGCCTGCGGATCCGTCACCTCGGGCAGGTCCCGGGCGGCGAGCCAGGCCGCCGCGGCCGCGCCGTCGCCCGCCGAGTGCAGCGGGGCGTCCGGCCACTGCCGGCCGACCTCCGCCCGCACCGCCGCGGCGAGCGGGGTGTCGCCGGTCAGCAGGCCGCCGCCGAACACGATCGGGGAGGCGTCGCCGGCCGGGCGGATCCGTGCCGCGCTCTCCGCCAGGTGCGCCGCGGCCTCGTCGATCAGCCCGCCGGCGACCGGCTCGCCGTCGACGGCGGCGGCGACCACCAGGGGCGCGAGCCGGGCCAGTTCCACGGGCGGCCGCCGGGTCACCGCCTGGACCAGGGCGTCGACGGTGTCGCGGGGGCGGGCCGCCACGTCGGCGGAGCCGAGCAGTTCGGTGAGCACCACGCTCGCCAGCCGGCCCGGCGCGTGCCCTCGGTCGAGGTCGGCGAGCAGCCGGCGGACCGCCTCCCGGCCCAACCAGAAGCCCGAGCCCGCGTCGCCGAGCAGCCAGCCGTGACCGTCGGCGACCCGGTCCAGGTGTAGCCCCCGGACGCCGGCGGCGATCGCCCCGGTGCCGGCGATGAGCACCGTGCCGTCGGGGCTGGCGGTGCCCGAGGCGTACGCGACCAGCGCGTCGCCGTGCACCGCGTACGGGCAGCGCAGGCCGGCGTCACGCCAGGCCCGGTCGAAGGCGTCGCGGCCCGCCGGGTCCGCGAGCAGCCGGCCCGCCCCGGCCAGCCCGATCGTGCCGCCGCGCACCCGGGCGGGATCGACGTCGGTGAGCGCCTCCCGCAGGGCGGCCAGGAGTTCGCCGGCGGCCCGCTCGGCGCCGTGGCTGGTGGGGTTGCCGCCGCCCGCCCGTCCGCTGCCCAGCCGCCGCCCGTCCAGGGCCAGGGCGGTCGCCCGGGTGGACGTACCCCCGACGTCGAGGCCGACCACGACGCTGTCGGACATCCGCACCC
This sequence comes from Micromonospora sp. NPDC023644, assembly GCF_040640115.1. NCBI lineage: Bacteria > Bacillati > Actinomycetota > Actinomycetes > Micromonosporales > Micromonosporaceae > Micromonospora > Micromonospora sp. NPDC023644. The sequence goes on along the minus strand of NZ_JBFABA010000002.1, from coordinate 348,689 downwards.
ACCCCTCCGATCGACGCCGCGTTCATGCTGGTCGGCCCGGCGGCGCCGGGCAAGGGGCGGACGGGTTCCCGGGCTGTGCGCCAGGTAACAGTTTGAAAACTTCGACCACGGCCTTGACACGGAGGGGCCTTTAGTAAGAACTTTTACCACTAACAGTTAACAGTCTTTTCCGAAAGGTGCCCCATGGTTGATCACGAGGTGGACGCCTCCGCGGGGACCGCGGTGGTCGACGCCGGCGCGGTCGACCGGCGGGGGGCGCTCGGGGTCGGCTCCGAGGGCGTGCTGGCGCGGGTCCGGGCCGGCGCGGGCGAGCTGACGGGGGCACTGCGCCGCGTCGCCGAGCACGTGCTCAGCGACCCTGAGGCCGCCGCCCGGGCGACGATCGTGGAGCTGGCCGAGCGCAGCGGCACCTCCCCGGCCACGATCACCCGGTTCTGCCGCGCGATGGGCTTCGAGGGCTACGCCGACCTGCGACTCGGCATCGCCGCGGAGACCGGCCGGGCCCGCTCGGCGGGCTGGACCGTCGACATCGGACGCGAGATCCAGCCGAGCGACCCCCTCTCCCGGGTGCTCGACCAGATCATGGCCGCCGACACCCGCGCCATGCACGACACCGCCGCGCTGCTCGACCTCGCCGAGGTGGAGCGGGCCGCCGTCGCCATCGCCGGGGCGTCCCGGGTGAACATCTTCGGCGCCAGCGGCAGCGCACTGGTCGGCGAGGAGATGCAGTTCAGCCTGCACCGCATCGGGGTAGCGGCCTGGGCCTGGAACGACGTGCACGAGGGCCTCGCCAGCGCGGCCCTGCTGCGTCAGGGCGACGTGGCGCTCGGCATCTCGCACACCGGCCAGACCCGGGAGACCATCGAGATGCTCGCCGAGGCGGGCAGCCGGGGCGCGACCACCGTGGCGCTGACCGGGTTCCCGCGCTCGCCGCTGGCCGAGCTGGCCGACATCGTGCTGCTCACCGCCAGCCAGGCCACCACCTTCCGCCCCGACGCGCTGTCCGCCCGGCACCCGCAGCTGGTCGTGCTCGACCTGCTCTACATCGCCGTCGCCCAGCGCACCCACGACCGCGCCCACGCGGCCTTCCGGCGTACCGCCCAGGCCGTCGACGGGCACAAGGCCGCGAAGGGGGCCACCGCATGATCAGTGCCCAGGGGTACGCCGACGCCGTCCGGCCGGTGCTCGACCGGCTCGTCGACGCCAGCGCCGACGGCATCGGCGCCGCCGCCGACCTGATCACCGCCAGCCTGCGCGCCGGCGGGGTGCTCCAGGCGTTCGGCGCCGGCCACTCCGAGGCGTTCGCCGCTGAGCTGGTCGCCCGGGCCGGCGGCCTGGTGCCCACCAACCGGCTCTCCCTGCACGACCTGGTGCTGCACGGCGACGCCCCGCGCGACGTGCTCGCCGACCCGAAGCTGGAGCGCGACCCCGCCGTCGCCCACCAGCTCTACGCGCTGGCGGCCCCGCAGCCGCGGGACGTGTTCGTGGTGGCGTCCCAGTCCGGCATCAACGGCTCGGTGGTCGAGCTGGCGACGCTGGTCACCGGCCGCGGCCATCCGCTGATCGCGGTCACCTCGGTCGCGCACACCGCACGGGTCGCCCCGCGGCACCCGTCCGGCCGGCGCCTCGCCGACCTCGCCGACGTCGTGCTGGACAACGGCGCGCCGTACGGCGACGCACTGCTGCCGCTCGAGGGCGGCGGCGCGGTCTGTGCGGTCTCCTCGGTCACCGCGGCGCTGCTGGCGCAGCTGCTGACCGCCGAGGTCGTACGACGGTTCCACCAGGCCGGGGAGGTACCCCCTATCTACCTCTCCGCCAACGTCCCCGGCGGGGACGAGCACAACCACGCCCTCGAGTCGCGGTACGCCGGGCGCCTCCGGCGGACCGCCTGACCCGAACACCACAAGGAGAGACGACGATGTCGATTACCCCCGACAACCCGGCCGACCTGAGCCGCCGGACCGTGCTGCGTCGGGCCGCCGCGGTGGGCCTGCTCGCCACCCCCGCCGCCGGCCTGCTGAGCGCCTGCGCGACCAGCGGCGGCGACGAGAAGAACGAGCAGGTCGCCGGCGGCACCAAGAGCGCCACCAACCCGCTCGGCGTCGCCGAGGACGCGCCGATCGAGGTGGTCATCTTCAACGGTGGCTACGGCGAGAAGTACGCCACCGACGTGCACCAGCCGCTGTACAAGAAGGCGTTCCCGAAGGCCGAGATCAAGCACCAGTCGACCCAGGCCGTGTCCACGGTGCTCCAGCCGCGGTTCGCCTCGGGCAACCCGCCGGAGTTCGTCAACAACTCCGGCGAGAAGCTGATCGACTTCGGCTCCCTGGTCGCCGACGGCCAGCTGATGGACCTCACCGAGCTGTGGGACGCCCCGTCGGTCGACGACCCCAACAAGAAGGTCCGCGACACCGTGGTGCCGGGCACCGTCGAGGCCGGTTCGTTCAACGGCAAGCCGTACGTCCTGTACTACGTCTCCACCGTCTTCGGCATCTGGTACTCGGGCAAGCTGTTCAAGGACAACGGCTGGGCGCCGGCGAAGAACTGGTCGGAGTTCACCACCCTGCTCGACCAGATCAAGGCCAAGGGCATCACCCCGTACGGCTACGCCGGGGCGAACGCCGCGTACTACCAGTGGAACGTGATCCTCACCCACGCGGCGAAGATCGGCGGCACGGACGTGCTGAAGAACATCGACAACCTGGAGGACGGCGCCTGGCAGCAGGACGCGGTCAAGCAGGCCGCCGAGGCGTGGGCCGAGATCGGCGCCAAGTACGTCGACAAGAGCTTCGAGGGGCTCAAGCACACCGACGTGCAGCTGCGCCAGAACCAGTACAAGCTGGCCTTCTACCCCAGCGGGGACTGGCTGGAGGGCGAGCAGAAGAAGGACACGCCGTCCGGCTTCGAGTACCAGCTGATGCCGGTGCCGAGCCTGTCCGCCTCGGACAAGCTGCCGGGCACGGCGCTGCGGGCGACCGCCGGTGAGGGCTACTTCGTCTCGGCCAAGAGCAAGAACCCCAAGGGTGGCCTGGAGTACATGCGCCAGATGCTCTCGGTGGCCGGCGCGAAGGGCTTCACCGAGGTGGTCAAGGCCCCGACGGTGGTCACCGCCGGCTCGGAGGGCTACGCCTTCCCGCCCGGCGTGGCCAGCTCGCAGGCCGCGCTCAAGGCCGCTGGCCAGGACGTGTTCAACCTTTACTTCGACGGCTGGTACAAGGAGCTCGACACGGAGGCCCGCACGGCCACCAACGAGCTGATGTTCGGCCGGATCAAGGCGGACGCCTTCGTGGAGCGGATCCAGAAGCGCGCCGACGCGATCAAGAAGGACAGCTCCATCGCCAAGTTCAAGCGCTGATCGGAGCGTGAGGTCATGCGGCACGGCAAGTATCCGTTCGTGATCGGGTTCCTCTTCGTCCCGGTCACGCTGTACGTGGTCTTCGTCATCGCGCCGTACGCGCAGGCGTTCCAGATCTCGATGACCAACTGGCGAGGGCTCTCGGCCCCGCAGTGGGTGGGCTTCGACAACTTCCGGAGGTTGTTCGACGACGACAACTTCTGGAAGGCGGTCCAGCACCACGGCGTACTGCTGCTTGCCCTGCCGCTGATCACCATCGCCATCGCGCTGTTCTTCTCGTTCCTGCTCAACGTGGGCGGCAAGAGCAGCGGCGGGCAACGCCAGGGGGTCTGGGGGTCGAAGTTCTACCGGGTGGTGTTCTTCTTCCCCCAGGTCCTGGCGGTGGCCATCATCGCGGTGCTGTTCCAGATGGTCTACCGGCCCAACGAGTCCGGCCTGATCAACGGCGTGCTGATGAAGCTCGGCTTCGATCCGGTGCTCTTCCTGGTCCGACCGAACCTGGCGCTCTGGTCGATCATCGGCGTGCTGGTCTGGCAGGCGGTCGGCTTCTACGTGGTGCTCTTCTCGGCGGGCATGGCCTCCATCCCCGGCGAGATCTACGAGGCCGCCGAGGTGGACGGGGCGAGCCGGGTGACGCTCTTCTTCCGGGTCACCCTGCCGCTGCTCTGGGACACCCTCCAGGTCGCCTGGGTCTACCTGGGCATCGCCGCGTTCGACGCGTTCGCCATCGTCTCGGTGCTCTCGGTGGACGGCGGCGGCCCGGACGGCGCGACCACCGTGCTGGCGATGGAGATCTACCGCAACGCCTTCGTCTACTCGAAGTACGGCTACGCCTCGGCCATGGGCGTGGCGCTGTTCTTCCTCACCCTCACGTTCGCGGCGTTGACGCTGCGGCTGACCAAGCGGGAAAGCGTGGAGTACTGATGAACCCGCAGACGACGCTGCCGCCGACACCGGCGGCGCTACCGCCGAAGACCGTGAAGCCGGGAGCCGCGGGTGGGCGCGGCGGCAGGGGCCGACGGGAGGTGCGGCTCCTCTCCACCCTCGGGCACGTGGCGCTCGCGGTCTGGGCGGTGATCGTGATCGTGCCGATCCTCTGGACCTTCCTCGCCTCGTTCAAGAACACCACGGAGATCTTCAGCAGCCCGTGGACCCTGCCGGGGGAGCTGCGATTCGAGAACTACGCCCGGGCGTGGAACAAGGCCAACGTCGGGCGCTACTTCCTCAACAGCGTGATCGTGGTGGCGTGCAGCACCTTCGGCACCATGCTGCTCGGCTCGATGGCCGCGTACGTGCTGGCGCGCTACAAGTTCTGGGGCAACCGGGCGATCTACTACCTGTTCGTCTCGGGGCTGGCCTTCCCGGTCTTCCTCGCCCTGGTGCCGCTCTTCTTCGTGGTGAAGAACCTGGGACTGCTGGACACCCACACCGGGGTGGTGCTGGTCTACATCGCCTACTCGCTGCCGTTCACGGTGTTCTTCCTGGCCGCGTTCTTCAAGACGCTGCCGTCGTCGGTCGCCGAGGCGGGGATGATCGACGGCTGCTCGCACACCCGGCTCTTCTTCCAGGTGATGATGCCGATGGCGAAGCCGGGCCTGATCAGCGTCGGGATCTTCAACATCATCGGCCAGTGGGGGCAGTACCAGCTGCCGCTCGTGCTGCTCTCCAACGCCAAGGACAAGTGGGTGCTCACCCAGGGCATCGCGGACATCTCGGTGAACGCCGGCTACGAGGCGGACTGGTCCGGCCTCTTCGCCGCCCTGACCATCGCCATCCTCCCGATGATCGTCGTGTACGCGATCTTCCAGCGCCAGATCCAGTCCGGCCTCACCTCCGGCGCGGTGAAGTGACCCGGTCGGGTCAGGGATGCCAGGAGCGCCACAGGGCGGCGTACGGGCCGTCGGCCCGGACCAGCTCGTCGTGACTGCCGAGCTCGGTGATCCGGCCCCCCTCCAGCACCGCCACCCGGTCGGCGTCGTGGGCGGTGTTGAGGCGGTGCGCGATCGCGATGACTGTCCGCCCGGTGAGCAGGGCGGCCAGGGCCCGCTCGGTGCGCCGGGCGGTGGTCGGGTCGAGGGCGGCGGTCGCCTCGTCGAGGATCAGCGTGTGCGGGTCGGCGAGCACCAGCCGGGCCAGCGCGAGCTGCTGGGCCTCGGCCGCCCCGAGCTGGTGCGCCCCGTCGCCGAGGAGGGTGTCGAGGCCGTCGGGCAGGCGGGCGTACCAGTCGGCGCCGACCGTGGCCAACGCCGCGCGCATCCGGTCGTCGGAGGCGTCCGGGGCGGCGAACGCGAGGTTGTCGCGTAGCGAGCCGATGAAGACATGGTGCTCCTGGGTGACCAGGGCGATGCGCCGCCGGCGCTCGGCCGGGTCCAGATCGGTCACCGGGCAGCCGCCGACGCTGACGACCCCCTCCCGGGGCGCGTCGATCCCGGCGAGCAGCCGCGCCAGGGTCGACTTCCCGGCCCCCGACGGCCCGACGAGCGCCAACCGCTCGCCGGGCCGCACCTGGAGGTCGATGCCGTGCAGCACGTCGGGTCCGCCGCCGTACGCGAACCGGGCGCCCCGGACGACCAGCCGCTCGTCCACCGGCGCGGCGGCCCGGCCGGGCCGCTCCGGCGGCACCTGGCCGACGCCGAGCACCCGGGCGAACGAGGCGAAGCCGCGCTGCGCCTGCTCCGTCCACTGGAGGATCCGGTCCAGCGGCTCGATCGCCTGTTGCAGGTAGAGCGTCGCGGTGACCACCGCGCCGAGGGACACCTCGCCCCGCGTGAGCAGGAGCCCACCGACCAGCAGCAGCGCGGCCACGGGCAGCGGGTAGCTGGCCTCCACCACGGTGAAGAACACGGTACGCAGCGCCAGGGTCGCCCGCCGGGCGCCCCAGACCCGGGCGATGCGCGCGGTGCCGTGCCCGATCCGTTCGTCGGCGAGGCGGAACGCCTCGACCGTACGGGCGCCCTCCGCGGTGGTCGTCAGCGTCTCGGTCAGCTCGGCGGCGGCCGCCCCCTCGGCCAGGTACGCCGGGCTGGCCCGCCGCAGGTACCACCGGGTCACCAGCGCGATCGTCGGCAGCCCGGCGAGCGCGGCCAGCCCGAGCAGCGGGTGCAGCAGGAACACCGCCCCGAACAGCAGTGTCAGCTGCACCGAGGCGACGACGATGGTGGGCACCACGTCCCGGACGGTGGTGCCGACCGTCGCCACGTCGACCGAGCTGCGGGTCGCGAGGTCCCCGGAGCCGGCGCGCTCGACGACGCCGACGGGCAGGTTCAGCGTCCGCTCGACGAACTCCTCGCGCAGCCGGGCCACGGCGCGCTCGCCGAAGCGGTGGCCGGCGTAGCGCGCGTACCGCGACAGCAGCGCCTGGACCAGCACGGCCGCGCCGATCGCCAGGGCGAGCCGGTCGACGGTGGCGACGCCGGCCCCGGCGGAGACCCGGTCGACGATGGTGCCGAGCAGCCACGGCGGGGCGAGCCCCGCGACCGTCGAGGTACCGTGCAGCGCCAGCACGACCGCGACGGCGCGCCGGTCCCGGGCGATCAGCTGGCGCGTCGCCCGGCGCACGGTGGCCCGGTCGGCGACCGGCAGCCCGCTCACCGCAGCGCCTGCTCGGCGTCGGCGTCGCCACGGGCCACGAGCCGCCGGTAGCCCGGGTCCCGGTCGAGCAGGTCGGCGTGGGCGCCGGTGGCGGTGACCCGCCCCGCGACCAGGTGCGCGACCTCGTCGGCCCGGCCCAGCAGCAGTGGCGAGGTGGTGAGCACGACGGTGGTCCGGCCGGCCCGCGCGTGGCGCAGCCGCTCGGCGATCCGCGCCTCGGTGTGCGCGTCCACCGCCGAGGTCGGCTCGACGAGGATCAGCACCTCCGGTTCGGCCAGCAACGCCCGGGCCAGCCGGACCCGTTGCCGCTGGCCGCCGGAGAGGGAGCGGGCGCGGGTGTCCAGCGGGGTGTCGAGCCCGCGCGGCAGGGCGTCGACGACGTCCTCGGCCGACGCGTCGTGCAGGGCGGCGGCGAACCGCTCGCGGTCGCCGTCGGGCCGGGCCCCGCGCAGCACGTCCCGCAGCGTCCCGGCGAACAGGTAGGCGTCGTGGTCGGCGACCAGGATGCGGGCCCGCACCTGCTCCAGTCCGACGCCGGTCAGCGGCATGCCACCCCAGGTGGCGTCGCTGACGGTGTACCGGCCGAGCCGGTCGGCCAGCGCGAGGGCGTCCGTCGGGTCGGCGGCGGCCACCGCGGTGAGGCGGCCGGTCCGGACGGTCAGCCCGCTCGACGGGTCGTGCAGGTCGGCGGGACCGACGGGGGCCGCGACCGGGCCGGTGGGGAGTGGAACCGGGCCGGCCGCGACCGGGCCGGCGGGGACCGGGCCGGCGGGGCCGGCGGGGGGCGGGACCGGGCCGGCGGGGCCCGCCGGCTGCCGGCTGCCGGGGACCGTCGCCGCGCCGGGGCGGGCCGGCGTGTTGCGCGGCCCGCCGACGTCGTCCGGCGTGACGGCGAGCAGGGCGACGATCCGGCGGGCCGCGACCCGGCCCCGGATCAGCTGGTGGCCGCCCTCCAGCAGGAACCAGACCGGCACGACGAGCGTCGCGGCGTAGCCGTAGACCGCGACCAGCTCCCCGACGCTGATGTCGCCGGTGACCGTCATCCGGGCCGACAGCCACACCACCGCCGCGAGGAACAGCCCGGGGACGGCCACCGTCGCCGCGTCGATCCAGCTGTTCACGGCGCCGACCCGGTAGCCCTCGGCGAGCAGGTCGCGGGAGCGGGCCGCGTACCGGCGGGCGAACAGGCCCCGGCCACCCACCCCGGCGAGCACGCGCAGCCCGGCCACGATGTCGCCCGACCGGGCGGTCAGCTCACCCTGCTGCTGCCGGTAGACCGACTCCGCCCGCTCCAGCCGGCGCAGCAGGGGAGCGACGACCAGGACGACCGACGGCACGCCCACCAGCACGCAGAGCGCGAGCAGGGGCGAGATCGACCAGAGCACGACGGCGACGACGAGGTAGGCGACCACCGCGCCGACGCCGGGCCCGGTCACCGTCATCACCAGCGCCGCCCGGTCGATGTCGGTGCCGCCGACCGTGGCCACCTCGCCCGCCGCGGCCCGGCGCGGCAGCACGGCGCCGACCCGGGAGAGCTGGCGGAGCACCACGGCGGCGGAGCGTGCCTTCGCGTCCTCCCGGATGAAGGTCATCGTGCGGTGCCGCATGATGCCCAGCCAGGACAGCCCGGCGCCGGCGACGACGATCGCCGTCACCCACAGGGCCAGGACCCGGGTGTCGCCGGTGCGCAGTCCGTCGTCCACGGCGCGGGAGATCAGGTAGGGCCGGACCGACAGGCCGGTCATCCAGGCCGTGCCGAGCAGGCTGCCGCGCAGCACCCGCCACGGCTGGCAGCGGACCAGCCACCACAGGTACCGCAGCGGCCCCCTGGTGTCCGGATTGCCGGGCTCGGGATGGGGGATGCGTGGTGGCACCGGCCCACGCTACCGAGCCGGGGCACCGCCGCACCGCCCCGTTCCCACCGCCTGCCGCTGTGTCGTCGCCGATGGTCGCGGCCGACCCGCCCCGGGCGCGGCGGCGGTTGGCGGGTGAAGTGTCGCAGGGGCGAGGCAGAATCACGTCCGTGCTGGTGGCGGTGGTCTCGGACGAGCGGGGTGGGGGAGCGCTGCGGCCCCTCGACGCCGCCGGGCGCCCGACCGGTCCGGTGCAGCCGGTCGCCGACCTGGCCGCCGCCGTCGCGGCGCGCGAGGCGGCGGACCACCCGCGCTGGGTGTGGGCCTCCTGCGCGACGGTCTACCCGGCGCTGCTGCGCGCCGGGGCGCGGGTCGAGCGCTGCCACGACGTGGAGCTGACCGAGGCCCTGCTGCTCGGTCACGCCGGCCGGTGGGGAGAACCCCGCTCGCTCGCCGCGGCCTGGGCCCGGCTCACCGGAGCGCCGGTGCCGGCCGACCCGCCGCCCCGCCCGGCCCCGCCGCCCGGCCACGGGCAGGGCGCGCTCTTCGACGCGCTGCCCGGCCCGCCGGGTCCCGGCGTCGAGGCGCTGACCCGGGTGTACGCCGACCAGCTCGCCCGGATCGCGGCGACCGGGCAGCCCGGCCGGTTCCGGCTGCTGGTCGCCGCCGAGTCGGCCGGCGCGCTGATCGCGGTGGAGATGGGCGCCGCCGGGCTGCCCTGGCGGGCCGACGTGCACGACGAGCTCCTCGCCGAGCTGCTCGGCGAGCCGTCGCCGGTGGGCGGCCCGCCCCGCCGGCTGGCCGAGCTGGCCGCGCGGATCGCCGACGCGTTCGGCGTACGCCAGTTGCACGCCGACTCCCCGGCGGAGCTGTTGCGGGCGTTCGCCCGGGCCGGCGTGGAACTGCCCAACACCCGGGCCTGGGTGCTGCGCGGGGTGGACCACCCGGCGGTGCCGCTGGTCCTGGAATACAAGGAGCTCTACCGGATCTGGACGGCGCACGGCTGGGCCTGGCGCGACGCCTGGGTGCGCGACGGCCGGTTCCAGCCGGAGTACGTCCCGGGCGGGGTCGTCTCCGGCCGCTGGGCGACCCGGGGCGGCGGCGCGTTGCAGATCCCCAAGGTGATCCGCCGGGCGGTGGTGGCCGATCCGGGCTGGCGGTTCGTGGTCGCCGACGCCGGCCAGCTGGAGCCGAGGGTGCTCGCCGCGGTCTCCGGCGACGCCCGGCTCGCCGCCGCCGGTGGCGCCGGCGACCTCTACGCCGCCCTCGCCCAGGACGCCTTCGGCGGCGACCGGCCCCGGGCCAAGGTGGCGCTGCTCGGCGCGATGTACGGGCAGACCGGCGGGGCGGCCGTGCCGGCGCTGGCGGTGCTGCGGCGCAACTACCCGACGGCCTTCGGCTACGTGGAGGCGGCCGCCCGCACGGGGGAGGCCGGCGGGCTGGTGCGCTCCTGGCTGGGGCGCACCTGCCCGCCCGGCACCGCCGGGTTCGGCGACCCCGACGCCGACCTCCCCGACGGCGGCGGCGATCCGCAGTCGCCGCGGGCGCGGGCGGCCCGGTCCCGGGGGCGGTTCACCCGCAACTTCGTCATCCAGGCCACCGCCGCCGAGTGGGCCTCGACCCTGCTGGCGACCCTGCGCGGCCGGCTCGCCGGCACCGGCGGCGAGCTGGTCTTCTTCCAGCATGACGAGGTGGTCGTGCACTGCCCGGCGGAGCGGGCCGACGCGGTCGCCGAGGCGGTCACCCGGTGCGGCGAGCAGGCCGCCGCGCTGCTCTTCGGCGACACCCCGGTCCGCTTCCCGCTGGACCTGTCGGTCGTCGACTGCTACGCCGACGCGGCGTGACGGCTCCCGCCCCCGGTCAGGAGACGCCGGCTGCGGGGTTGACGGTGTCCCACGCGCGCCGCGACTCGGCGATGGCGTCCTTGTGCGCCAGCGACCAGTCGGCCAGCTGCCGGACCAGGTGGGTCAGGCTCCTGCCGCGCGCGGTCAGCTCGTAGGTGACGGTCACCGGGACGGTCGGGTACGCGGTGCGCAGCACCAGGCCGTCGCGCTCCAGGCGGCGCAGGGTCAGGGTGAGCATCCGCTGCGAGATGCCGTCGATGGCCCGTTGCAGCTCCCGGAACCGCCGGACGCCGGAGGAGAGCTCGACGATCGCGAGCACCGACCACTTGTCGCCGATGCGGTCGAGCACGTCGCGGATCCCGCAGTCCGGGTGCTCGGGCAGCCCGCACGGTTCGAGCGCGTCGGTTACCGCCGTGTGCCCTGCCGACATCGAAGTGCCTCCTTGTGGCCGCTGCCGTGGTTCCCGACGATGAGGCTAGTTCCGATCCGGTACCACCGAAAGGCTCGTCTCATGCTGCTGGTCACCGGCGCCTCCGGGCACCTGGGTTCCCTCATCCACGCCGGGCTGGCCGAGCGGGGCCTCGCCCCGCTCGCCGGCACCCGTACCCCCGGTCGCTTCGGCGACGCCGGGCGGGCCGTGGACTTCGACGACCCGGCGGGGCCGGACCTGGCGGGCGTACGTGTGCTGGTGCTGGTCTCCGCCGGATACGGCGAGGACGACGTCGTCCTCGCCCGCCACGACCGGGTGATCGCGGCCGCGGAGCGGCACGGGGTGGCGCACGTGGTCTACACGAGCCTGGTCGGCGCCGGCGACCACCTGGCCTTCGCGCTCGCGCACCGGTGGACGGAGCGCCGGCTGCGGGAGAGCCGGCTGGGCTGGACGATCCTGCGCAACGGGCTCTACGCCGAACTGTTCGGCCAGCTGGCCGCCCCGGTCGGCGGGGCGGTCACGGCCCCGTTCGGCGCGGGGGCGCTGGCGGCGGTGGCCCGGCAGGACCTGGCCGATGCCGCCGTACGGGTCGCCGCCGACCCCGCCGAACACCGCGGCCGCACGTACGAGCTGACGGGGCCCGTCGCGCTCACCGCGGCGGGCCTCGCCGCCGAGCTGGGGGTGCCCTACCGCCCGGTGTCGCTGGGCGAGCGGCGTGCCGCGCTGGCGGGCCCGGGCCTGCTGCCGTTCCAGCCGGCGATGCTCATGTCCATCTACTCCGCCACGGCGGCCGGGTTCCTCGCGCAGACCCACGGCGACCTGGCGCGCCTGCTGTCGCGTCCGCCCCGCGACCCGATGCCGGTCGCGGTCGCCGCCGCCGGGGCGCCGTCCTGACCGTCCGCACAGCCTCCCGCGCGCGGCCCGGGAAGGTTCCGCCCCGGTAACAGTTGCACTATTTTCCCTTTTCGCCCCGCTACCCGGTCCGCCTTGTCCTCGTTGCTCCCGATGTCCGTACGACGGAGCGGGCCGTGTCCTCGCGCCACGGCCCGCTCCACGGTGGAGGGGGCCCAGCTGAACCGGATCGCAGGAATGATCATCGCCGCGGGCGGGGGGCGTCGCATCGGCGGCCCGGAGGCACTGCTGCACCAGGGAAAGAAGCCCCTGGTGAACCAGATGATCGACACGATGACCGAGGCGGGCTGCGAGCGGATCGTGGTCGTGCTCGGGGCCGCGGCCGACCAGGTCCGCGAGACGGCGGACCTGAGCCGGGCCACGGTGGTGATCAACAGGGCGTGGGGGACCGGCGTCGGCTCGTCCATCCGGGCCGGCCTGGCCGCGCTCGACGACGAGGGCATCGAGGCGGTCGTGGTGGTGCCGGTCGACATGCCCGGCCTGACCGCCGCCGCCGTGCGCCGGGTGGTCGCGCTGCCGTACCCCGACGTGCTGGTCTGCGCCACCTACGACGGGCTGCGCGGCTACCCGATGCTGTTCGGACGCCGGCACTGGTCCGGCATCGCCACCCTGGCCAGCGCGGACGTGGGCGCCCGGCCGTACCTGCTGGCGCACAAGGACCAGATCGTCGACATCGCCTGCGACTCGGTGGCCGACGGCAGCCGGGTCGACACCCCGGAACTGATGGCGCTCTACGGGCTGACCGTCCCGCCCCAGCGCGTCGGCGTCTGACCCGCCCCCACGGCGGCCGGTCCCTCCGCTAGCGTCGGCGGGGCGCGGCACCCGTCGCCGCGCGCGACGCCGGCCGGCTGGTGGGCCGCCGGAAACGGGGAGGCCCGCCGATGATCGGCACGATGACCCGGCACGTCGCCGGGGCGGCCGCCGCCTGGCTGGTGTACGTCGCCGAGGGGTGGGTCGGCCTCCTGGCGCGGCTCGCGTTGGCCCTGGTCGCCGACGCCGGCCCGGGCGGGCCACTGGCCAGGCCCTTCATGGTGCTGGACGCCGCCCTGCCGGGTGCCGTCCTGGTGCTGCTCGTGGTGGTGCCGGCGGTCGTCATCGGCGACGTCGCCCTCGCCCGCCGTGGCGCGTTCGCCCGCACGCTGGCGGCCTGCGGGGTGGCCGTGTTCCTCGTCGGCCTGTACGTCGCCGGCATCGCGGCCGTCACCGGGGCGGTCGTCGCCGACGCGGCGCTGGCCTGGTCCCTTACGACGGCGGTCGTGCTCTGCCCGGTAGTGGCCCACGCGGCCGTGGTGCGGGGGACACGGGCGGCGACCGGGTGGCTGGCCCGCTGGCGCCGCCCCGGCCCGCCGGCCCCGCTCGCTCCGCCCGCGTCCCCGGTGGACCGTCCCGGCGGCGCTGGGGTCCCGTGACCGCGTCCCGCCCGCCGACCGACCTCGTCCCCGCCGACGTGCCGGCCGAGCAGCTCACCCACAACATCCTCAACGGGGTAACCGGCGGCATCTGGCGTACCCGCCGCGACGGCCGGCCGGCCGTGCTGAAGCTGGTCACCCCGCCGGGCCGCCCCGGGCCGGCGCACTGGGCCGGCAGCGACGAGCCGGGGCACTGGAACTACTGGCGCCGCGAGGTCGAGGCGTACCGCAGCGGCCTGGCCGCCGCCGCGTACGCCGACGCCGGGCTGGCCGCGCCGACGGCGCTGGCGGTCGACGACCGGCCGGACGGCTCGGTGGCGCTGTGGCTGTCCGAGGCGGTCGGCCGGCCGGGCGTCGCCTGCACGCCCGCCGATCTGGGCGAGGTGGCCGTCCGGCTCGGCGCCGGGCACGCCCGCCGGCTCGGCGACCCCGAGGCGCGGCAACTGGCGGGCGGCGGTCGCCCGCCAAACTGGCTGGCGCGCGACTGGCTGCGCGACTACACGCTGAGCCGGCCGGTGGCCGCGCCGGTGCCGTGGGAGCACCCGGTCGCCGTCGCCGCCTGGCCGCGCCCCCTGCGCGACGCGCTGCGGGTGCTGTGGGAGCGGCGGCACGAGGTGCTCGCCGCCACCGACCGGCTGCCCCGCACGCTCTGCCACCACGACTGCTGGCCGATGAACCTGGTGTTCACCGCCGGCGGCCCGGTCCTGCTGGACTGGTCCGGCGTCGGCCCGGGGCCGGTCGGCGAGGACGCGGCGAACCTGGTGCTGGACACCTTCCTCGACGGGCTGGTCGACGTCGCGCTGCTCGACGAGGCTGCCGCCATCGTGGTCGACCGGTACGCCGAGGGGCTGCGCGGCGCCGTCGCGCCGGAGGTGGTGGCCCGGGCCGTCCGGCTCACCGGTGCGGCCAAGTACTTCTGGCTGGCGCCGATGATGCTCGGTCGGCTGGGCCGCTCCGCCATCAGCCAGACCTACGACGCGCGCGACGAGGCCGGCATGATGGCGGGCCGCCGGCCCGTGCTGGAGCTGCTGGCCCGCTGGGCCGCCGAGGCGCTGGGCTGACCGGGAACGGGAAGGCCGTCAGACGTCGATGTTGAAGCGTTGCAGCACCGACGGGGCGACCAGCCCGGCCGCCGCGAGCACCGAGATCGCGGTCAGTACGGCCCGGACGACCACCACCTCGGTCTTGCTGCCGGCCCGCAGGGCGATCTTGTTCGGCAGCCCGATCGGCGTCCACATCCGACGCTTGATCGGGATGGGCCAGAGGATGGGCACCCCGGCCCGGGTGATCATGTCGCCGAGGATGTGCACGAAGCAGCCCACCCCGACGGCGGTGCCGATCAGCGGGTAGCCCCGGCCGCCGGGCAGGTTGGCGAAGGTGTACCAGGCGGCGGCGGCCGACGCGAGGGTCACGATGACCCAGCCGGCGCGTTCCGCCCACCTGTCGAACAGGCCCCGCAGCGCCAGGCCGAACATGAAGAACAGGATGCCGATGACCGCCCACTTGCCGTACGCGGCGCAGAGCGTGGTGGTGCCCCAGCCGACCAGCAGGGTGAACGGGATGGTGTGGGTCAGCGTCCGGTGGCCGTTGTTGCGGCGCGGATCCTTGCTGAGCTTCGTCGCGTAGTAGACCCCGAGCGAGACCTTCTCCATCACCTCGGCGATGAAGAGCGAGAACACGCCGAAGGTGCGGGCGACGGTCGCCCCGCCCTGGTTGCGGGTCACCTTGCCGGACAGGTCGAGGTCGGGGAAGAGCGCCCCACCGGCACACACCGCGGTGCCCACGGCGAGTTCCAGCGGGGACTGGTGGTAGTCGGCGAATTGTTGCAGCGCCCAGGACCCGGCCAGCCACACCGCCGCGCCGGACAGCGCGTGGGACGGTCCCATCATGTCGGCTCACCCTCCCCAGGGATCTTGAGCGCCAAAACTACGCCACTGTAGTTTGCCGGTGCGGCGCAGGGGCATCGCCCGGACGGTCCACCGGGGACGGTGGCGGGGAGGGGTGGGTCACCGGCAGGAAGTATGCCGTCGCCGGGCGGCGGGCGGGGCCGGTCTGTCGGCCACCGGACTGCGCAGGCGGCTCGGGCCGCTCAGCAGGCGCCGCCGACGGCGAGCAGGTTCCCCTCGGGGATGGTGATCTTCTGGCGGGCCCCGCCCAGCCGGGCGGCGGCGCGTCGGGCCTGCGTCGGGCCGTGCTCGCGGCACGCCGTCGCGTAGGTGCCGGCGGTCCGGGCGGCGATCGTCGCCCAGCCGTACCGCTGGCCGACCATCGTGCGCGCCCGCCGGGCCACCCGCCTGGCGAAGACCTCGTCGCCGAGGAGCTGGTCGACCGCCTCGCCGAGGGCGTTCGGATCGCTGTGCGGGAAGGTCACCCCGGTCACGCCCGGCTCGACGATCTCCGCGAGGCCGCCGGTGCGGGCCACGGCCAGCGGCGCGCCGGCCGCGGCGGCCTCCAGGGCCACCATCCCGAACGGCTCGTAGAGGCTCGGCACCACTGTCGCGTCGGTGGCGCCGAGCAGCGCCGGGAGCCGGGTCGAGTCCAGGAAGCCCGCGAAGCGTACGGTCTGCCCGAGCGCGAGGCGGCGGGTCTCCTCCTCCAACTCGGCGCGGTAGGGGCCGTCGCCCGCGATCACCACCCGCAGCCCGGGGTGCCGGTCGCGCAGGTACGGCACGGCGCGCACCAGGTGCTGCACGCCCTTCTCGTAGACCAGCCGGCCGGCGTACCCGACGAGCGGGCCGTCGCCGGCGAACCGGGCCCGGGCGGCGGTGACCGCCCCCGGCCGGGCGCGCCAGGCCCGGTCGTCGACGCCGTTGGGCACCACGTCGATCTGCCCGGCCGGCACGTCGAAGAGCGTGGTGACCTGGTCGCGCATGTAGCCGGAGCAGGCGATCACCCGGGCGGAGGCGTTGCTCAGCCAGTGTTCGACGCCGTGGATGGTGCGGTTCATCTCCTCCGGCAGCCAGCCCTGGTGCCGGCCGGCCTCGGTGGCGTGGATGGTGGTCACCAGGGGCAGGTCGAGGTGCTCGCGCAGGGTCGTCGCGGTGTGCGCGACGAGCCAGTCGTGGGCGTGGATGACGTCGTAGGAGCCGGCCTCGGTGGCGCGCAGCGCGGCGCGGGTGAGGGTGTGGTTGAACGCCATGGTCCAGGCGAGCAGGGAGGAGGTGGCCAGGGGGAAGGTGACGGGGTCCTCGGCGGCGCGGACGATGCGGACGCCGTCGGCGTACTCCTCCAGGGGGGCGCCCTCGCTGTGCCGGGTGACGACGGTGACCTCGTGCCCGGCGGCGGCCAGGGCGACCGAGAGGGCGTGCACGTGCCGGCCGAGGCCGCCGACCAGGACCGGCGGGTACTCCCAGGAGAGCATCAGCACCCGCTGCGGCCGGGCGGGATGGATGTCGATCACGTCGGCGTCAGGCGACATGCGGCCCCCTTTGAGTTGTCCCGAGTGCGCGCCGACGGCACGGGAGCGGTGCCCGTGACGGTCGCGACTGGATCGGGAACCATCCTGCTGGTGGCTGGCTAACCAGCGGAGACGACGCCGTTGCGGTCGTGTAAAGCGCTACCGGCCATTCCTGCGGGCGCGCAGCAGCTCGGCGACCGACCACGCCTGGAACGGGCATCCGGTGGCGGCGTGCGGCGCGAGGCCGTCGGCCGTCTCACTCACCGATCCCAGGCCGTATTCGGTCAGATGGGCCTCGATGCCGACGAAAAGATCATCGACCGGCATCTTGGCCCGCCGGGCGGCGTCGGCGTACGGGCCGAGCAGCCAGGGCCAGACGGTGCCCTGGTGGTAGGCGCCGTCCCGCTCGGCCGGACCGCCCCGGTGCCGCCCGACGAACTCGGGCGAGTCGGGGGAGAGGCTGCGCGGGCCCAGCGGGGTGAGCAGCCCGCCGGCGACGCGGCGCAGGGTGGGCTCGTCGGGCTCCAGCGGGGCGTACGGCAGCGACCAGGCCAGCAGCTGGTTGGGGCGGAGCAGGTCGTCGTCGTGGTGCGCGGCCCCACCCAGCGGGTACGCCGGCGCGGGCGCGTCCACCACGTCGTGCAGCCAGCCCGTCGGGGCCGGGAACCGGTCCCGGAACGCGGCGCGGGCCCGCTCGTGCAGTCGCCACAGCTCGCCCGCGTCCCGCCCCGCGAGTTCGGTCAGCTCGGCCAGGCCGGCCAGCCCGTTGACCCAGAGCGCGTTGACCTCCACGGGCTTGCCCGTGCGCGGGGTCACCGGCACCCCGTACACCCGGGCGTCCATCCAGGTCAGCGCCGTGCCCGGGGTGCCGCCCTGGGTGAGCAGCCCGTCGGCCGGGTCGACGGCGATGCCGAACCGGGTGCCGGCCAGGTGCGCGTCGACCACCCCGTGCAGCGCGGGCAGCAGCTCGTCGCCGAGGTCGGTGTCGCCGGTGACGGTGACGTGCCGGCTGACCGCGTGCAGGAACCACAGGGTGGCGTCGACGGTGTTGTACTCCACCCGCCCGGTGTCGGCGGTGTTGGCGAGCATTCCCTCCGACAGCGTCGCCGCGTACGCCCGCAGCAGCTCCCGGCCCTCGTCGGCCCGGTTCGTGCAGAGGAACAGCCCCTCGTAGGAGATCATCGTGTCCCGCGACCAGGCGCCGAACCACGGGTAGCCGGCCACCACGTCCGGCCCGGTGGCCGTGCCGACCACGAACGCGTCGGCGGCCAGCGCGAGCGTCGCCTCGACCGGGTTGGCCGGCTTCGCCGCGGCCACCACCCGCCGGTTGCGGGCCCGGGCCGCCGCGACCACCTCGGTCGCCGGGGGCGGCTCCTCGGCCAGCTCGCCGGCCCAGGCGAGCACCGACACCGTGTCGCCCGGGCGCTCCAGGCCGCCGGAGAACCGGCCCGCGTACCAGAGGTCCTCGTCGGGGTTCAGGCCCCGCGCCGCCTCCTCCCGGTGGTGCGCGCCGAGCCACCACTGCCCCTGCGGGGTCCAGTCCGGCCCGGCGAGCCGGAACGCACCCTCGACCACCGCCCCGCCCGGCACCGGCTCCACCCGTGGGGCCGGGCCGTCGGCGCGGCGCTCGCCGTGCGCGTCCCGCCAGGTGCAGACGGCCGCCAGGTCGAGGCGCACCGGCCCGCCGGAGACCAGCCGGTGCACCACGGCCACGCAGGAGCGACCGTGCGTCATCGCCAGCTCCCGCTCGATCACCACGTCGCCGACGCGCCAGCGCCACCGGGGCAGGCCGTCGGTGAGCTCGAACCGCTCCAGCAGCTCGAAGCCACGCGGGTCGACGTCGCCGGAGGCCCACTCGTGCGCGCCCAGGCGCACCCGGGCGCCGGAGGGGAACAGCACGGCCGGGTCCAGGCCGACCAGTCCCACCCGGCGGGACGCCGGCGTATCGCCGGCCACCACGAGCAGGCCGTGGTACCGGCGGGTGCGCAGCCCGCTCACCGTGCCGGTGGCGTAGCCGCCGAGACCGTCGGTGACCAGCCACTCCCGGGCGGCGCCGCCGCTCAGGTCGCCGCAGACCTGCGGACCGAAGCGAATGTCGATCAACTTTCCTCCACCGGCGGCGGGGTGCAACACGCCACGACGAGAATGGCTCCTGTGGTGAAGTCCTCCGGCGGCGTCGAAGATGTGCGAGTGATCACCGACGTGCCACCCCCCGACGACTCCGCGCCCGACCCCGAACGGCTCCGGCTGGCTCAGGCCGACGCCGGGGAGCAGGACTGGCGCACATGGGGTCCCTATCTGTCCGAGCGGGCGTGGGGGACGGTACGGGAGGACTACAGCGAGCACGGTACGGCCTGGGACTACTTCCCGCACGACCACGCGCGGTCCAGAGCCTACCGGTGGAGCGAGGACGGCATGGCGGGCGTCTGCGACGACCGGCAGACGTTCTGCTTCGCCCTCGCCCTGTGGAACGGGAAGGACCCGATCCTCAAGGAGCGGATGTTCGGCCTCGGCGGCGACGGCGGCAACCACGGCGAGGACGCCAAGGAGTACTGGTGGTACGAGGACTCCACCCCCACCCACTCGTGGATGCGTTGGCGGTACCACTACCCGCAGGCCGCCTTCCCGTACGACGAGTTGGTCGCCGTGAACGCGCTGCGCGGCCGGGACGACACGGAGTACGAGCTGGTCGACACCGGCATCTTCGACGACGACCGGTACTGGGCGGTGACCGTCGACTACGCCAAGGCGACACCGACGGACATGTGCGTCGTCGTCACCGTCGCCAACCGGGGCGACCGGGCGGCCACCCTGCACGTGCTGCCCACCCTGTGGTTCCGCAACACCTGGGCGTGGGGGCTGCCCGGCGGTGAGCGGGTGCCCCGGCTGGTCGGCGAGGGATCGCGGCTCGTCGGCGAGCACCGGGTGCTCGGCCAGCTGCTGCTCGAGGGCGACGGCGAGCCCACGCCGCTGCTCTGCGACAACGACACCAACGCCGAGCGGCTCTGGGGGCTGCCCGGCCGCTCCCCGTACCCGAAGGACGGCATCAACGACCACGTGGTCGACGGGGCGCCGACGGTCAACCCGGCCCGGGAGGGCACCAAGGGCGCGCTGCACTACGTGCTGGACGTGCCGGCCGGGGCGCAGCGGCGCATCCGGCTGCGGCTGACCCGTACCGCCCCGCCGCCTGGCGGCGCCCCGCCGCCGCCGGCGGACCTGGGGGACGGCTTCGACGCGGTCCTCTGGGCCCGCCGGGCGGAGGCGAACCGGTTCTTCGCCGGGGTGATCCCGGCCGCCGCGACCCCGGACGAGGCACTCGTCGCCCGGCAGGCGATCGCCGGGCTGATGTGGGGCAAGCAGTTCTACCACTTCGACGTCAAGCGCTGGCTGGAGGGCGATCCCGGCTCCGCGCCCCCGCCCTCCGGCCGCCGGCACGGGCGCAACAGCGCCTGGTGGCACATGACGAGCTTCGACGTGATCTCCATGCCGGACCCCTGGGAATATCCCTGGTACGCGGCCTGGGACCTGGCCTTCCACTGCGTCAGCATCGCCCGGGTCGACCCCGGCTTCGCCAAGGAGCAGCTGCTGCTCCTGCTGCGGGAGTGGTACCTGCACCCCAACGGCCAGATCCCCGCGTACGAGTGGGCGTTCGGCGACGTGAACCCGCCGGTGCACGCGTGGGCGGCGCTGAAGGTCTTCGAGATCGACGGCAGCCGGGACCACGACTTCCTGGCGCGGGTGATGCACAAGTTGCTGCTCAACTTCACCTGGTGGGTCAACCGCAAGGACACCGGCGGCAACAACGTCTTCGAGGGCGGCTTCCTCGGGCTGGACAACGTCGGCCCGTTCGACCGGTCGGCGGCGCTGCCGGTGGCCGGGGTGCTGGAGCAGTCCGACGGCACGGGCTGGATGGCCATGTACGCGCTGAACCTGCTCGACATCGCCGTCGTGCTGGCCGAGCACGACCGCACCTGGGTCGACACCGCCACCAAGTTCTTCGAGCACTTCGCCTACATCGCCGCCGCCGCGTACGAGCAGGGCCTGTGGGACGCCGAGGACGCGTTCTTCTACGACGTGCTGCGGCTCGCCGACGGCACGAAGGTACCCCTGAAGGTCCGCTCGGTCGTGGGCCTGCTGCCGCTGGCCGCGACGACCCGGCTCACCGCCCGCACCCTGCACCGGCTGCCCGAGCTGCACGCCCGGCTGCGCTGGTTCCTCACCAACCGACCCGAGTACGCCGACGTCATCGGCGCCCGGCGGCTCGGGCCCGACGGCCGCCAGCACCGGCTGCTGTCCATGGTCGGCCCGGAGCAGATCGTCCGGCTGCTCGCCCGGATGCTCGACACCGACGAGTTCCTCTCCGAGTACGGCCTGCGTACGCTCTCCCGGGCCCACCTCGACAAGCCGTTCTCGGTGACCCTCGGCGGCCAGGAGTTCAGCGTCGGCTACGAGCCGGCCGAGTCGACCAGCGGCCTGTTCGGGGGCAACTCGAACTGGCGCGGCCCGATCTGGATGCCGACCAACTTCCTGCTGATCAGCGCGCTGCGCGACTACGCCGCCTTCTTCGGCGACGACCTCCAGGTGGAGTATCCGACCCGCTCCGGGGTGAAGCGGACCCTCGACGAGATCGCCGACGACCTCTCCGCGCGGCTGATCTCGCTGTTCACCCGCGACGGCTGGGGCCGGCGGCCGATCTACGGCGCCGCCCAGCTCTTCCAGACCCACCCGGACTGGCGGGACCTGATCTGCTTCCCCGAGTACTTCCACGGCGACAACGGCGCCGGGCTGGGCGCCTGGCACCAGACCGGCTGGACGGCCCTGGTCGCCGACCTGATCCTCACCCTGCGCCGCTGAGGCCGGGCGCCCCCTACGGCGGGCGGTCCCGGCCGGGGCGACGCCGACGAAACCCGGCTGACCGGGCCGATGGGACCGCAGTACCGTGGCCCCGGCCACCACGGGGAGGACAGTCATGGGGAACACGACCCGCCGCCGCGACGGGCAGGTGCTCGTCTTCGACGCCGACGACACGCTCTGGGAGAACAACGTCCTGTTCGAGCGGGTGATCGACGACTTCCTGGAGTGGCTGGACCATCCGACCCTCGACCGGGCCGAGACCCGGGCCATCCTGGACGACATCGAGCGGGCCAACGCGGTGGCGCACGGCTACGGCAGCAAGGTGTTCCTGCGCAGCCTGGGGGAGTGCGTGGAGCGGCTTCGGCAGCGGCCCGCCACCGAGGCGGAGCGGCGCGAGATCGAGGACCTGGCGGCGGCCCTGGTCGCGCACCGGGTGGAGCTGATGCCCGGCGTGGCCGAGGCGCTGGACGACCTGGCCACCCGGCACGAGCTGTTGCTGCTGACCAAGGGCGACCGCGAGGAGCAGCAGCGCAAGCTCGACGCCTCCGGGCTGCTGCACCACTTCCGGGCCGCGCACATCGTGCGGGAGAAGGACGTCGACACCTACCGGTGGCTGACCCGGGAGCACGGCGTCGACCCCGCCGTCACCTGGATGATCGGCAACTCGCCGAAGTCCGACATCCGGCCCGCCCGCGCCGCCGGGCTGAACGCCGTGTTCATCCCCAACGAGAACACCTGGGTGTTGGAGCACGACGAGCTGGATCCGACCGACCCGGGGGTGCTGCGGCTGTCCGCCTTCCCCGATCTGCTGCGCCACTTCTGAACCGCGCCCACGCCGCGGGGAAGCGGCGCGGGGCGCACCGGACACAGTGGCCGCCTCGACCGGAAACAGCGCTTCTCCACAGGGCCGCGTTACGTCGACATGCCGCTTTTTCACCTTGACATCAATCACCCTGGGTCGGCCCCGGTCGTCCTTGTCGGGGCCCCGGCGGCACGCCTAGCCTGATTCGGCGCTCACGGCTCTTCGGGGTGAGTCGGGAGCGTGCCGAAGTCCGGCAGGTGGGCACCATGGAGCTGAGTGCAGGCGGCAGGCTCGCCGCGTTGAGCCCGGCGTGGGCGGCGTGCCACGCCCACGCGCTCATCCGGTGCGTCCGCTACCACGCCGGACGGCTGGGGGCAGGACCGGGGAGTTGCGGCCCCGGTCCTGGCACCCTCGGCGGACCGCCCCTCCGCTGCGCCGCCTGACGGCGGAACACCTGCTGCCACCGGAACGCGCGCCGGCCGCCCGCTGGCGGAGGACCCCAAACCGCCGACGTGGCGCGGCCTTTCGATGTCCCGGCGATGCCCGACCGAGGAGACCGCGGAGCGCCACCGTAGGCGTCGCCACCCGATTCCGGCGGTCACGGACCGATCGATCCTCCCGGTAGCCGGACGATAGCTTTCGGTATGCGCGGCCCTCCTAGCTTCTACCCGTCGTACTGGCCCCCGACCGGAGGGTGACGGGTGAAGAGGAAACTGCGAGGGCCGCTGATCGCGGGCCTGGTGGTGGCGTTGGCCGCCACCGTGGGCGGGACCCAGGTCCTGTCGGACCGGAAACCGGAGAAGGCCGCGACCGCGGCGAAGGACGACGGCCTGCTGTCCCGGCTCGGCGACGCGGCGAAGGGGCTGGTCGACGGCGGCTCGCGCCCGGCGAGGCCGGAGGTGGTCGGCGCCGGCCTGACGGTGCAGGAGAAGGCGCCGCAGGCGAAGGTGTGGCCGGCGCAGAAGCGGGTCAGGGAGCTTCCCGGCAAGCGTACGAAGAACAGCCGCGTGTACCAGTTGTCCGACGGACGGACCCAGGCGGAGATCTCCGCCGTGCCGTTGCACTACAGGGACGGCAGGGGCCGGTGGCAGCCGATCGACACCAGGGTGCGCCCGACCAAGGACAAGGGGTACGTCCAGGGCAACACGACGAACAGCTTCACCAGCCTGTTCGGTGACCGCTCGGACGAGTTGGTGCGCTTCGCGCAGGAGGGTCGCAGCGTCGAGCTGGGTCTGGCCGGTGCGGCGAAGGGCGTCACGCCCCGGGTCTCCGGCTCGTCGGTCACCTATCCCGGTGTGGCTGGTGGCGCGGACGTCGTCTACGACGTGACCCCGACGGCCCTGAAGGAGAAGATCGTCCTGCACCGGGCGCCGAGCGGCCCGGCCTCGTACACGTTCACGCTGGACGCCACCGGGCTCACCGCGCAGCAGCGCGCCGACGGGTCGATCGCGTTCGTCGGCCTGGCCGGTGGTGAGCCGGTGTTCGTGATGCCGGCGCCGTTCATGTACGACGACCGGGACGACAAGGCGTCGCCGCACGGCAAGGTGTGGAGTGACAAGGTCACGCAGACCGTGGCCGGGTCGGGGGCCGCCACGACGGTGACGGTGACCGCGGACGCCGCCTGGCTGGCGGACCCGAAGCGGGTCTACCCGGTGGTTATCGACCCGACCATCCGGATCCAGCCGGTGCCGACCGACTCCCAGGACGTGCAGGTCTACTCGGGCAACCCGAACCACGCCCACCAGACGGATCCCACGAACTGGCCGTTGCGGGTCGGCACCGACACCGGGGTCTGGCGGTCGCTGGTGCGGTTCCCGTTGGCCGCGGTGCCGTCCGGGACGGCGATCGACGACGCCCGCCTGGAGTTGTACTACGACCAGACCCACACCTCCTACGACCACGACGTGCTGATGGAGGCGCGTCGGGTGACGCAGCCGTGGACGGACGAGTCGGCGACGTGGAACAACACGTACCAGAACATCGCCGCGCAGCCGGCCGGGAACCTCGTGCAGCTCGACGACGGTGACGCGGGCACCTCGGTCACCGGTTCGTGGGCGTGGTCCGGCAACCCGGACATGACCAAGCACGCGGTGAGGACCGACTACCGGTTCAACAACGACGCCACCGCTGGGGACACCCACACCTGGACGCCGACGATCACCGAGACCGGGGACTACAAGGTCGAGGTGCACTACGTGGGCGCGTCCGACCGGGCCAACCCCACCCCGTACACGGTGCAGCACGCGAACGGTTCGTCGACGCCGTCGGTCAACCAGACCACCCCGGACAGCAAGGGCGCGTGGGCGACCCTCGGCACGTACCGCTTCAACGCCGGCACGGCCGGCCGGGTGGTGCTGCGGGACGTGGCGGGCAAGGCGGTGATCGCCGACGCGGTGCGGTTCACCCGCTGGGGTGTGGCGAACAAGGCGCGCGGCGTCTCCAGCGTGTGGAACTCGTTCGCCGTACGCGACGTGGTGCAGCAGTGGCTCAACGGCACGCCGAACCACGGTTTCGTGATCAAGGCGGTGGACGAGGAGACCAAGGGCCGCGGCGGGCCGATCTACGAGGCGTCGGAGTACGCGTACCAGAACGACCGGCGCGACTACAACCTGCCGCGGCTGATCGTCACCTACGGCCGGCCGGGCGTGGCGGTGCACCCGCCGACCACCATCACCTCCACCGGTGCCGTGCTGACCTGGCCGCAGTACCAGGACCCGTCGTCGAACACCGATGACGACGCGGTGGAGTACCAGGTTCACCGCAGCATCTACCAGGACTTCCGGCCGTCGTCGGCGACGCTGATCGCGCCCGTCGGGACGGGCACCCGCACCTACCAGGACACCACGGCGGTGCCGACGGCGGCGGACAACACCGACCCGATGGCCCGCAAGTTCTACTACTACATGGTCGCCGTGAAGACCCGCGACGGGCAGCTCCTGGCCGGGCCGAGCCAGGCGGTGACGCTGCCCAAGGCCGGCCAGATCACCCGGATCTACCGGGACGCGGCGGCGGCCGGGGACACCACCGGCGCGAACGGGGTGGTCGACACGAACCTGTCGCTGACCCGGCGCACGGAGAACGTCGACAGCTACCTCGGCGACCCGTACCTGGGGGTGGGGAACAACTCGACGTACTTCGGCACCACCCGGAGCCTGGTGAAGTTCCCGAGCCTGGCCGGCATCCCGGCGACCGCGCGGGTCGTGGACGCGCAGTTGCGGATGTGGAACACCTCGCTGTTCCCCGGCGACGTGCAGACCGAGTACGTCGACGTGCACCGACTGACCCAGGGCTTCGACGAGACGACCGCGACCTGGGACAAGGCGAACGCCACCACCGCCTGGACCACCCCCGGCGGCGCCTACGACACCACCTGGAAGGCCGGGTTCAACGGGTTCACCAACGACCCGGAGTGGGCCACCTGGACGGTCACCGAGCCCGTGAAGGGCTGGGTCGCCACGCCGGGCGGCAACAACGGCTTCCTGCTGCGGATGCGCAACGAGGCCACCCAGACCGCACGGGCCATGATGCTGTCGTCGGAGGCGCCCGAGCCGCTGCTGCGCCCGACGCTGGAGGTCACCTACCTCGAACAGAGCGCCGAGTCGACCTACCACGCGCCGAGCACCCCGCACCAGCTCGCGCCGGCCTCGACGTACACCGTCCCGGTCACCGTGTCGAACCCGACCGGCGCGGCGTTCGCCGCCACCGAGTGGGAGCTGACCTACCAGTGGAAGCGGGCCGACGGCCTGCCGGTGTCCGACGCCGCCATCCACGTGGCGACGCCGCTGCCGGCGGCCGTGCCGATCGCCGGCACGGTCGACGTCAACGCCCAGGTCAAGACCCCACCGCCGTCGACGGAGGGGAACAAGCGCACCGACTACGTGCTCGACTGGGAGCTACGCAACAAGGTCACCGGCAAGAAGCTCTCCGAAACCACGGCGATCAAGGCGTTGCCGCAGAACATCGCGGTGGAGGAGCCGACCTCCGACCAGCTCGGCCTGGAGAAGTTCTACTCGTACGCGGGCAAGAACACCGGCGCCGGCGGCACCCTGATGAACAACCTGTACGCGGGCAACACCGTCTGGTCGTACAACGCGTTCAGCAACCCGTCCCGGGGCCTGTCGACCTTCGTCCGGCTGGCGTACAACTCGCTGGACACCAGCGACACCGTCGCCGGCTACGGCTGGTCGTTGCAGGCGT
This sequence comes from Micromonospora sp. NPDC023644, assembly GCF_040640115.1. Classification (NCBI taxonomy): domain Bacteria; kingdom Bacillati; phylum Actinomycetota; class Actinomycetes; order Micromonosporales; family Micromonosporaceae; genus Micromonospora; species Micromonospora sp. NPDC023644. The sequence continues at coordinate 322,045 of NZ_JBFABA010000002.1, read as the reverse complement.
CGTCGATGATGCGCCTGGGCACGCCGCTGGACTTCCACCCCAACCCGAACCCGACGAAGGTCACCCTGACCGACGGCGACGGCACCAGCCACCGGTTCACCTGGAACGCCACCGCGAACGAGTGGACGGCGCCCAAGGGCGTGCACCTGCACCTGCAGAAGGTCACCACGCTCGACTGCAAGCCCAACACGCAGGAGCCGAAGGCGTGGCTGCTCACCAAGCCCGACCGGACGCAGTTCTACTACGACTGCGAGGGCTTCCTGTCGAGCGTGGTCGACAACAACGGCAACGAGTTGCGTTTCGTCTACGAGGAGCGCAAGTCCAACAACAAGCCGACCAAGTTCCTCCGGTACCTGCTCGACGCGACCGGCCGGCAGACGCTGACCATCGACTACTACACCAAGGGCCAGACGTTCGACTACATCGACGACACCGACTGGACGCGGAAGTCCGCGACCAACCTGACCAATCCGAAGATCATCGACCACATCTCGCAGATCACGGACGTCTCGGGGCGGAAGCTCACCTTCACCTACACGGACAAGGGTCTGCTGGGTGAGCTGGTCGACGGTGCCGGTGCCAGCCAGCCGAAGACGTTCAAGTTCGCCTACGACATGACGCAGGGGAACAAGAACGTCAAGCTCGTCAAGGTCACCGACCCGCGCGGCAACGCCACCGGGCTGACCTACCACTACCCGCAGACCGGCGACGACCCGAAGTGGCACTGGACCACCAAGTCCTACACCGACCGGCTCGGCCACCTGACGCAGTTCGCCTACGTCGACCCGGACGGCCCGCAGGGCAACAACGTCAACACCACGGTCACCGACGCGGAGAACCACACCACCGCGTACCGGATGGACGGCTACGGCCGGCCGTACGAGACCACCAACGCCAAGAACGAAACCAGCAAGTTCGGCTGGGACGACGACCACAACGTGGTCCGGCTGGAGGAGGCCAACGGCGCTGTCTCGACCTGGGCGTACGACCCCAAGACCGGCTACCCGACCGAGATCAAGGACGCCGAGGCGGTCAAGAACGGCACGCCGGGCACGGTGCTGACCTACCAGCGCCAGCTCAACGGCTACGTCGCCGAGGTGCTCACCAAGACCAGCCCCGAGGGGCGGAAGTGGGCCTTCAGCTACACCGCCGAGGGCGACGTCCACACCGTGACCGACCCGCTGGGCACCGCCTCGGCGGCCGACGGTGACTACACCACCACCAATACCTACGACGAGTGGGGGCAGCTGGAGAGCGTCAAGGACGCCAACGGCAACACCACCGCCTACAGCGACTTCCACGTCAGCGGCTACCCGCGGACCATCACCGACGCCGGCACCGGCAAGTCGTACTTCGTCTACGACGCGCGGGGCAACGTCACGGAGGTCCGCAACGGCGGCAACGCCAAGGTCACCCAGTCGTACGACACCTTCGGGCGTCCGCTGGCCATGGTGGAGCCGCTCGACGCGGCGGCCGGCCGGTTCATCACGACGCCGGCACCGCAGTACGACGCCAACGACAACATCGTCAAGGCGTACGCGTCCAACGGGGCGGAGTCGACGTCGGTCTACGACAAGGCCGACCAGGTGATCGAGACGCTGGCACCGAAGGACGAGGCGACCGACCCGGAGCGCAGGACCACGACGACCTACAACAAGGTCGGCAACGTCCGGACCGTCACCGAGCCGCAGGGCAACCTGACCTCGACCGTCGGCGACTACACCACGACCACCACGTACGACGCGATCTACCAGCCGATCGAGGTGTCGAACTTCAAGGGCCAGAAGGTCCGCTCGGAGTACGACAACGTCGGCAATATCACCGTCCTCTACGACGCCAAGAAGGTGGCGTCGGCGGACACCACGGACTTCACCACGAAGTTCGAGTACGACCTGAACCACCGGGTCGTCAAGACCACCGACGCGCTGGGCAAGTTCACCACCGCCCGGTACGACAAGGACGGCCTGACCGTCGCCACGACCGACGCCGAGGGCAACGAGTCGCTGGCCACGTACGACGCCCGGGGCGCGCTGGTCGAGTCGAAGGTGCCGCACAGCAAGGACACCGCCGGCACCATCACCTACCGCACCACCAAGTACGAGTACGACCAGGTCGGCAACTCGACCAAGGTGATCACCCCGCGCGGTGTGAACACCACCGACGACGCCGACGACTTCGCGACGGTCAACGTCTACGACTCGCTGAACCGGGTGAAGGAGACCTGGACGGCGTACGACAAGGACGACAGCCGCTACAACACGCCCGACAAGACCATCTACACCTACGACGCGATCGGCAACCTGACGAAGGTCAGCGCCCCGCCGTCGGACGGGCAGACGGTCCGCAACATCACCGAGTACACCTACTACGACAACGGGTGGACCAAGACGGCCAAGGACCCGTGGAACATCGTCAACTCGTACGACTACAACGACCTGGGCCAGCAGACGAAGAACACGCTGACCTCGGCCGGCGGGTCGGTCTCGCGGACGATGACCTGGGAGTACTACCCCTCGGGCAACGAGAAGGCCCGCTCCGAGGACGGCCTGCCGGTGGGCCGGGACGTCGTCCTGGTGGACAACTCCGACACACACAACACCGCCACCCAGGGCACCTGGACCGGCGGCGCGGCGGCCGGCCAGTACGGCTACGACGTGAGCACGGCCCCGGCCGGCAGCGGCGCGGCCCAGTTCAACTGGCAGCTGACCGTTCCCCGGAACGGCACCTACGAGGTGTTCGTGCACTACCCGCAGGTCAGCGGGGCGGCCACGGATGCGAAGTTCACCGTCACCCACGACGGCGGCAGCGTCGTCAAGACCGTCAACCAGACGCAGAACACCGGCCAGTGGGTGAGCCTCGGTAGCTACCCGTTCACCGAGGACGGCATCCAGAAGGTCACCCTCACCGACGCGGCGACGGGCAAGGTGCTCGCCGACGCGGTCAAGCTGGTGCGGGACAACGCCGCCGACACGGACAACGAGCGCAAGGAGTTCACCTACCGGTACAACCCGAACGGGCTCCTGGTCGAGGTCAAGGATCTCAGCCCGGGTGCCACGAGGGACCGGTACGAGATCGGCTACGACGACCTCAACCAGATCGAGACGGTGAAGGAGTTCGCCGGCACGACGCTGAAGAACACCACCGCGCTCACCTACGACCCCAACGGCAACCCGGCCACCTCGACCCACGACCTGACCTGGTCGAAGATCGAGTACGACGAGCGGGACATGGTCGCCAAGGTGACCAACGCCGACTCGGCGACGGCGGGCAACCAGCAGATCTTCACCTTCACCTACACCGCCCGTGGGCAACTGCTCAAGCAGACCAAGCCCAACGGCAACACGGTGGAACTGCAGTACTACCTGGACGGCGCCACCCGGCACCAGATCGAGAAGACCTCGGCCGGCGTGACGGTCGCGGAGCACACGCTGGAGTACTCGGCCAACGGGCACCCGGCCAAGGACGTGCTCAAGTTGATGAACGCCGACAACACGGCGGACCACATCGACAACACCTACACCTTCACCTACGACCCGCAGGACCGGGTCACCCGCGTCGACAAATCCGGGGACAGCACGTCGACCGAGTCGTACGTCTACGACGCCAACAGCAACGTGGTGTCGCAGACCATCGGTGGTGCGACCAGCACCAGCAAGTACGACCGGAACCGGCTGCACTCGTCCACCGCCGGCGGCGTGACGTCGACGTACAACTACGACCCGCTGGGTCGGTTGGACACGGTGTCGGTCGGTGGTCAGCGGGCGCAGAAGTACTACTACGACGGGTTCGACCGCACGGCGAAGACCACCGCCGGTATCGGGGCCACCGCGAAGTCGACGACCTACGCGTACGACCCGTTCGACCGGACGGTGTCGCAGACGGTGGGTGACAAGACGACGGTGTTCACGTACCTGGGGATGGACAACCAGGTGCTGCGGGAGGAGGTCGCCGGTAAGGCGAAGAAGTCGTACCAGTACGCGCCGTGGGGTCAGCAGCTGACCCAGATCAAGCACTCCGACGACGGCAGCCGGGAGTACTCGCAGTTCATCTACCGGCCGCGTGGTGACGTCATCGGTATCACGAAGGAGGACGGCAAGACCCGGGCGACGTACGGCTACACGGCGTACGGCAAGGACGACGACTCGCAGTTCACGGGTGTGGACAAGCCGGGTGCGCAGCCGGAGGGTGAGGAGCCGTACAACGCGTTCCGGTTCAACGCCTCCCGCTGGGATTCGGGTTCGGGCACGTACGACATGGGGTTCCGCAACTACGACCCGGGGTTGAACCGGTTCCTGACGCGGGACATGTACGGCGGCGCGATGGCGGACATGGGTCTGGCGACGGATCCGTACACGGGCAACCGGTACTCGTTCGCTGGTGGTAACCCGATCAGCTTCGTGGAGTTGGACGGGCACCTGTGGGGCATGTCGTGGTCAGACGTCGGCCACGCCACCCTGGACGTGGTCGGCCTGGTGCCGGTGGTCGGTGAGGTCGCCGACGTCGCCAACGGCATCTGGTACCTGGCGGAGGGCAACTACGTCGACGCCGGGTTGTCGATGTCCTCAGCCATTCCCCTGGCGGGGTACGGAGCCTCGGCGGTCAAGTTCGGCAAGACGGGCAAGAAGATCTACGACGGTGCCACCGCGACCGCGGACACCGCGAAGAACGTCGACAACGCCACCGACACCGCCAAGGCGACCAAGGGCGGTGATGCGCCTGCAGCACGGACCAACCAGCCGCCGGAGAAGTGCAACAGCTTCGTTCCCGGAACCAAGGTGCTCCTAGCCAACGGTGGAACCAAGGCGATCGAGGATCTGAAGGCCGGTGATGAGGTTCTCGGCACGGATGTCGAGTCGCGAGAAAACCAAGGCCGGACGGTTACCAGTGTCCGTAGTCACGCTGGCCTTAAAAGGCTGGTGACGATCACTGTTGACGACGGAGAAAAGAGGGGCTCCTTCACGTCGACGGCAGAGCATCTGTTCTGGCTGCCGGACGCCGGACGGTGGGTCGAGGGCGACAGTTTGAAGCCAGGCATGTGGCTGCAGACAGCCGCTGGAACCTGGGTCCAGGTCACTGCCATCGATCGGAATGTCCGTCAAGAGCGAGTTCATAACCTCACTGTTGAGGGAATTCACACCTATTATGTCCTTGCTGACGCCAGTCCTGTCCTCGTCCACAACTGTGTTGGAGGCAAGGACGCCAACGGCCAGCCCTGTAGCTGTTCCAAAAAGCAGCCACGTGCCAATCCCGGACATGTCTACCGCGGTGGCGCCCATGGAGAGCTTAAGGACACCTTGCCGGACGGGCGGAAGGTGAATCCGCCTGGCATCGAGATCAACCACATGCCGCCGCATTCTACGACGAATATCCCGTTCTCCAAGGGGCCTGCGATTCAGATGGACCGGGCGGACCATGCGGAGTTGTACAGCACCAGTGGCGGACCGGGGTCGCTGCAAGCAAGATATCGGGAGATGCAGCGGGACTTGATTAGCCGGGGTGACACGGCGGGTGCAATGTGGAACGATATCAACGATATCAGGAGTCGTTTCGGCACTAAGTACGACGCTGCCATTGCGGAGATGTTGGGGAAGATACCGCCAGATGCCTTCAACTGAATTGATTGATTAGGGAGCGTAGTCATGTCCGGTCGATCCGAACCGTTTGAGGTGCTGCCTGGGGAAGGCATATCCGAGGCGCGCTTCGGCGAGTCGCGATCCGTCCATCGAGAGAGGCTAGGCAATCATGTTGCGTTCGAGCGATTTCCGGGGTCGGTCCTGGACTCGTACTACGACATGACTCTCATCCTGGCGTACGATGCGAATAACCGGCTCATCGAGATCGACATATCCGATTCGATCGAAGTGCTTTGGCGTGGGATATCGTTGGTTGGAAGACCGCTAGGGGAGGTGTTGAATGAGCTCGCGAATGAGGGGTTCCGTCCGGACGTGTTCGAGCTGGAGTCGTTGAAGTTTAGTGAACTGGGGCTAAGTCTCTACACTCCGGCAGTCGAAGAGCTCGAAGAAGATGTCAAGCACGTGATCTTGGAGCCTAGGGGCTAGCGCGCGACGGCGGGAACGCCAACGAGGCCTTCGGTGTAAGCATCCGAATCGGATGCTTCGCCGGAGGCCTCGTTATGTATTGAGGTGATCTCAACAAGCCGCTGGGTGCGTCTTCAGGTCAGATGCCAGCGGATGATTGGACGACAGTAGGGTCACAAGAGGCAGGCAAGAAGGCCTTCATCACCTTCACCGTCGACACCGACGGAAAGGACGGGTCGAAGACCGGAAGCGTCACATCCACCGACAACCACCTGATTTGGCTGCCTGACACTGGCATGTGGGTCGAGGCCAAGCAGCTCAAGCCCGGCATGTGGCTACAGGCGGCAGCGGGGACCTGGGTCCAAATCACCGCAGTCAAGCGCACTGTCAAGCACGAACGGGTTTACAACCTCACCGTCGACGGCCTCCACAGCTATTACGTGCTTGCCGACAATGAGCCGGTCCTCGTCCACAACGTCGATGAGGAAGATGTCTGCCGGCTGACCTTGGGTGCGGGTCCTTTCGCAAAGGAAGGCGTGGCCACCACGAAGAGGAAGGTCACCAGGAGCGATCCGGAATACGTGGATAATCAAATCAACGGGATTGTGAATGGGTGTCACACGTGTGGCCGGAGGACGCCGGCGACGAAGAATGGTGAGTGGGTCTCGATCATCAACCCCCGGTTTCTTCGGTGCCCGCCAACAAGCCGTACCATGGGACTGGATATCCGCAATGCGCGCGAACGGAATGTCAGCGTAGGCAGGCAGGAATTATGAGCCAGCTTTCTCAGGGGAACTATAACTTCCCGCCCATTCGCGAACTGGTTGACGCAAGGCATCTCAACCTGATCCAACTGTGACGTAACTGTCGTTGGAGGGATGGACTTCGTAAAGGTCGGATCGGCTGCGGGTTCTGCGGCCGATCCGACCTTCCTTTGCATGTCTACCGCTCCTAGGTTGCGATGGCGCGGTTGCGGAGGCTGCGGATGCCCCGAATCTTAGGTTCAGCCCGAACCCGGTTGGCTTTCTGGGTTGGTCTACACTGGCCGTGGTCGCGTGTCTGCTGCCTGAGGACCGGGGTGCTTGATGGATGACTCTGCAAGAAGGCTTTCTCGGGGCATTTCGTGCGTTCGTCGGCAATGGGCTGCTCATTTTCAGGGATGTAAACTCGATCGACGCGCATGTCGATTATGCGTGGGATTCTCTCGTCCATGCTGCTCCAGACTCTGTTTACGTCGGGGTTCAAAATCCCATCGACGGGCCAGTGCTGGTTGACCTGTATGAGGAGGGCTCCCCGGAGTTGGCAATCGACGGAGCCGTATTGTTTGACGGGAACATTTCATCTTTGCAGGGCCAATTCTTTCTCCATGACCCGCTTGAGGAGGTCAAGTTGCAGGTGACGACCGACCGTCCAGGTCAGGCGCGTTTACTGATATCGGCTGACGAGGATTCGGCGCCTGCTGTGCTTCGTTTTCAGATCTGGTACTGACTCAGGGCCCCGGCAAAGTCGTGACGGTGTCTGACTTGTGTTGCTTGGAGTAGAAGCGCCGTTGGTGGTGGCAGCAAGACGGGCATGACCGGTTCAAAAGATCATCAAGGTTGCTGCGCCATGCTGATCGCCCGAAGTGAGTTATGCCCGCGCTGCCATCATCGCTGATCTCGTCCCTGTCCTGCGCACCGGCTCTGACCGTTGTCGAAACTGCTGGTGGGCTGCCCGAAGCACTCGACGGTCTGCCTGATCCACGGGCCCGGCGAGGTGTCCGGCGTCGGCTGACAGTCGTGGTCACCGCAGCCGTGTGTGCTGTGGCCGCCGGCTACCGCTCGTACGCCGCGATCGCCGAGTGGGTCGCCGATGTTCCGGCGGCAACGGCTCTCGCCTTGGGCATGACTGCCGACCGGCGCCCATCGGAGGCGATGATCCGTCGGCTGTTGCAGGCCATGGACCCGCCCACTGACTGCGGCGATCAGTGTCTGGCTCGCCGGCCGGGCCACCGCCACCACCTCAACGGCCGGCCGGGCGATCGCCGCCGACGGCAAGACCCTGCGCGGCTCCCGCACCACCGACACCCCTACCCGGCACGTGATGACTGCCTGCGACCAGGCCACCGGTGTGGTTCTGGCCAGCATCGACGTCGACGGCAAGACCAACGAGATCTTCCGGTTCGCGCCGCTGCTCGACCAGATCGGCGACCTGCGCGACACCGTGATCACCGCCGACGCCCTGAACTGCCAAACGCGAGCACGCCACCTGCCTCGCCGAACGCGGCGCGCACTGGATCCTGACCGTCAAAGGCAATCAGCCCCACCTGCACGCCCAGCTCACCGCACTGCCCTGGCGGGGCGTCCCCGACGCCGCCCGCGACACCGACCGCGGACACGGCCGCCGCGAGATCCGCAGCCTGAAGATCCTAACGATCTCCACTGGCATCGACTTCCCGCACGCCGCCCATGCCATCCAGATCCGCCGCCGCAGACGCCGCCTGGACCAACCGAAACGCTTCACCGCCGAAACCGTCTACGCCATCACCGATCTCCGCGTCTATTAGGCAAAACCGGCGCAACTGGCAGCGTGGACCCGCGGGCACTGGTCGATCGAGATCAAGGTCCACTGGGTCCGCGACGTCACCTACGACGAGGACCGCAGCCAGATCCGCACCGGCACCGGACCCGAGGTCATGGCCGCTTTACGCAACGCCGCGATCGGCCCCCTGCGCCTGAGCGGGGCCACCAACATCGCCGCCGCCAACCGGCATCACGCCCGCGACAGCACCCGCCCGCTGGCACTGCTCGACATCACCTGACGACTTTGCCGGGGCCCTGGGTTCGCCCCGCTCCGGAGGATGCGACCGACCCGGAGCGGAGGACCAAAGTGGTGGACGCGGAGGGGGCGAGGAGATCACCCGCCAAGACCTGATCGACTACAATATCGGCGTAAACCGCGACCCCAGCAAGCCTACTTCTCTCTGCTCCTACTGCCGACAGAACCCTGCCGAAGCCGTTGACCATGTCGAGCCGAGAATTCACGGCGGTGACAGGACTGACGCAAATCTCACACCTGCCTGCAGGCGGTGCAACAGTTCGAAGAAGGACAACTTTGTTCCGTACAACCCCACCCAAGGGGTACCGGGGCACGTGGCCTCCTACGCACTGGTCCGACAAATGATCCAGGAGTGGTTCATGCTCCACCCGGGTCGACAATAGCCGTGAGGGGAAGTTGGATGGTTGAGCCAATCTTCATCGTCCATAACAATCCGACCGGACGTCAAGCGCCTTACTATATTGCCAATGTCGACCTCGGTTATGCGGGGCTGGATGGTCAGGTTGAGCAGTTGTGGCTCAATGAGTTGGGTGGCGGCCTGTTCCGTGTGGCCTGCATACCGTTTTGTGCGTATGGCCTGTCCTACCTGGATGTCGTCACCCTTGACGTGGATGGCGGATACGTGGAGACGGTACACGAGCGGTCTGGGCATCGTGTGTTGCGCGCCCTCCTTGGGTGGCCTGCAGATAAGGAATCGCTTGCGCAGCTCCAAGCGATCTTAATGTCTACTGCTGATCGACTCAATCTCGGCTATGAATTGAATGGTGACCGATTCATAGCTTTTGACATCCCCAGTGAGGTGACCGTTGATCCACTTCTGGAAGCTTTGAAAACCGGAGCCAGGAAGGGAGACTTCAGTTCGAATGGGCGGACCACCGGTCGTTTTGCAGGTCTTAGCCTCGCGCCTTCATGGAGGCTCGTTGTGGTGCAGGGTCGCGTCCAAGGGGCGTATTCACTCCTGACGGGCGGGCTGTCGTCGCGCCGTCGAGCGGGCCAACGCAAGCTGCATGAACGCGATCGACCAGCAGAGGGAGATGGCTGGCTCGACGTTGCGTCGCGGGTCCGACCGGTAGCGCGATGCGGTGTGCTGAGCCCGGGCGCCTGATCGAGAGGGCGTCAGCCGAGTGGTTGCCGCCCTACTCGTTTGGACTTCGCACCTACGGCGACCCGGCGGTGCCGGTGTCCGTTCCGCCGGCGCCATCAAGGCGACAACGCGACCACCTACCGCAGCCAAGACTGAACAGCGGAATACGTGAAGCAGGAGGCGGAAAGTCCTTCGCCGAAGCGTGATCCGGACGGGAACGTCGCGGGGTTCACCCCGCTCCGGAGGATGCGACCGACCCGGAGCGGAGGACCACCACGGCCTACGACAAGGTCGGCAACGTCCGGACCGTCACCAAGCCGCAGGGCAACCTGACCTCGACCGTCTGCGCTACGGCGGGTTGCGGGCCGGGTGCAGAGAGCCACCAGGGTTGCGCGGCTCGTGCAGAAGCAACGCCTGGAGTCAGAATTGTTGGATGGGGCTAGACAATGGCAACACTTTGGGACCGGGAATTATCCGATACGGTGGAAAAGACGCTGGAGAAGCTTCCGTCCAAGGCGCGGCTGGAGTTGGTGCTTCAGGTGCTGGAGTGGACGCGCGACGCGCTGCCGTCGTTGAGCCGTGCTCTCGTGGCCGACGAGGCTGGCAAGACCGTCGATGCTGCCATGGACTTGGTCCGCCGCTCCGTCTCTGGAGCAGCACCGGGAGATTCCACGGAAGACGTGCTGGACGAGCTGTTCGAGTGGTCGGACGACCTCAGGATGGAAAGACTTTGGCAGCTGTTCAACGCGTTGACATATTGCGTAGGAGTGCGGGCGGATGACGCGACAGCCGAGATGGCCTTGGAGGCCATGTCAGCCTGCTACGACGTGATCCGGGACGGCGAGCGCCTGCCGGAGTTCGCCGTCGGAACGCCGGAGGAGGAGGTGCTTGCCGTCGAGCGGGCCAACGCGAACTGCATGAACGCGATCGACCAGCAGAGGGAGATGGCTCGCGACGCGTTGCGTCGCGGGTCTGACCGGTAGCGGGATGCGGGTGTGCTGAGTCCAGGCGCCTGATCGAGGAGGCGGCAGCCGAGTGGTTGCCGCCTCCTCGTTTGGACTCCGCACCTACGACGACCCGGCGGTGTCGATGCCCGTTCCGCCGGCGCCAACAAGGCGACAATAAGCCTTTTCCAACCCGATCTTGCAGGTCTTGAACAGTGTGCGTAGCCCGGGGATCGATGAGGGCGAGGCTCCAGGTAAGACAGCACATCGACCAAAACCCCATGCCCCAACACGGGAGCCTCGCCTGTGCTGTCTTACCCGTCCACGTTCTCGTTGTCTAAAGGACGTCTCGTAACTCGGTGAAGGCGTTGCCTGGCACGGTGCTGGTGTCACCCGGCGAGGATGATGTTGTGTACGTGAACAGCTTCCAGCGCCCCTCTGAGACCCGTCACCATAACCGTCGGTTACCTTGGTCGCGAGCGAACTCGCCCCCGACAAGGGCCCTTGCGCTGACTCGACGACCTCGAGCTGGCACGACGCTAGCGCCGGCTACCTGACCGAGATCAGGGACGCCGAGACGGCCAGGAACGGCACGCCGGGCACCGCGTTGACCTACCAGCGCCAGCTCAACGGCTACGTATGGCGCGGCTGACGCGGCAGGCTATGGCTTGGCCCGTGAATTCGCAGTGGTCGGCACGACCACTTCCAGGTATGGGTTCTAGGTCTTCTTGAGGAGTGTGTTGATTTGAGCGTCCGCGGCGGGTCTCGCCTAGCCTGGCTTGTCGTTGGAGTAGCGTTACTGCTCGGCGCCGTTTACGTCGGTGCGGAGCGCGCGACGAGGTCGGGCGAGGCTGGGCGCGGCTCCGCCGTGCAGGGGCGAGACGCCCGTGCGTACGACATTGACAGCGGTGTCATCAGCCTTGATGAGGGCCTTCGTCGTGCGGACATCCGTTTGCCAAGCTGCCTTTATGATGATCTGCGATATGCGGCGGTGGACGACGGTTTCGGCTACTACTACAAAGTCTTTCTACGCCTAGAGTCTTCCGAGGAGTGCGTCAACAGGTTCTTGGCGGCTAACGGCATGCGTGGTCTGCTCCAAGCCGAGCGAATCGGCGGGCGTGATGCTGAGCGGCCGTTGAGCTTCCGCAGTCGTTGGATGGATGAGGGCGTGGTCACCGCGATGGGGTGGCAAATCGGGCCTGAGCAGCGGTTTCAAGAGTTCAGCGTCGGTAAACCGAACCTCTATTCGGTCCACGCACTTGTGCAGCACATGCCGGACTCGCAAAACATTTGGGCCTATGTCTACGTCGCCCATGGTGGGTGATGTTGATCTAGCCGTAGGGCGGGTTTCCAGCCGGGTTTCGATTGTCTTCTATTTTGGGGAGCGTGAATCGGCAAGTGATGCGGAGAATTATCTAAATGGACAAGATGTCCGTCCGGGCTACAACTTCTTCAGTCGGGTGGCTGCCTATGGGATGTCCCTTGGTCCGGCGAGCCCCTGCTCCGAATGCCTGATCATGTGAGGGCGCTGTCGGGATGGCGGGTCATCTCGGCATCGCTGCTGGTGACGTCGCTGGGGGTGGCGGCCTGTCAGGCCGCCACCCCCAGCGAGAGCGTGCAGCGATGTGCCCGAGGGCTCACCATTGACGAGTATGCCCAGACGCAGCAGTACGAGGACCGGACCTGGTTGGAAGTGGGATTCGTTGGTCCGGCATCGACAGGCGGAGCGGAGAAGGTGAGGCTCGATCCGGCCGGGGAACTGTCACTGGCGCCGGTTCCGCAGCGGCCGAGTGGCCCATATGTGGTGATTGCCGAAGGCGAGGTGCGGTTGGCGGCCGACACTTGTTCGGTCAACGTGAAGAAGTTGAAGCAGGATCTCGAACCGCCGGGACACCTGGGTCTCTCACCGGCACAGTCGGCTGCCGTGGCTGGCGGGGAGAGCGAGATGATCATCTTGATGATCGGCCCGGAGACGACCTGACGGGACCCTCTCGCAGTGCTCTAGGCCGTGTTTCATAACTTGATCGGTGTGTGGCGAGCCGTTGTTGGTCCTGGCACGGCGGGCCGCTCAGTGGTACGGGCAGTGCCGGATCGGACCGTGCGGGGTGGTGGACCTCCGGAGCTGCGTTTGACGATGGTGCCAGTAGCGAAGGGTAAGGAGAGCGGATGGCTGGGCGCTTCCCGCCTGACGTCGAGCGGGCGTTGCAGCGTGCCGGGTGGTTCTTGGGGCGGCGGGTGGAGACGGCGCGATGGCGAGCGGAGCTGGTCGGACTCGATATGCACCCGGCGGCAGAGGCATTCCTCGGCGAGTTCGGCGGTCTCGTCGTTGATGCTCATGGACCGGGACGGACGGCGGCGCGCACCCCGTTCGAGCTGAATCCGTCGCTCTGCGTCGGTGAGGAGGATCGGTTCCTGGCGTGGGGTGGCGAGACCGGACGATCGCTCTACCCGCTGGGCGAGTTGGACCAGGGTCGGTTCTTTCTCGGGATGGACGAGCGGGGCGTGATTCTCCTGGTCGAGACCTGGGTTGCCATCTTCGGACCAGGCGACCAGGGCCTGATTGCCCTGTGCGAGGGAACGATGCCTACGCAGCTACACGCGGGCGGCTAGATCGACCGAGATTCTGACTTCTGAAACACGGCCTAGAGGTGGTTGGTCGGGTAGTGGCGTGCATCTTCGTACGCCACTACCCGCTCCATAGGATGCGACCCGGGCCCACGTTCTGACGTGTAGCAGGAAGGAGGCTCCATGGGTGAGGGCGAAGGCTCGGCGGCCGGGTACCCCGGTTTCGTCGTGATGCGACCGGCTCGCCTTCTGCCGAACGTCGGCACGCTCAAACGTATCGCCGTGGCGAAGTTGGCCGGCATTCGGATGGTCAGCGCCTCCTTCTCGGGGGACCGACTCCTGTTCCAGCCCTGGCTGACGGCCATGATCGATGAGGGCCCGCGTGTCTCCGTCACGGGGGTCTACCGGACCGACTCGCTGCCGGGACAGGAGTCGGAAGAGACCGGACTGACCTTCTGCTTGAGAAAGTCCACCTGGCTGCGCGACACCGACCTCGCCTCGGCGAGGAAGGCGGCCGACCTCAGGTCGTATCTGTCGAGCGATGCGCAGGTGGAGGACGTGTTCGCATTTGTCAACCGCAGTGCCGGTCTTGAGGTGGTCCGTGGCACGGAAGCATTCATCGCTGCCGTGGATACGGCCGAGTTGACCCTGCGTGCCGTCGACCGGGCCGATGCCCGGTGGGAGTTCGTCAGCATCAAGGTGGCTGGCGAGGTTCGTGCGCTCGGCGTCGAGTACTCGCCGCTGACGACATCCATCGATCTGATCGAGTCGGCGCTTCCCGAGTGGTTGGCGTCGGTCGACCGGGCTGTGGGTGTTCCGGGATTCGAGCCGGACGGTCCGCTCACGATCAGCATCGACCGATCGGTGCCGGAGCTCGTGGGCCAGACAGGATGACCGGTCCGATGTGACATGGAGGGTGGGCTCGCCGCTGCGGCGGGCCCACCCTTGTGTTTGTCTCTGCTCCACCAGCGGACGGTTGCTGGCGCCACGGGCTGTGCGGGGCAGCGGCGCCTCCATCCAGGGGCTGCGTGTTCACTGACCGCCGGCCCGTGACACGCCGATCCGGCCCGCTGGTGGTCCTTTCAGCTGCTTGGCAAACCGCCCGCTCCGGTGTGGACTGTTGGCGGCCTCCGGTGGCTGTTTCACGCCTGCGGCAGCGGGTATTTCGGCGGGTGGTCGGCCCGGGTTGATGCGAGGCCCGTCACCACGCGTGACGGATCGACGGGAGCGTTCTCCTGGTCGATCTCGTTACGATGACACGCCGCCCAAAGACATTGATGTTAGTCACCGTCTGTCGCTCCCTGTATGCCTTGTTCCATGCGGAACCCCCCACTTAGCCTGAGCGCGCTCAAGGTTCAACGGGGGAGCGGCACCATGAAACTACAGATTCGGCTTCTCGGCTGCGTGGAGCTGTGCGTCGACGGCCAGGTCGTCACACCCGGCGCGGCGAAGCGTCGCGCGGTCCTCGCAGGTCTGGCACTGGAGGCGAACCGCCCGGTCTCGTTGTCACGGCTGGCCGACATGGTCTGGCCCGACGTGCCACCCGCCTCCGCGGTGGCGAATCTGCGTTCCCACGCCGCCGGGCTGCGGCGGGAGCTGGGCGACCGGCTCCTCGCCCGCCCCAACGCGTACGAGCTGCGGCTCTCGCCGGACGAGCTGGACGTCACGGAGTTCCACCGGCTGGCGGGCGAGGGGCGGGCCCTGCTCGCCACGGCCGACCCGGCCAGTGCCGTCGGCACCCTCACCGCCGCACTCGCCCAGTGGCGTGGGGTGTCGGGCGACGGCCTGCCCCGGGGTACCACGCTGGACAACCGGTGGGCCAGCCTCGACGAGCAGCGCCTCCAGGTCTTCGAGGAGCTGGCCGAGGCGCGGCTGGCCGCCGGCGAGCACGGGCACCTCCTGCCCGAGCTGCGCGGGCACCTCGCCGCCCACCCGCTGCGCGAGCGCGCCTGGACACAGCTCATGCTGGCCCTCTACCGCTGCGGGGACGTTCCGGCGGCGCTCACCGTCTACCGGGACGCCCGGGCCACGCTCGACGAGCAGCTCGGCATCGAGCCGGGCGAGGAACTGGCCGCCCTGCACCGCGCGATGCTCGACCGGGCGCCCGAGCTGGCGTACACCCCGCCGCCCGCGCCGGTCACGGCGGCGACCGTGCCGGTCGCCCCGCCGCCCGCGGCGGACGCCGCCGGGGTGGCCCCGCGCCCGTCCGGGCTCGGCGGGCCCGCGGGCTGGGCGGTGCCCCGTGAGCTGCCGGCGGGCCTGGTGACCTTCGTCGGCCGGGGCCGGGAGGCCGCCGAGGTCGTCACGGCCCTGCGCGGTGCGACCCCCGCCGCCGTGGTCGTGACCGGCGCGTTCGGCAGCGGCAAGACCGCCCTGGCGGTACGCGCCGCGCACGTCGTCGCCGCGGACTTCCCCGACGGGCAGGTCTTCGTCGACCTTGGCGACCGGGCCACGGTGACGCCGGGTGAGGTGCTGGCCCGGGTGCTGCGCGCGATCGGGGTCGCCCCCGGCGACGTGCCGGCGAACACCGACGAGCGGGCCGGCTGGTACCGGTCCCTGGTGGCCGGGCGACGGCTGCTGCTGGTGGTGGACGGGGTCACCCGCGCCGCCCAGGTCCGCCCGCTGCTGCCGGCCGGGCCGGGCCCGGCCCTCGTCGTGGTCGGGCAGCGCCGGTTGGGCAGCCTCGACGGCGTGCGGCGGGTGACGCTGCGCCCGCTCGCCGCCCCCGACGCGCGCGAGCTGCTGGCGGCGCTCGCCGGCCCGGAGCGGCTGGCCGTCGACCCGGCAGCCACCGGCGAGCTGGTCCGTCTCTGCGCCGGATCGGTGCTCGCGCTGCGCGTCGCCGGCACGCGCCTGGCGGCCCGCCCGGGCATGTCGGTGGACGCCCTGGTCGGTCAGCTCGCCGACGGGCGGGAGCGGCTGGACCTGTTGGACTACGAGGACCTGTCGGTGCGGGCCAGCCTGAGCACCGTCGTCGCCGCCGTCCGCGCCGACGACGAGGTGGCCGGCCGCATCCTCGCCCTGCTCGGTGCGACGCCCGACGCCCTGCTCCAGCCCGAGCGGGTCGCCCGGCAGCTCGGGATCTCCGCCGCGCGGCTGCACCGCACCCTCGACGACCTGGCCGACGCGCACCTGGCCAGCCGGGACGAGCACGGGGTCCACCGGCTGCCGGCGCTGGTCCGGGAGTACGCCGCCGAACTGGCCGGCGAGCCGGCCCACGCGGCGCACCCGCTGACGGCGTGGCGGGGCGACCCGGTCGCCGCCTGAGGGGCCGCCGGAGAGTCCTGGCGCCCGTGCCTCAGGAGACCTCGCCGCGCACGATCGCCACCGCCACCCGGCAGAACTCGTCCATGTCCGGGTTGAATCCGGCGGCGATGTCGGGGTGCAGCCCCGAGCGCGTCTCGTCGAGCAGCCGCTGGCAGATCTGCTCCACCGGCTCGCCGGCGTAGCTGGCGCTGATCCGCTCCGTGGCGGCCTGTAGCGCCGAGGTCAGCTGGTCCTCCAGCGGGCCCTGCAGCTTCTGCTGCACAGGATCGAGCCCGCGGGGGTCCAGCGTGACATGTGGCTCCGACATCGGCGCTCCCTTCGTCGGCGTCCGCGGTACCCCACCGCGGCCGTCGGTCAAACCACGTGCGGTACGGCGGCCACCCGGACCTGGTACGAGAAGTCCTCCGCCGGCTTCTCCGCGTACGACAGTCGCCGGATCTGCCGGTCGTCGTCGTAGAGGGCGACGTCCACCAGGACGCCGAGGTGCGCCAAGCCGATGCTGGCCACCCGCTTCTTGTCCTGGAGCACCGCGCACACCCCGCCGAGCAGGGTGCTGGCGTCGGAGGTGCGGTGCCCCGGCGGGCAGCGCAGCACGAGGTCCACCTCGACCGGCCCGGACAGCGGGGTCCAGCCGGTGCGCTGGGCCGCGGCGCAGGCCGCCTGGAGCAGGGCGCGGACCCTCGTCGCCTGCCGGTGCCCGGCGGCGAAGATGGACAGCGCCTCGGTCCTGACCGGTGGCAGGCCGCCCACCTCGAACGTCAGGGCGAGAGCGCGGGCGTCCTGCACGACGGCACCTCCTCGTTGGGGACGATCCTGCCCAACCGGCCCGGCGGCGGAGGGGGATTCCCGCGAGAACCCACCGATCGGGGCGCTCCGCCGCCCCCGGGCGCCCGCCCGCCCCACCCCGTCGTCGATCATGAGGTTGGCCGGGACGAAACGGACGAGACGCACCGCCAACCTCATGATCGTCGAGGTGGGGCGCGATCTTGTTACGGTGGGGCCGTGGCGGACGGGGTGGGCGGCTGGGGGATGAGGTTCCTGCTCTGGCTGGGGCTTCCCCTCCTCGCCCTCCTCGGGCTGGGCCTCGGCGTGCCCGACGTCGCCCCGGCGTGGCGGGCGAAGTCCGGTGGCGGTGTGGCGGGCACGTTCACCGCGCTGCACGAGAGGTGCGGCCGCAACTGCGTCTGGCACGGCGACTTCGTCCCGGACGGGGGCGGGACGCCGCGGCACGACGTCGTCGTCTACGACGGGCCGGAGAAGCTGACCCCGGGGGCCACCGTGGCGGCCCGCGACACCGGCGCCCGCAGGGGCGTCTTCGCCGCGCGGGGCGGCGACACCTGGTTGCTCTTCACCGGGCTCGCGGCGGCCGGCGCGCTCGCCCCGATCGGCTGGGTGGTCCTGCTGGTACGCGCCATGACCAACCGGCGCCGGGCCAGGCCCGGGCCCGGGCCAGCCGGTCACCCCGTCTCGCGCGGGTGAGGCGCCCCCGACCGGGGATGGTCACGACGGTGCCGGCGAAGGGTCAGTGGCGGGCGCGCTTGACCTCGTGGAAGGCGGGCATCCGGATGAGGGGGAGCAGCGAGTCCCAGATCGTCAGGGCGTCGTCGGTGCCGGGGACCTCGGTCAGGATGGGGCCGTGGATACCCCGCTCGGCGCCCGGCACCATGAGCACCGGCGCGCCGATGTCCGGGCCGGCCGAGGCGTACGCCAGGGCGTGCGACTCGCGTACCGCCTCGTCCCAGCGGTCGTCGTCGAGTGCCGGCGCGGCGGCACCCAGGCCCGCCGCCTCGACGGCCGCGTCCACGATCGCCGCCGACAGCGGGTTGCCCGCGTCGTGGCTGCGGGCGCCGATCTCGGCGTAGAACCGCGCGGCGTCGTCGTGGCGGCCCTCGGCGCGCAGCGCCTCCACCAAACGCAGCGCCCGGCTGGAGGCGGCCATCGCGTCGGCGTGCTCCGGCGGTACCCGCCCCGAGTTGAGGATGGCCAGGCTGAACGCCCGCCACTCGATGTGCAGGCCCCGGGCGTCGGCGACGGCGACGAGCCAGCGGGAGGTGCGCCAGGTCCACGGGCAGGCGGGGTCGAGGAAGAAGGTGGCGTCCATCGGCCGAGCCTACGGTCGGCCGGGCCGGCCCGCACGGCGGTGATCCCCGCCACACCCGGCGATGTCGGCGCCGTCCCATCAGCGTCAGGTTTCGCAACTTCGCAGGTCGGGCAGTGTGTGGCCACGAAGCGTCCGGGACGACGGAACCGCTGGTCAGACGGCCCGAACGGCTCGCCGTGCGCCGGGGCGCGGAGCCTCACCCCGGCCCTTGGCCGACACGAGGGGAGGGGTGATGAGCGACCCTGACAAGGCCCGACGCCGACGGCGGCCGCGCGTGCGCGCGGTGGCCGCCGCCGCGGCGTTGACGCTGGTGGCGCCGATGGCGGCCGCCTGCGGTTCCGGCGGGGACGGCGGTACGCCCACGATCAACCTGTACTACCCGCCGGAGCAGAACCTGCAGAAGGTCGTCGACGACTGCAACGCGCAGGCCGGGGGGCGCTACGAGATCGTCTACCGGGTGCTGCCCCGGCAGGCCGACGACCAGCGGGTGCAGCTGGTCCGCCGGCTGGCCGCGCAGGACAGCGGGATGGACGTCCTCGGCCTCGACGTCACCTGGACCCAGGAGTTCGCCAGCGCCGACTGGATCAGGGAGTGGACCGGGCAGGACCGGGCCGAGGTCGAGCAGGGCACCCTCGCCGGCCCGTTGGAGACCGCCCGCTACTCCGACAAGCTCTACGGCGCGCCGAAGAACACCAACGTCCAGCTGCTCTGGTACCGCAAGGACCTGGTGCCGCAGCCGCCGAAGACGTGGGACCAGATGATCTCCACCGCCCAGGAGCTGAAGCAGCAGGGCAAGCCGTACCAGGTGCTCACGATGGGCGCCCAGTACGAGGGGCTCGTCGTCCTCTACAACACCCTCGCCGAGAGCGCCGGCGGCAAGATCCTCAGCGATGACGGCAAGCAGGCCGTGATGGACGCCGGCACCGTGCGGGCGCTGGAGCAGCTCCAGCGCTTCGCCACGTCGGGCGTGACGTCGCCGTCGTTCAGCAACGCCACCGAGGACCCGGTCCGGCTGGAGTTCCAGTCCGGCAACGGCGCGTTCCAGGTCAACTGGCCGTTCGTCTACCCGGCCATGCAGGAGGCCAACCCGGAGCTGGCGAAGCAGGTCGGCTGGGCCCGGATCCCGGGCGTCGACGAGAACACCCCGAGCAAGGTCACCATCGGTGGCATCAACATGGCGGTCAGCGCCTACTCGAAGCACCCCGAGGAGTCCTTCGAGGCGGCCCGGTGCATCCGCAGCGAGAAGAACCAGAAGTTCTCCGCCGTCAAGGACGGGGTGCCGCCGACCATCGAGAAGGTCTACGACGACCCGGAGATGGCCGAGGCGTACCCGATGAAGGACACCATCCTCGAGGAGCTCAAGGAGCCGGCCGTCCGGCCGCTGACCCCGGCGTACCAGAGCATCTCCACCGTCATGTCGGCGATCCTGTCGCCGCCGTCGGCGATCCGGCCCGAGCAGACCGCCGACGAGCTGCGCGACGCCATCGCCGACGCCCTCGAATCGAAGGGGGTCCTGCCGTGAGCGAGCGCACCCGGCGACTCGACGCCGACCGCCCGGAGGTGGCGGCATGAGCGTCAACGCCACGCCGGCGGGCGCCGACGTGGCCGCCGACGAGACGGCGGCCCGGCCCGGCCGGGACGCCAGGGTGCCGGCCCAGCGTGCCGGTCGGGGCGGCAAGGCGCCGCTGAGCGAGAACAAGAAGGCCGAGCGCCGGTTGGGCTGGCTGCTCTGCGCGCCCGCCGCGCTGGTCATGGTGCTGGTGACCGCGTACCCGATCATCTACTCGGTCTGGCTGTCGCTCCAGCGCTACGACCTGCGCTTCCCCGCCGAGCGCGAGTTCGTCGGGCTGGAGAACTACGCCACCGTGCTGACGAACGAGTTCTGGTGGACGGCGTTCGGGGTCACCGCGCTGATCACGGTGGTCACCGTCGCCGTCGAGCTGGTGCTCGGCATGGGACTGGCGCTCATCATGCACCGCACGCTGGTCGGCCGGGGCATCGTGCGCACCGCCGCGCTGATCCCGTACGGCATCGTCACGGTCGTCGCGGCCTTCTCCTGGCGGTACGCGTGGACGCCGGGCACCGGCTACCTGGCCAACCTGTTCAGCGACGGCGCGCCGTTGACCGAGCGGGCCAGCTCGCTGGCGATCATCATGCTGGCCGAGATCTGGAAGACCACGCCGTTCATGGCGCTGCTGCTCATGGCCGGCCTGGCCCTGGTGCCGGAGGACCTGCTCAAGGCGGCCTCCACCGACGGCGCCACCTCCTGGCAGCGGTTCACCAAGGTGATGCTGCCGGTGATGAAGCCGGCGATCCTGGTCGCGCTGCTGTTCCGCACCCTGGACGCGTTCCGGGTGTTCGACAACATCTTCGTGCTGACCGCGGGCGGCAACGAGACCTCGTCGGTGTCGATGCTGGCCTACAACAACCTGATCCGGGGCCTGAACCTCGGCATCGGGTCGACGATGTCGGTGCTGATCTTCCTCACCGTGGCGATCATCGCCTTCGTCTTCGTGAAGCTGTTCGGTACCGCTGCCCCCGGCAGCGACGACGGGGAGAGGCGTTGAGATGGCTGACACCACCACCCGGGCCAAGCTGCGCTGGGGCCTGCTGGACGCCATCGTGGTCGTCTTCGCGCTGGTGCCCGTGCTCTGGATCATGTCGTTGTCGTTCAAGACCCCGGCGACCCTGACCGACGGGAAGTTCATCCCGCAGGAGTGGACGCTGGACAACTACCGGACGATCTTCTCCACCGACCAGTTCCTCCGGGCCCTGGCCAACTCGATCGGCATCGCGTTGATCGCCACCGTGATCGCCGTGGTGCTCGGCGCCATGGCCGCGTACGCGATCTCCCGGCTGGACTTCCCCGGCAAGCGGCTGCTGGTCGGGGTCTCCCTGCTGATCGCGATGTTCCCGCAGGTGTCCCTGGTGTCGCCGCTGTTCGAGATCGAGCGGCAGCTCGGCCTCTTCGACACCTGGCCGGGCCTGATCCTGCCGTACATCACCTTCGCGCTGCCGCTGGCGATCTACACGCTGTCGGCGTTCTTCAAGCAGATCCCGTGGGACCTGGAGAAGGCGGCGAAGATGGACGGCGCGACGCAGGCCCAGGCGTTCCGGCGGGTCATCGCCCCGCTGGCCGCGCCGGGGCTGTTCACCACGGCGATCCTGGTCTTCATCTTCTGCTGGAACGACTTCCTCTTCGCCATCACGCTGACCTCCACCGAGCGGGCCCGCACGGTGCCGGTGGCGCTGTCGTTCTTCACCGGCGAGTCGCAGTTCGAGGACCCCACCGGGGCGATCTGCGCCGCCGCCGTGGTGATCACCGTGCCGATCATCCTGTTCGTCCTCTTCTTCCAGCGCCGCATCGTCTCCGGCCTGACCTCCGGCGCAGTCAAGGGATAGGTGGTACTCATGGCTGACATCGTGCTCGACAAGGTGAGCAAGAAGTTCCCGGACGGGACCGTCGCGGTGGCCGACGTCGACCTGGAGATCGCCGACGGCGAGTTCGTCATCCTGGTCGGCCCGTCCGGCTGCGGGAAGTCCACCACCCTCAACATGATCGCGGGCCTGGAGGACATCAGCTCCGGCGAGCTGCGCATCGGCGGCCAGCGGGTCAACGACAAGGCCCCCCGGGACCGGGACATCGCGATGGTGTTCCAGTCCTACGCCCTCTACCCGAACATGACCGTCCGGGAGAACATGGCGTTCCCGCTGCGGCTGGCGAAGCTGGACAAGGAGACGATCAACCGGAAGGTCGAGGAGGCGGCGAAGGTCCTGGAGCTCTCCGCGCTGCTGGACCGCAAGCCGGCCAACCTCTCCGGCGGCCAGCGCCAGCGGGTCGCGATGGGCCGCGCGATCGTCCGGCAGCCCAAGGCGTTCCTGATGGACGAGCCGCTGTCCAACCTGGACGCCAAGCTGCGGGTGCAGATGCGCACCGTGGTGTCGCGCCTGCAGAAGAAGCTCGGCACCACCACCGTCTACGTGACCCACGACCAGACCGAGGCGATGACCCTCGGCGACCGCGTCGTGATCATGCGGGGCGGCGCGGTGCAGCAGGTCGGCCCGCCGCAGGAGCTGTACGACCACCCCCGCAACCTCTTCGTCGCCGGCTTCATCGGCTCGCCGTCGATGAACTTCCTGCACGCCGCGGTCGAGGACGGCCGGCTGCGTACGGCGCTGGGCGACGTGCCGATCGGCGAGCGGATCCGGCGTGAGCTGGAGAGTGCGGACGCCCCACGCGAGTTGATCCTCGGCATCCGGCCGGAGCACTTCGAGGACGCCGCGCTGATCGACGACGACACCCGCGGCCGGGGCCTGGAGTTCGACGCGCCGGTCGACATCGTCGAGTCCATGGGATCCGACAAGTACGTCTACTTCAGCGTCGAGGGGGAGCGGGCCAGCGCCGCCGAGCTGGAGGAGCTGGCGGCCGACGCGGGCGCCGACTTCAGCGGCGGTGGCGCCAGCCTGGTGACCCGGCTGTCGGCCGAGTCACCGGTCGAGGAGGGCCAGACCCGGCGGGTCTGGTTCAACCTGGAGAAGATCCACCTGTTCGACCCGACCAACGGGCGCAACCTGACCCTGCACGAGGGCCGGGCGGCCGGCGCGCTCGCCGACTGAGGTACGACGGAACGGGCGGGTGGGTCGCACCGACCCACCCGCCCGCTGCCGTCTCAGCGGTCAGCGACGGCGCCGGCTCCGCTCCGGGATGTCGGCGTCGACCCGCTCCCGGCGGATCTGGTCGTCGATGGCCTGCTGCTCGACGACCTCGTCCTTGGCCAGGTGGACCCGCTCGACGGGCACCGTCTCCTTGGCGACCACCGGCCGCTCGGCCCGCAGGGTCATCTCCTGCTCGGCCTCGCCGATGTCGGAGCGCATGCCACGCGCGTCGCCGGCGGCGATGGGCTCCCGCTCCACGTACACCTCGTCGTGCTCGACCGGCACGGTGGTGTGCACGTCCTCGGTGACGACGTACTTGCGCAGCCGTGCCGTACCGGCGGGCTGGCTCTCCGTGCCGACCCGCATCCGCTCCTCGGAGCGGATCAGGTCCTCGCCGGCACCCGGCGCCCGTCCCCGACCGGCGGTCGGCGGGGCCGGCGGGGCCTGCGGCGTCAGGCGGTAGTGGGCGTAGAGCTGCTCGATCTGCGCCGTGTCGAGCGGCTGGTCGGTGCCGGCGTCCACGGCCGGGGCGTCCTTCACGGTGGACTTGTCGTAGTCGACCGCGAGCCCGCTGTCGGTGATCCGGGCCTTCTCCAGCGGAGCCATCGACTCCTTGTGGCCCATCAGACCGGTCTTCACACTGACCCAGGTCGGCTCACCGGCGGCGTCGGCCCAGATCTGGCCCACGCTCCCGATCTTCGACCCCGAGCGGTCCTTGACGTCCTGCCCGTACAGCGAGTTGGCCTGCTGTTCGTTGAGCCTCATGGTCGTCATTCCTCCCTCTCGGTTCACGGCCCGGATACCCGGCCGGCCGGCCCGGATTCGTCGACGACCCGACGGATAGGAGCAGCGCCGGAAAATCGGGAGCCGGGCGAACGAGGCGGGCGGAAGGGGCGAGAGGGGCCGGCGGGACCGGTGGGGCCGCTGGGACGACGCGCTGGCCGGTGGGGCCGCCCGGATCCCCCGCGGCCCGCCGGTCAGCCGGCCCAGTCGACCCGGGGCGGCAGGCCCAGGAAATCGGCGTAACGGTCCAGCGCGCCCGCCACGCGGGCCCGGGTGCGCTCGTCGAGGGGCGCCAGCGGGAACACCGTGACCGTCACCCGGGTCCTGCCGACCACGCGCTTCCAGGTGCCCACGACCCGCCCGTCGCGCACGACCGTGGCCTGGAAGACGCCGTTGCGGCCCGGCACGATCGCGTCGGCGTGGTCGGGATCCAGCATCAGCGAGCGGTCCTTGAAGCCCAGCAGGTACTCGTCGAAGCCGGGCAGGACCAGCAGGTCGTCGACCGGCTCGCGGGGCGCGTCCAGCAGGGCCGCGTCGACGAGCGCCTCCTGCCCGTCGACGCGCACCGCCGTGAGGGCGTCGCCGGCCGCCGCGAAGCCCCGGCGCGCGTTGGTGAGGGTGAGCCCCGTCCAGCCGGCGAACTCCCGGGCGGTGACCGGCCCGTGGGAGCGCACGTAGCGGTGGGCGAGGATCGCGAGGGCCTCGTCGCGCTCCGGCCGGTGCGGGTCGGGCACCCACTCGTCGAGCAGGGCGAAGGTCTGCTTGGTGCCCACGTCGGGCGCGAGGCAGGTGACGCCGCGGACGCTGGCGTACCAGAGCAGGTGGTAGCCGCGCTGGTCGCCGGTGTCGATGCCGGCGGCCTGGAGCGCGGCCAGGCACCGCGCCCGGGTGAGCCGGCCGCCGCCGGCCAGCGCGGCGCCGAGCACGTCGAGCGCGCGGTCCGCGTCGGCCTCGGTCAGCCCGAGCTGCGCGCGGCGGGTGGCGCCGCCGGCCAGCGAGCGTACGCCGGTCAGCTCCAGCATCCAGCGGGCGTCGCGGGGCGGCACGAGGTGCACGGTGCCCCGCATCGGCCAGGTGCGCAGCGCCTCCCGGCGTTCCAGCGCGGCGTGCACGTCGGCGTGGCCGAGCGCGGGCAGCCGCGCCCCGAGCGACCACATGCCGCTGGCCAGGTCCTGCGCCTGCATGGCCCCGAACCACTCCACCACGCCGGCCACCCCGCCCGGGCGCACCGTGGGGTGCGGGCGGAGCAGCAGGCTGGTCATCCGCAGCGCGAGCGCCTTGCGTCGGCCGAGGTCCACCGTCATCGGGTTCCCTTCACAAAGAGGTCGGCGCCAGCCTAGGACCGTCTACCGACCCGTCGACGCGCATAGGGGCGGCCACAGTGGGAAAGCGCCCGGCCGAGATACGCGCAACGGTGCGCGTGGAGGGAGCAACATGACTGCGTCCAGTGAGCCGTCCCGGCGCGGCGCTGTACCGCTGCATCCCGGCGAGGGTCGGGCCGGCACATCTGCCAAGACCAGCGCCGCCGCCGCCTTCGCCCTGGTCTTCGGGGTGGCCGCGCTGATCAGCGTGCTGACCGTGATCCTGTCCTGGATCGGCCTGCTGCTCGGCATCATCGGCGTGATCCTGGGCATCGTCGGGCTCAAGATGGCCGGCCGACCCGGGGTGACCGGCCGGGGCGTGGCGATGGGCGGCCTGGTGCTCAGCGCCCTGGCGGTGCTGATCGGGCTCGCCTTCGCCGCCGGGATCACCACCTTCCTCAACGACGAGGGCGGCGTGAACCGGATCCAGCAGGAGGTCGACGACCTGCGCGACCGCCTCGACAACTGACCCGGCGCCCACTGCCGCCGGCCGGGTCGCCCGGCCCGGGCCGCGCGCGCCCGACTAGGGTGGGCCCGTGCTCCGAGAGGTCTGCGGGATCCGGTACGTCACCCCGCTGCGCGAGGGCGGCTCGCTGCCCGGCGTGGTGGAGGCCGACGACCTCGGCACGTACGTGGCGAAGTTCCGGGGCGCGGGGCAGGGCCCCAAGGCGCTGGTCGCCGAGGTGATCTGCGGCGAGTTGGCCCGTCGGCTGGGCCTGGCGGTGCCGCCCCTGGTGGTGCTCGGGATCGACCCGGTGATCGGGCGGGCCGAGCCCGACCAGGAGGTGCAGGAGCTGCTGCGCAACAGCGGCGGCGCCAACCTGGGCATGGACTTCCTGCCCGGGGCGCTGGGCTACGACCCGGTCGCGCACCCCGTCGAGCCGGCGCTCGCCTCCCGGGTGCTCTGGTTCGACGCCTACGTGGAGAACGTCGACCGCAGCTGGCGCAACCCGAACCTGCTCGTCTGGCACCGCGAGCTCTGGCTGATCGACCACGGCGCCTGCCTGTACTTCCACCACAACTGGCCCCGCGCCCAGGCGGCGGTGCACCGGCCGTACCGGGCCGACGACCACGTGCTGGCGTCATACGCGACCCGGGTGGCCGAGGCGGATGCCGAGTTGGCCCCGCGGGTGACCCGGGACCTGCTGGGCGAGGTGCTGGCGCTGGTGCCCGACGGTTGGCTGGCCGGCGCCGACTTCGACTCCGCCGACGCGGCCCGCGCGGCGTACGTGGACCATCTGGCCCGCCGGGTCGCGCGTACCGCCGACTGGCTGCCGCAGGGGGGCGCGGCGTGAGGGAACCCTTCGAGTACGCCGTCGTCCGGCTGGTGCCCCGGGTGGAACGGGGCGAACAGGTCAACGTCGGCGTGCTGCTCTACTGCCAGCGGCGGGACTTCCTCGGCGTGCGTACCCATCTGGACGCCGGCCGGGTGCGGGCGCTGGCCCCGGAGGTCGACCTGGCCGCGGTGGCCGCCGTGCTGGATTCCTGGGACCGGACCTGCGCCGGCGACGGCCCGTCGGGCGGGATGCGGCTGGGGGAGCGGTTCCGCTGGTTGGCCGCCCCACGCAGCACGATGATCCAGACCGGGCCGGTGCACACCGGGCTGACCGCCGATCCGCCGGCCGAGCTGGAGCGGCTGATGGACGCGCTGGTGCGCTGAGCCCTTGATCGCGCTTCGCCGGCGACGCTGCCGGCCAAGCGCGATCCCCCGTTCAGGGTGACCGGTGCCGGTCGGCTGCCGGTCCGCCGGCACCGGTGCGACCAGCATCGCCGGCCGGCGGTCGCACCGGCCACGGAACGCATCGAAACTTGCGGACATCTTGAGCTACCGCCTGTGGTGCAGCTCTGACTCCCTGTCCCCGGCATCGCCCGCAGCGGGCGGTCCCGGGCGCGCAGTCCCCGGGTGACCGTTTGACGGCCCAATCGTCGGGTAGTCGCCGGAGCTGGACCGACATGAGGAGGGAACACCCGATGGCTGCCCAGACCAAGGTCGCGGTGATCTACTACAGCGCCACCGGCATCACCTACCAGATGGCGCAGGCGGCGTGCGAGGCCGCCGGCGAGGCGGGTGCCGAGGTGCGGCTGCGCAAGGTGCACGAGCTGGCGCCGGACGAGGCGATCCGCTCCAACTCCGGCTGGGCGGCGCACCACCTGGAGACCCAGGACGTGCCCGAGGCGCAGCTGGACGACCTGTCCTGGGCCGACGTGGTGGTCTTCGGGACCCCCACCCGGTACGGCGTGATGGCCGCCCAGCTCAAGCAGTTCATGGACACCACCGGGCCGCTGTGGTCGCAGGGCGCGTTGGCGAACAAGGTCTATTCCGCGTTCTGCTCGACGGCCACCTCCCACGGCGGGCAGGAGGCGACCCTGCTGTCGATGTTCAACGTGTTCTACCACTGGGGCGGGGTGGTGGTGACCCCCGGCTACACCGACCCGAGCCAGTTCGTCGCCGGCAACCCCTACGGCGCCTCGCACACCAGCAACAACGGCGAGACGGCGCCGGACCACGTCGCGCTCGGCGCCACCGCGTTGACCGTCAAGCGGGCCGTGCAGATCGGTGCGGCGCTCAAGGCGGGCCTGGCGGGCTGAGCCGCCGCCATCCGGCTGACGTGGCGCCACCGGCGGGGCCACGCGACCGGCGGTCCGGGCGGGGGCTCTCGACCCGTCCGGACCGCCGGTCGCAGCACCCCTACCCCCGATCGGGTCGACTATGCACGCTCGGTCGCCCCCGACACCCTCCCGGCCGCCGTCGACGGGTCCGCGCCGGACGCCGGCAGCAGACCGCACAGCAGCTCGGCGAGGACGGCCACGCCGTCGGCGCTGAGCACCGACTCCGGGTGGAACTGCACCCCCGCGAAGCCCCGCCCGCGCAGCGCGTGCACCGCGCCGTCCGCCGCGTCCCGGGCCAGCTCCACCGGGCCGTACGGGGTGGTCAGCCGGTCGGCCTCCGCGCGCGCCGTGAAGGTGGAGTAGAAGCCGACCCGGCGGCGCGTGCCGAAGACGTCCACCTCCCGCTGGAGCCCCTGGTAGGGCGCGTCCCGGCGGTGCGGCGCCAGCCCGAGCAGGCCGGCGAGCAACTGGTGGCCCAGGCAGACGGCCAGGGTCGGCCGGCCCTCGGCGAGCAGGCCGGCGAGCAGCGCGCGCATCGTCCGCATCTTCGGCTCGGTGGCGCTGCCCGGGTCGCCCGGACCGGGGCCGACCACCACCAGGTCGTGGGCGTCCACCGGACCGGCGGCGTGCCACGGCCGCAGCGTCACGGCCAGGCCGAGCGCGCCCAGCTGATGGGCCAGCATGCCGGTGAAGGTGTCCTCGCCGTCGACGATCAGCGCCCGCCGGCCGGTCAGCCCGGGCAGGCCGCCGGCTTCCGGCGAGCGCTGGTCGAGCCAGAACCGGGCCAGCGGTGCGTTGCGCGCGGCCAGCGCGGCCCGGACCTCCGGGTCGTCGGCGAGGCGTACGGCGGGCTGCGGGCCGCCTGTGGGCGCCTGCGGGCCCAGGCCCAGCGCGGCCAGCACACCGGCGGCCTTGGCGTGCGTCTCGGCCACCTCGCCCTCGGCCGTCGAGTGCCGCACCAGGGTGGCCCCGACCGGCACCCGCAGCTCGCCGCCGGGTGAGATCTCGGCGGTCCGGATCAGGATCGGCGCGTCCAGGGTCTGCCGGCCGGCGTCGTCGCGCCCCAGCAGCGCCAGCACCCCGGCGTAGTAGCGCCGCCCGGTGCGCTCGTGCCGGGCGATGACCCGGCAGGCGTTCTCCATCGGACTGCCGGTGACGGTCGGCGCGAACATGGTCTCCCGCAGCACCTCCCGCACGTCCTTCGTGCCCCGGCCGGCGAGCAGGTACTCCGTGTGGGCCAGGTGGGACATCTCCTTGAGGTACGGCCCGACCACCTGGCCGCCGTGCTCGGCGACCGTGGCCATCATCTTCAGCTCCTCGTCGAGCACCATGTACAGCTCCTCGACCTCCTTGGGGTCGGCGAGGAAGCGCAGCAGCGCGGCCCGGTCGGCGTCCGCGCCGGTGTGCCGGAAGGTGCCGCTGATCGGGTTCATCATGACCAGGCCGTCGTCGACGCTGACGTGCCGCTCCGGGCTGGCCCCGACCAGGATCCGGGCGCCGGTGTGCACGAGGAACGTCCAGTACGCCCCGCGCTCGGCCCGCAGCAGCCGACGCAGCGCGGCGAGCGCGGCGACCAGCGGCGGGCCCTGCACGGTGGCGCGCAGACAGCGGTGGATGACGAAGTTGGCGCCCTCGCCGCGCCCGATCTCCTCGGCGAGCACCCGGCCGACGGTGGCGGCGTACTCGTCGTCGCTGACGTCGAAACCGGCGTCGGCGGTGCGCACCGGCACGTCGGGCAGCGCGGCGAGCGCCTCGGCCAGCTCGATCCGCTCGTGCCGGGCGATCTCGAGGAACTCCAGCGGGACGCCGTCGTCGACGCAGTCGAAGCCCCGCTCGGTGACCTGCCGGTAGGGCACCAGCGCCAGGGTGCGGGGGCCGGGCGGCCCGTCGGGCAGCGGGAGGTCGGCGAGCCGGTCCGCCGCGCGTACCGTGCCGGTGAACAGCTCCAGGTGGGCGGCGCCCTCGCGGCGGACGAGCGCGAACGGGCCGGGGTCGCCGCCGCCGGCGACGGCGGCGAGCAGCTCGGTCAGGTGGGTCACGGGGTCTCCTCGGGCCGGGCGGCGCCCGGCGGGGCGACCGGGAGGGCCGGGGAGAGACCGGCGGCCGCCTCGTCGGGCGGCCGCGTGGGAAGCTACGCGCGGGGGATGGCCGCCGGGTCGGCGGGCCACCAGCAGGACAGGTGCGCGAGCATGTCGTCACCCTACGACCCCGCGCGGGCCCCGGAAAGCCGATCGGGCGTACGGCCCACCCGCTGGGACGCCGGAGCGCCGCACAGCGGGTAACTTGACCCGCGATGAACATTCTCGCGCTCGACCTGGGCACCTCCTCGGTACGCGGACTCGTGCTGGACACGGACGCCCGTCCGCTGCCCGGCGCGCTGGCCCGGCGCAGGGTGAGCCTCGTCGTGCAGGACGACGGCACCGGCACGCTGGACGGCCCCGGCTACCTGGCCTGCCTGGCGGCGTGCCTGGACGAGCTGGCCGAAGCCGGGCACCTGCGCGACGTGTCGCTGGTGGCGACGTCCGCGCAGTGGCACTCGGTGCTCCCGCTCGGTGCCGACGGCGCGCCCCTCGGGCCGGTGCTGACCTGGTTGGACACCCGCCCCGAGGCGCCCGCCGGGGCGGTCGGCCCCGCCGACCCGGTGGACTTCCACCGGCGCACCGGCACGTGGTGGCACCGCTGCTACTGGTCGATCCGGCTGCCCTGGTTGCGCGAGCACACCGGCGGGCGGATCGCCCGCTTCGCGGGCCTGGCCGAGTACGCGCTGGGCGAGCTGCTCGACTCGGCGCCCATGTCGATCTCCCAGGCCTCCGGCACGGGCCTGCTGGACCTGCGGACGCTGGACTGGGACGCCGAGGCGTGCGCGCTGGCCGGCAGCCGCGCCGACGAGCTGCCCGAGCTGGCGCCGAACGGATGGCGGGGCCGGCTGCGGCCGGCGTACGCGCGGCGCTGGCCGCAGCTCGCCGACGTGCCCTGGGCCGGTCCGGTGGGCGACGGCGCGGCGTCGAACGTCGGCTCGGGCTGCGTCGAGCCGGGTCGGGCCGCGGTGACGGTCGGCACGTCGGCGGCGGTCCGGCTGGTGCAGCGCGTCCCGGCGGGGCAGGTGATGCCGCCGCTGCCCGCGGAGCTCTGGCGCTACCGGGTCGACCACGACCACGTGGTGACCGGCGCCGCGTACTCCTCCGGCGGCAACCTCTTCGCCTGGGCCGACCGGGAGCTGCGGCTGCCCGGGGGCAGCGAGCTGGAGGTCGCCCTGGCCCGGGTGCCGCACGAGGGCGGCCTGCCGGTGAACGTCCGCTTCGGCGGGGACCGGCCGCCCGGGATGGCCCCGGCCGGCTCGGGCGCGCTGAGTGGCCTGAGCTTCGGCACCAGCGCGGTGGAGATCCTGGCCGGGTTGATGCGGGGCCTGTGCGACCTCGTCGCCGACGACCTCGTCGTGCTGGAGTCCACCGTCGACGAGTCGGTCGAGGTGGTGCTCGGCGGGGGCGCGATGGCCGCCTCCCGCTGGTGGCGTACGACGTTCGCCGCGACGCTCGCGCCCCGGCCGGTGTGGTTCGGGAGCAACCCGGAGGTCGGGGCGAGCGGCGCGGCGCTGGTGGCCCTGGGCCGCGTCGGTGACGCCTCCCGGCTCGCCGCCATCGTCCGGACGGACGAGACCGCCTCACCCTCCTGATTGGCACCTCAGCCCGCCCCGTTGACACGGCTCGCGGGCCTGGTTGGATGGACTCCGCTCCCCGGCTCGCGGCGGACGCGGGACTGGGAGGGGGTAGGTGTGGCAGGTCCGGAACCGTCCGACGACGGGGTGTCGCAGCACCGCCGGCGCCGGTTCGACGTCCGGGTCGTGCCGCACCGCCGCCGTTCCCCGTTTCGGCTGCGGGACTGGCGGATGCGCACCAAGCTCGTCACCGTGCTGGTCATTCCGTCGGTCGCGTTCCTGGTGCTGGCCGGCGTGCAGACCCACACCCTGGTCGGCCGGACGACCGCGCTGGGCGACTTCGCCCGGCAGGTGGGCATCGGCCGGGAGATCGTCGCGCTGGTGCACCAGCTCCAGCAGGAACGCGACCGGGCCGCCGGTGAGCTGGGCGAGCTGCGCCGCGGCGGCGCGGGCGGCGACCGGGACGCGGCGGTCATGGTGCTGAAGCCGTTGCAGGGCGCCACCGACCAGGCGCTGCGCGACCTGCGCCGGGCCGCCGAGCCGCTGGCCGACGCCGACGCGTCCTGGCGGGTCGCCTATTCGGAGGTGCTGGAGGCCTACGACCAGGTCGCCTACATCCGGGCCGCGATCCCCCCGGCGGTGCTAGGCAGCGACACCATCCTGAGCAACTACCACCGGGCCGTCGACGCGCTGCTCCGCCTCCTCGCCGAGCCCTCGCCTGGCGAGGACCGGCCCGCCCTCAGCGACGCGGTGCTGCGCTACGTGCAGCTCGCCCGGGTCAAGGAGCTCTCCTCGCGGGTCCGGGCCCAGCTCTACGAGGCCGCCCGCGCCGGCCGGTACGGCGTGGAGGACCAGGTGGTCCTGACCGACCTGCGCGCCCAGCAGCTGACCGCGCTGGGCGCGTTCCGGGTCGTCGCCACCGCCGAGCAGGTCCGTCGCTACGACGAGACCTCGGTGGACCAGGCCTTCCAGGCGGCCACCCGGCTGGAGGAGCAGAGCCTGCCGACCGGCGTCGCCGCGCCGACCGTGCTGCCGGCCCCACAGTGGTGGGCGGCCGGCGAGCAGCGCCAGGAGCTGCTGCGCCGGATCGAGGCGTCGGTGCTCGACGACGCCGTACGGCAGGCCGACGAGGCGAGCGCGACGCAGCTGCGGAGCACGCTGCTGGTCGTCGGCAGCATCCTCACGGTGCTGCTGGTCGCCCTGCTCATCTCCGTCCTCGTCGGCCGCTCCATCGCCCGGTCGATGCGGCTGCTGCGCGGCCAGGCGCTGCGCATCGCCCAGCTGGAGCTGCCGGACGCCCTCGACCGGCTGCGTACGGTGACCGGGGGCGTACCCGCGATCGAGGTCGCGCCGGCGGTGGTCCGTTCGCTCGACGAGATCGGCGAGCTGGCGGAGGCGTTCGTGGCGGTGCACCGCAGCGCGGTCAACGTCGCCGTCGAACAGGCGACCACCCGGCGCAACGTCAACGCGATGTTCGTCAACCTCGCCCGGCGCAGCCAGGTGCTCGTGGAGCGCCAGTTGGAGCTGCTCGACGACCTGGAGCGCGAGGAGAGCGACCCGGACCAACTGGAGAACCTCTTCAAGCTCGACCACCTGGCCGCCCGCATGCGACGCAACGACGACAGCCTGCTGGTGCTCGCCGGCAGCGAGTCGACCCGCCGGTGGAACCGGCCGGTGGGGCTCGGCGCGATGCTGCTCGCCGCCAGCGCCGAGATCGAGCAGTACCAGCGGGTGCGGCACGGGGCCGTCGCCGACCTGCACGTCGTCGGCCACGCCGTCGGTGAGCTGGTCCACGTCCTCGCCGAGCTGCTGGAGAACGCGACCTCCTTCTCCCGTCCGGACACGGTCGTGGCGGTCACCGCCCGGGCCGAGGGCGCCGGCGCGGTCATCGAGATCAGCGACCAGGGGCTCGGCATGAGCCCGGCCGCCCTGGCCGAGGCGAACGCCGTCCTCGCCACCCCGCCGGCCGCCGACGTGGCGGCGGTCGAGCGGATGGGCCTCTTCGTGGTCAGCCACCTGGCCGCCCGGCTCGGCGTCGAGGTGCGCCTGGACGGCGGCGAGGACGGCCTCGTCGCCCGGGTGCGGCTGCCCGGCGACCTGCTGGCGGAGGCGCCCGCCCCGACCCGGATGCTGACCGCCTCGGCGGGCGGCGCGGCCTGGGACGGCGGGCCGCCACCCGGCGAGCTGCCGGTGGCCGGGCGGCCGCCGGTGTGGGGCGGCGGACGGCCGGCGCGCGAGCTGCCGGCGGCCGGACGCTCCGACCTCCCGCCCCGGCAGGCCCGGTCGGTCCCGGTCCGGGCCGAGGACGTGCTCGCCCCGGCCCGGCCGCCCGCGTCGACCGGTGGGGGCTGGTGGTCGCGGCAGGGGCCGGCGCCCGGTCCGGCGCCGCAGACCTCGCCCACGCCGCCGGCCGTCCCGGTCACCGGCGGGACCAACGAACGCGGCCTGCCCGTCCGGGTGCCCATGGCGCAGCTCTCCACCGTCACCCGGCCGGGGCGGCCGGAGCAGCCGGCGGTGCGCCACGACCCGGACCCGGAGGCGGTCGGGGGAATGCTGTCCCGGCTCTACAGCGGGGTACGGCGGGCCGAGGCCGAGGACACCACGGAGATTTCCACGCCGCCGGGCGGCGTACGCACCGAAGGGGGACAGCGATGACGACGTTGAGCCGGGAGGCCCGCGACCTGAGCTGGCTGGTCAGCGGGTTCGCGGAGCGGGTGCCGGGGGTGGTGCACGCCATCGTGGTCTCCTCCGACGGCCTGCTGGTCGCGATCTCCGACCACCTGCCCCGGGACCACGCCGACAAGCTCGCGGCGGTGACCTCGGGGCTGATGAGCATCACCGCGGGCGCGGCGCAGATGTTCGACGGGGACATCGTCAAGCAGACGGTCGTCGAGATGGGGCGCGGCTACTTCCTGGTCATGCAGGTGCGCGACGGGTCCATCCTGGCCACGCTGGCCGGCTCGGACGCCGACATCGGTGTGGTCGGCTACGAGATGGCGCGGCTGGCCAAGCAGGCGGGGGACATGCTCACCCCGGCGCTGCGGGCGGAGCTCCAGCAGGCCCTGCCCCGCTGACCGGACCGGCGCGCCGGCACCGTCCACCCCGTCGGCGGGGTGGACGGTGCCGGGACGGTCAGAGACCGTTGGCGGCGATGACCTGGCGGTACCAGTGCGCGCTGCGCTTGGGCACGCGCCGCTGCGTCTGGTAGTCCACGTAGACCAGGCCCCAGCGCTCGTCGTACCCCGCGTCCCACTCGAAGTTGTCGAGCAGGGACCAGACGTGGTAGCTCTCCAGCGGCACGCCGTCGGCGATGGCCCGGTGGACGGCGGCGAGGTGGTCGCGCAGGAAGGTCACCCGCCCGGCGTCGTCGATCGTGCCGTCGGCGCCGAGGGTGTCGGGGGTGGGCAGCCCGTTCTCGGTGACGGTCAGCGGGATCGGGCCGTAGTCGCGGGTCACCCGGGTCAGGATGTCGTACATCCCGTCGGGGTGGATCTGCTGCCAGGAGGCCTGGGAGGTGGGCCAGCGCCCGGTCGTCGCGCCGTCGCCGGTGACGTAGTACGGCGTGTAGTACTGCACGGCGAGCAGGTCGACCGGCGCGGAGATGGTCGCCAGGTCCCCGTCGCGGATGCCGCGCACCAGCCGGCTGTCGGGGCCGAGGTCGTCCAGCACGTCCTGCGGGTAGCGGCCGGTGAGGATCGGGTCGAGGTAGAGGCGGTTCTCGTAGCCGTCGTAGAGCCGGGCGGCGCGGGCCGCCTCGGGCGAGTCGTCGGCCGGGTAGCAGGGGTGCAGGTTGAGTGCCGGGCCGATCCGGCCGGAGCCGGTGGCGCGGTGCGCCGCGACGGCGAGCCCGTGGGCCAGGTGGAGGTGGTGGGCGACCAGGTACGCGGCGGCGGGGTCCTGCCGGCCCGGGGCGTGGTGCCCTTCGAGGTAGCCGTTCTGCACCACCGTCTTCGGCTCGTTGACGGTCAGCCAGACCGGCACCCGGTCGCCGAGCGCGCGGAAGACGATCTCGGCGTAGTCGGCGAACCGGTGGGCGACGTCGCGCGACTCCCAGCCGCCGGCGTCCTGGAGGGCCTGCGGCAGGTCCCAGTGGAACAGCGTCGCCATCGGCGCGATACCCCGTTCGTGCAGCCCGTCGACGAGGCGGCGGTAGAAGTCGAGCCCGCGCTGGTTGGGTGCGCCGGTGCCGTCGGCCTGCACCCGCGGCCAGGAGATGGAGAACCGGTAGCTGTCCAGCCCGATGTCGCGCATCAGGTCCAGGTCCTCCGCGTACCGGTGGTAGTGGTCGGCGGCGACGTCGCCGGTGTCGCCGTTGCGGGTGCGACCCGGCGTGCGGCTGAAGGTGTCCCAGACGGACTCGCCCCGGCCGTCCTCCTTGGTCGCGCCCTCGATCTGGTAGGCGGAGGTGGCCGCCCCCCAGCCGAAGCCCGGGGGGAAGCGCAGCCCGCCCGCCGGCGTCTCGTCGGTCGGCGACGCGGCGGCGTCGGACGGGCTCCCGTCGCCCGCCGCCGCGCCGGCGGCGTCCGGCCCGGCGCCGGTCGGGGCGGCGGGGGCGGTGGCGGAGGGCGCGGCGCCGTGGGGCGGGCGCGGGGTGGGCATCGACATCGGTTCTCCTCATGGTCTGCGTGGCCACCGCCGGGCCGGGAGCGCTCCCAGCATAGGGCAGGGGCGGCCGGCCGGTCGCGACCGCCCGGCCGGCCGCGCGGACGCGACCGGTGATGGCGCAGGGGTGTGTCGTGCGCCCGTGGCGGCGGTGCGGGAGCGGGGCGGGTGGCGCGCCGGCGCTCGGGTGGCCGGGCCGCGGGACGCCGGGGCGCCGGGGCGCGGGGGCGTCGACCGGGCGGTACGGGCGGGACAGCGGACGAGGCCGGTCGGAACGGCGACACGGCCAGTCCCGTCGGCCTCTTTTCCCATCGTGGGAGGGGGTTTAGTGTGGGGACGGGGGAGGGCAACCCCCGTCCCCATTGTTGCTGCACACGCACGGGCGGAATTGGCGTCCTGTCGTGCGTGTCGCGCGGGAGCCGGGCCACGCGAGTGGCTAGAGGATCCACCTCCCTCCATGTTGGCGGGATGGCTGACGGCGGTGTCCGGGCTGGCCCGCCGTCAGCCCTCGGGCTGATTCCCCGGGCTCCGCGTCGACGGACCCCGGGTGATCTTCTAGTTGGAACTCCGTCGATGGAAGCGCTCCCATCGACCGATGTTGCGACTGTAACGCCCGTCACGGCTTTGTGAAAGCCCCAAAACGAGATCGAAACATGTTGCTGCTCTGGTCCGTCGCCGCCCATTGTGGGAGCGCTTCCATGCGTGGCACACTGTCGCCACCGCGACGCGGAGCCAGATCGCGCCAGCGTGGGTCGCCGAGGGCAGCCGGTGTCTCCGGTACGGCATCCGACGCAGTCGGTGGAGTCGCCGCCCCCGCAGGGGCGCCGCCCGCCGCACCCCGGCCTCGGGCCGGGGCGACCACCATCCCGGGCGCCCGGGACCCCGTTCGCGGGAGGGCGCCCCGCCGGGGCCCTTCGTCCCCGGCCAGGTCCGAGGAGACACCGCGCACATGAGAAGACTGGCAAGACGTCGCCGCCTGGCGATGGTCGCCGCCGCCGCGCTCGTCGTCGGCGGGGTGACCCTGCCGGCCGGCGCCGCACAGGCCGCCCCCGCCTGCGACGTGGTCTACGCGACCAGCGACTGGAGCAACGGCTTCACCGCCAACGTCACCATCAAGAACCTCGGCGACCCGATCAACGGCTGGACGTTGAAGTTCGCCTTCCCCGGCGACCAGAAGGTGACCCAGGGCTGGTCGGCCAAGTGGAGCCAGACCGGCAACCAGGTCACGGCCACCAACGAGTCCTGGAACGGCGGCCTCGGCACGGGCGCCTCGACCAGCATCGGCTTCAACGGCACGCACAGCGGCACCAACGCGAAGCCGACGTCCTTCTCGGTCAACGGCGTGACCTGCGGCGGCACCCAGCAGCAGCCGCCGACGGTCGGGCTGAGCGTGCCGGCCGGCCCGTTCGAGGCCCCCGCCGACGTGCCGCTGAGCGCCACCGCCAGCGACCCGGACGGGACGATCAGCAAGGTCGAGTTCTACCGCAACGGCCTGCTGGTCAACACCGACACCACGGCCCCGTACGGCTACACGCTGGAGGACCTGCCCGCCGGCGCGTACACCGTGCAGGCCAAGGCGTACGACAACGCGAACCTGACCGCCACCGCGGAGAAGTCCTTCACCGTCACGGCGGCGTCCGGGCCGGTGCTGGTCGCCACCCCGTCGGCGGTGAGCGTGGCCGAGGGCGGCAGCTCCACGGTCAACCTGAAGCTCAGCGCCGCGCCGGCGGCCAACGTGCCGGTCTCCCTCGCCCGCACCGGCGACACCGACATCACCGTCTCGCCGGCCTCGGCGACGCTGACCCCGAGCAACTGGAACACCGGGGTGAGCGTGACCGTCGCGGCGGCGGAGGACGCCGACACGCTCGGCGGCACCGCCACCCTGACCGCCTCGGCCACCGGCTACGCGCCGCTGGCGATCACCGCCACCGAGATCGACAACGACAACGGCGGCGGGGACGACACCTACGTCAAGCGGTTCCTGGACCAGTACGGCAAGATCAAGAACTCGGGCTACTTCAGCCCCGAGGGCGTGCCGTACCACTCCATCGAGACGCTGATCGTCGAGGCGCCCGACCACGGCCACGAGACGACCTCCGAGGCGTTCAGCTTCTGGCTCTGGCTGGAGGCCCAGTACGGGCGGGTGACCCAGAACTGGGCGCCGTTCAACAACGCCTGGACGGTGATGGAGAAGTACATCATCCCGTCGCACGCCGACCAGCCCACGGCCGGCGCGGCCGGCACCCCGCAGTACGCCGCCGAGCACGACCTGCCCAGCCAGTACCCGTCGCAGCTGGAGCCGTCCGTGCCGGTCGGCCAGGACCCGCTGCGCTCGGAGCTGCAGTCCACCTACGGCACCGGCGACATCTACGGCATGCACTGGCTGCTCGACGTGGACAACACCTACGGCTTCGGCCGCTGCGGCGACGGCACCACCCGGCCGGCGTACATCAACACCTTCCAGCGGGGCACCCAGGAGTCGGTGTGGGAGACCGTGCCGCAGCCGTCCTGCGACACCTTCGCCCACGGCGGCTCCAAGGGCTACCTCGACCTGTTCATCAAGGAGGCCAACGCCCCGGCGAAGCAGTGGAAGTACACCAACGCCCCCGACGCCGACGCCCGCGCCGTGCAGGCCGCGTACTGGGCCCTGACCTGGGCCAAGGAGCAGGGCAAGGAGGCCGACGTGGCGGCCACCGTGGCCAAGGCCGCGAAGATGGGTGACTACCTGCGCTACGCCATGTTCGACAAGTACTTCAAGAAGATCGGCAACTGCGTCGGGGCCGCCGCCTGCCCGGCGGGCACCGGCAAGGACTCGGCGCACTACCTGATGTCCTGGTACTACGCCTGGGGCGGCGCGTACGAGCCGAACCAGAACTGGTCGTGGCGGATCGGCTCCAGCCACAACCACTTCGGCTACCAGAACCCGTTCGCGGCCTGGGCGCTGACCAACGTCAGCGAGCTCAAGCCGAAGTCGCCGACCGCGGTCACCGACTGGACCAAGAGCCTGGAGCGGCAGCTGGAGTTCTACACCTGGCTCCAGTCCGCCGAGGGCGGCATCGCCGGCGGCGCGACCAACAGCTGGGGCGGCAACTACGGCCAGCCCCCGGCCGGCACGTCGACCTTCTACGGCATGTACTACGACGTCGACCCGGTCTACAACGACCCGCCGTCGAACCAGTGGTTCGGCATGCAGGCCTGGTCGATGCAGCGCATCGCCGAGCTGTACCTGGAGACCGGCAACGCCAAGGCCAAGGCCCTGCTGGACAAGTGGGTGCCGTGGGCCATCGCCAACACCACGCTGGGCACCAACTGGTCGATCCCGTCGGACATGAAGTGGACCGGCCAGCCGACCACCTGGAACCCGGCCAACCCGCAGCCCAACACCAACCTGCACGTCGAGGTCACGGTGAAGGGCCAGGACGTCGGCATCGCCGCCGCCTACGCCCGCACCCTCATCGCGTACGCGGCGAAGTCGGGCAACGTGGCGGCGAAGAACACCGCCAAGGGGCTGCTGGACGCGCTGCACGCGGCCAGCGACGCCCAGGGCGTCTCCACGGTGGAGAAGCGCGGCGACTACCGCCGCTTCGACGACGTCTACGACGCCAGCACCGGTCAGGGCCTCTACGTGCCGCCGGGCTGGACGGGCACGATGCCCAACGGCGACGCCATCGCCGCCGGCAAGAGCTTCGTCGACATCCGCTCCTTCTACAAGAACGACCCGGCCTGGCCGAAGGTCCAGGCGTACCTGGACGGCGGACCCGAGCCGGAGTTCAAGTACCACCGGTTCTGGGCCCAGGCGGACGTCGCCATGGCGTACGCCGACTACGGCAAGCTGTTCCCCAACGGCTGAACCGACTCCTCCGGGTGGGCGGCGCGGCCCGCCCACCCGGAGGCCGGCCGGGCGGGCCTGGGGGAACGGAGACGCCCGGTCGGCGGACGGCCTGACTCCCACGGTCAGGCCGGGGTGGGCCGGTCAACCGGCCGACGCAGCGGGGCAGCCGGCCCACCCCACCACACCCGGATATGCACCGGGCGCGAAAACGCCCGAAAAACCGGCCACCACGGGATCACGCGCGGGGCCGGGACGGAGTAACGTACGTCACCGGAGAGGCCGCTCCCCCCGTGGCGGCCTCTCCCTTACTTCCCCGCCGGCTCCGCCGCAGCGGGGGCCGGGACGACCGGGTGACGCAGCCCCGGATGGTCCGCCGGCAGCGACCGGCGCACCATCATCCAGCTCACCGCGAGCACCGCCGCCACCAGCGGCCAGGACAGCGCGACCCGGGCCACCGTCAGCGCGACCACCTGGCCGCCGAGCCACAGCGGCAGGAACACCGCCACCCGCAGCACGTAGGACGCCGCCCAGACCCAGCTGCCCCGGCCGTACGCGCGCAGCAGCGCCGGATCCCGCCGCCACCGGGTCCGCTGGCCCAGCGCGGCGCCCACCACCACCCCGAGCAGCGGCCAGCGCACCACGATGCTGACCACCCAGGCGAGGGTGCTCGCCGCGTTGGACAGCAGCTGGACGAGGAAGAAGTCCTCGGCGCGACCGGTGCGCAACGCGACCAGCGCGGCCACGCAGACGGCCAGCAGCCCGACCAGCACCGAACGCGGCCGGTCGCCCCGGCGCAGCCGCCAGCCGGCCAGCGCGGCCCCGGCCACCACCGCCGCGCCCACCCCGCCCCACAGCGAGTGCCCACCGAGCAGCCAGCCGATCGCGAACGCCACCGGCGGCAGGCTGGCGTCGACCGCGCCCCGGCGCCCGCCGAGCAGGTCCGCGAGCGTTTCCGGCCGGTCCGTCGGGGCCGCCGCACGCTCCGGTGTACGCGTCACCGCACCCTCCTCACGTCCGCCACCAACCTAGCCGTCGCCGAACGACAGGCCACCCGCCGACCGGGCCGCGCCTGCCGCTACGGTGTGCGGGTGCGAGCGACGCCGAGGGGTTGGACCGCGGTCTGGTTGGTCGTCCTGGCGATCGTCCAGGCGGCGGCCTTCATCGCGGTGTGGCGGGTCGCCGTGCACGTCGAGATCGGCCAGTGGATCGACACCGTCGCCCTGACCGGCAATCGGATCGGGCAGGACCGCATCGACGGTCCGGTGGACCGGATCCTCAATGCCATGTCGATCGTCTCGCTGCTGGCGGCGACCGCGGTGATCGGCTTCATCGCCCTGATCCGGGGCCGGATCGCCCTGGCGGTCACGGCCACCCTGCTGATCGGCGGCGCCAACGCCACCACCCAGCTGCTCAAGTTCGGCCTGGGCCGGCCCGACTTCGGCATCGACCCCGAACGGATCTACGCCGGCAACAGCCTGCCCAGCGGGCACGCCACGGTCGCCGCGTCGGTCGCGGTGGCTCTGGTGCTCGTCCTGCCGCGCACGGTACGGGTCTTCGGCGCGTTCCTCGGCGCCGGCTACGCCGCGATCGCCGGGGTGGCCACCCTCTCCGCCGGCTGGCACCGGCCCAGCGACGCGGTGGCCGCGTTCCTGGTGGTCGGGGTCTGGGCGGCGCTGGCCGGGCTGGTGCTGCTGATCACCCAGCGGGAGCAGGCGCAGGTGGAGTCGGCCGACGCCCACCGGGTCGCCGCGACGGTGCTCGGCGTCGGCGGCGTCCTGGCGGTGGTGGCCTGCGGGTTCGCCCTCTCCTGGCTGGTCGACCTGCGCGGCACCCCGCCCGCCGAGCTGGCCCGCCGGCCGCTCCTCGTCGGCTACGCCGGCAGCGCCGCCGGGATCGCCGGCACGATGGGCGTGGTGATGGCGCTGGTGCTCGCGGCCGTGCACCGGTTGGTGCCCCGGGTCAAGGGCTGACCCCGCTCAGCGGGAGTAGGTGCCCACCATCGTCCCGCTCGCGAGGTCCCGCTCGACGAGCAGGCGGTGCACCTCGTCCGCCCGCGGCGTCTCGGGCAGCTCCAACGGCCGGTCCAGCGCGTAGAGCCGGAAGAAGTACCGGTGGGGATCGTCGCCCTGGGGCGGGTGCGGGCCGCCCCACCCGGTCGTGCCGAAGTCGTTGGGCCACTCGCGACCGCCCAGCGGCACGCCACCTTCCGGCGCCCCGGCGGCGCTCGGCGAGATGCCGGTGACCAGCCAGTGCAGGAACGGCGTCTTCCCCGCGTCCGGGTCCTCGACGAAGAGGACCAGCTCGGCCGCGGACTCCGGCACCTGCGCCCATTCAAGCGGCGGCGACACGTTGCCGCCCTCCTTCGAGAAGCGGCTCGGCAGCATGTCGTGGTCGTTGAACGCGGTGCTGCGCAGCATGATTCCGGCCATCCCTGGCGCTCCTCTCGTCTGCCCGGCCGCGCGTACCCGCCGGGGCGACGCCGAAACGGGCGAACCCCGGTGTGAGAGGGTCGACGGCGCAAGGTGCGGGACGGGGGAGGACCGTGGAGAGCGTACGGGCGGCGTTCCGCGACGAGTGCGAGCGGCTCGGCGAGGTGCTGCG
The DNA here is from genome assembly GCF_040640115.1 of Micromonospora sp. NPDC023644. Lineage (NCBI taxonomy): Bacteria > Bacillati > Actinomycetota > Actinomycetes > Micromonosporales > Micromonosporaceae > Micromonospora > Micromonospora sp. NPDC023644. The sequence goes on along the minus strand of NZ_JBFABA010000002.1, from coordinate 279,129 downwards.
CGGCGTCGGCGAGGCGGATCTCGACCGCCCGACCGACTGCCGGCCGTGGACCGTACGCGAACTGCTGGCCCACGTGCGCACCGGCGCGGGCCGGCTGGTCGACATGCTCGCCGCGCCGGCCCCGCCCCGCGCGCAGGTCGACGCCGCCGCCTACTACGGCGCGGCCAAGTTCACCGCGCCGGTGGACGCCGCCCGCGTCGACGCCGGCCAACGGGAGGCCCGGGAACTCGACGGTGCGGCCCTCGTGGCCGACTTCGACCGGGCCTGGCGGGCCGCCCTCGACGCCGTTGACGCGGCGCCGCCGGGCCGGGTGGTGCGCACCCGGCACGGCGACGCGATGGCGCTCGGCGAGTTCCTGCGTACCCGCGTGGTGGAGGTCGGCGTGCACGGCCTGGACCTGGCGGCGGCGCTGGAGCGGCGGCCGTGGCTGACGCCCGGTGCGGCGGAGGTCGTCGCCGACCTGCTCACCGGCGGGCGGGCGGTCCCGGCCGGGCTGGGCTGGGACCGGCTCACGCTGATCCGCAAGGCGACCGGCCGGGCCGGCCTCACCGACCGCGAGCGGGCCGTCGTCGACGCCGCCGGCTTCCGCTGGCTCTCCTTCGGCGGCTGATCCCGGCAGGGTCTGCGGGCCTCACCCGCGGGACGCGCGGCTTCGCGCACGGCCGTGCCGGCGCGGCCCCCGCGTGGTCAGGGGCCGGCCGCGGCCGCCGGGCGGGTCAGGCGTCGGCGCCTAGCGGGTCGGCCTCCGGGCGCGGGGCGGGCACGTGCGGGGCGGCCCCGCGCAGGTGCTCCAGCACGACCGGGTCGATGCGGCCGGGCACCAGGCGCTCCTCCAGGTTCTCCAGGCCGGCCCAGGAGAAGAGCGCCTCCTCCGGCCGTGCCGGGTCGACCGGGTGCCCGAGCGCGGCCAGCAGCGCGCCGACCTCGGCGGCGACCGCGCCCGTCAGGTCGAGCAGGGTGGCCGGGTCGGGCCGGCTGAAGAGCAGCGTGTGCACCGCGAGCAGCCGGCCCAGCTCGGTCACCGGATCGGGGTGGTCGTCGACCCGCAGGTCGACCAGGACGTCGCCGGTGCCGTCGTATCCGCCGCCGCGCTCGACCACCAGCAGCCCGGCGCTCTGTCGGCCGCGCCGGTCGCCGCCGGCCTGGTCCCCGGCGCGCAACGCGGCGAGCAGCCGGTCGGGGAACGGCAGCGCCGCCCCGCCCAGCCAGGCGTCCCGGACCGCGTCGATCACCTGCGGGCCGGCCAGGATGTTGCCCTGCGCCGCCCAGCCGTCCCCGGCCTGGCCCCCGGCCCAGGGGTGGCAGGCGGGGCCGGTCCAGGTCGCGCCGGCGCCGGTGGCGGCGACCACGCCGAGCTGGCGGTGGTCCCGGTCGGGGTCGGCGGCGACCAGCCCGGCCACCACGTCGGCCGAGGCCACCCCGGTGCGCAGCAGCGTCAGCCCCTGCGGGCGGTAGGCGAGGTTGACGTGGGCCTGGGTGGCGAGCGCGCCGACCTCGGCCTCGGCGGCCGGGACCAGCGCGCCGGCGGCCAGGAACCGGCTGGCCACGACGACGCCGTGCCGGCGGCCGTCCGCCGAGCGGGCGACGAGCGAGAAGGTCACGCATGGAGATTAGCTCGCCCCGCTGCGTGCATATCCCTGAGCTTCGATGCGTGTGGGATCCCCGACGGGATCTTGCTCTGCGGCGCGCCGAGCAGGCACGATCGACCGATGACGACGCGTTGGGGCATGACCGTGCCGCTGGACGGCATCCCGCTCGCCGAGCACGCCGCGCTCTACGCGGCCCTCGACCGGGCCGGGTTCACCGACGTCTGGTCCTCGGAGGTCAACGGGGCGGACGCGTTCACCCCCCTGGCGCTCGCCGCCGCCTGGCAGCCTCGGCTGCGCCTGGGCACCGCGATCACGCCGGTCTTCACCCGGGGCCCGGGCCTGCTGGCGATGAGCGCGGCGGCGCTCGCCGACGCCGCCCCCGGCCGGTTCGCGCTCGGCATCGGCGCGTCCTCGCCGGTCGTCGTCCGCAACTGGAACGCCGTGCCGTTCGACGAGCCGTTCCGGCGCACGCGCGACGTGCTGCGGTTCCTCCGCGCCGCGCTCTCCGGGGCGACCGTCGACGAGGAGTACGACACCTTCACCGTGCGCCGCTTCACCCTCGACCGGAAGCCGGCCGTGCCGCCGCCGGTGCTGCTCGCCGCGCTGCGCCCCGGGATGCTGCGGCTGGCCGGCGCCGAGGCCGACGGCGTGATCCTCAACTGGCTCGCCGCCGCCGACGTGCCGCGGGCGCTCGCCGAGGTGGGCCAGCGGCGACCTGGCTTCGAGGTGGTCGCCCGGATCTTCGTCTGCCCGACCGAGGACGCCACGCACGCCCGCGCGCTGGGCCGCCGGCTGATCACCAGCTACCTGACCGTCCCCGCGTACGCCGAGTTCCACCGCTGGTTGGGCCGGGAGGAGGTGCTCGGGCCGATGTGGCGGGCCTGGGCCGCCGGGGACCGGCGCGGCGCGGGCGCGGCGGTGCCCGACGAGGTCGTCGACGCGCTGGTGCTGCACGGCTCGCCGGAGCACTGCCGCGAGCAGGTGCGTCGCTACGCCGACGCCGGCGTGGACGTGCCAGTGCAGGCCCTGCTGCCGACCCCCGAGCTCGCCGCCGGTGGCGCGGCGACGCTGGGCGACCTGATCACGCGACTGGGTGGGGGTGAGCCGCGGTGAACCTCACCGACCGGGTCGTGGTGATCACCGGTGGCGCCGGCGGCATCGGCTCCGCCCTGGCCCGCCGCTTCGCCGCCGAGGGCGCCGCCGCCGTGGTGGTGGCCGACCTCGACGCCGACGCGGCCCGCGCGGTCGTCGACGGCCTCGGGCCGCTCGCCCACGCCGTCCGGCTCGACGTGACCGACGAGGAGCAGGTCCGCGCGCTGGTCGCCGACACCGAGCAGCGGTACGGGCGGATCGACCTGTTCTGCGCGAATGCGGGCGTCACCTCCGGTGGCGGGATGGAGGTCGACGACGCCGGCTGGGACCGCGCCTGGCGGGTCAACGTGCTCTCCCACGTCTACGCGGCCCGCGCGGTGCTGCCGGCGATGCTCGCCCGGGGTGGCGGCTACCTGCTGCACACCTGCTCGGCGGCGGGCGTGCTGACCTCGGTCGGCGACGCCCCGTACGCCACCACCAAGCACGCCGCCGTCGGCTTCGCCGAGTGGCTCTCCGTCACCTACCGCGACCAGGGCGTCCGGATCAGCGCGCTGTGCCCGCAGGGGGTGGACACGCCCATGCTCGCCGACGGGCTGGCCGCCGGGCACCTGGGCGCCCGCGTCGTGGCCGCCTCCGGCGCGGTGCTCACCGCGGACCAGGTCGCCGACGCGGTGGTCGCCGGCCTCGCCGAGGAGCGCTTCCTCATCCTCCCGCACCCCGAGGTCGCTGCCTACGCCCGCCGCAAGGCCGAGGACCCGGACGGCTGGCAGTCCGGCCTGCGCAAGCTCGTGCGCCGCCTCCGTTCCTGAGACCCGGCCGCGCGGACCCGGCCCTCGGCCGCGTCACTGCCGCGTCCGGCCGAGTCGGTCGAAGCGGCGTTCCACGACGTTGCGCCTGCGGCGGGTCACCTTGTCGGAGCCGACGCTGGGGCCAGCCCGCCACCCAGGCAGCCTGACCCCCACGCCTCAACCGTTCGAGGTCACGGCACTAGCGCAGATGCCGGGCGAAGAACCCGGCTGCGTCCTCCCCTGCGAACTGCGGGACGCCCGTGTGTCCGCCCATGTTGGCGTGCAGCGTCTTTTCCTTGGAGCCGAAGGCGTCGAACAGGTCCAGGGCCGCTTGCCGGTCGTTTCCTTCGTCGTCCCACTGCAGCAGGACGTGCAGCGGAATGGTGACCTGCCGAGCCTCCTCGAACATGCTGCGAGGCACGAAACTCCCGGCGAACAGCCCGGCGGCCACGATGCGCGGCTCGACCAGCGCCAGCCGGATGCCGACGGAGATCACTCCCCCCGAGTACCCGACCGGGCCGCCGATTTCCGGCAGCGACAGCAGGGCATCCAGGGCGGCCTGCCATTCCGGGACCGCCCTGTCGACGAGCGGGAGGACGAGGGCGTCGACAATCTCGTCGCCGACCGGCTCGCCGGCCTCCAGCGCCCGGCGCAAGTCGGCGCGGGCCTGCTCGGCGGCGGCCCAACGGGGCCGGTCACCGCTGCCGGGAAGCTCGATGGTGGCCGCGGCGAAGCCATCCGCCGCAGCGCGCCGGGCCCGCGCCGCCAGGCGGGGGTACATCTTGCGCAGTCCGAGCGGGGGGTGACCGAGCAGGATCAGCGGGACCGCTGCGGATGCGGATCCCGGCGTCCACAGGATGCCGGGGATCTCGCCGAGGGTGAATTCGCGTTCGATGACCCCGTCATCGAGGCGCTGCTCAGTAGTCAATCGCATGGTCGTACCTTTCGGGAGTGCTCACGAACGGCGCTCCCGGACGACCTATCGCCCGACCGTGACCCCAGAGGGGAGCACCCATGTCGAAACGTTCACGGGTACCACCTCCTCGGTCTCTCGCACGGTCCCCGCGAAACTAGCAGCGGCCACCGCGATCCGCCGAACGTTTTTCCGCGCAGGCTCCGTGGCCGGATGCACCGAACAGGGCGCAAGGGGTCAGGTGGAGCTCACCAATCAGGTCCAACGACCTGGCCGCCGCGCTCCCCTTCCTGCTCCTGCGGACCGACGGCAAGCCGCTCACCGTCCAACCCGACGAGTCGCCACGGTGGAGCCCGGACAAGGGAACTCCGGTCGCCACGGTGAGACGGCGTGGGCGCACCGGGTCGACGAACAACCTGCTCTGCCTGTCGTGCGGCCACGCGAGTGGGCGAACTCCTGCGCATGCCGCACGTCGACTTCTGATATCTCGGCCTGGACGCATATCCTGCCTCCCGATATATTATGGCCATGGCGACTCGACCGATGACCGAAGCGGCGTTCTTCGTCCTGGCGGCGCTGGCCGGTGGGCCCTGCCATGGCTACGGCATCGTCAACGAGGTGAAGGGGTTGTCGCAGGGGCGGGTGCACCTGAAGGTGGGCACGCTCTACGGCGTGCTCGACCGGCTCGTCACCGACGGTCTGGTGGAACTGGACCGCGAGGAGGTGCAGCAGGGCCGGCTCCGGCGGTACTACCGGCTTACCGACTCGGGCGGGCGGGCGTTGGCGGAGGAGGCTGACCGCCAGGCCGCCAACGCCCGCGCGGCCACTGCGAGGCTCGGTGTGTGGCGGCCCGCCGCGGGCGGTGCGGCATGACGAGTCGCCTGGAGCAGCGGTACCGCCGGCTGCTGATGCTGCTGCCAGCCTCCTATCGCCGCAGGTGGGAAGACGACATGGTCCACACGTTCCTGGAGTGCGTCGGCGCGGAGGAGGACACCGAGGACGCCGCGTACCTCCGGGACCACGGTCGGCCGGGCGGTCATGAAGTCCTCAGCGTCCTGACGCTTGCTACGCGGCTTCGGCTCGGCGGCGTCGGCGCCGAGCCGAGGTCGCGGCTCTGGGGCGATGCGATCCGTGCGGTGGCGCTGCTCGGCCTGCTCTTTCATGCCGTCATGGCGGCGATGGAAATCGGCGTCATGCCGTGGCTCGCCGACGAGTTTTCGCCACTGCCGTCGTCGCCCGCCGAGCCGGCATCAGGCCTGCCAGGTGAAGCGTGGCGCCTGGCGTCCGATTCCGTTGGTCTGTTCGCGATCGCCGCGTTCATCGCGCTCGCGGTGAATCAGCCCAGGCCGGCCCGCTGGCTGGCGGTGGTGCCCCTCGGAGCGGCCTGGGTCGCCAGGATCTACGAGGCGGTGTCCCTGCCCGGTGGCACGCCCCCCGGCGCCTGGCTCATCGTGCTCGTCGACACGGCCTTGGTGCTGGCGCTGGTGGCGTTCCATCGGGAGGCTCCGTCCGTACGCACCCGGACCTGGGTTCGTGCCTTCGTCGCCGGTGTCCTCCTGAGCCCTCTGCACGTCATCGGATTGTGGGCACTTCCCGTGGAGCAGGATGTGCGATTCGCGGCGCTGGACTGGTCGGGCCTGTGTGCGTTGTCGGTGTCCGCCGCGGGTATCGCCTACCTCGTCCTGCACCCGTCGGCAGCGGCCCGGGCGGCCCACTGGCCGCTGACCCTCCTGTTCCTGGGGCTTGCCGCCCTCGTGCTGCGCGGCGTTTCCATCGCCGATCACGTCCTGCGGGGCGGCGCGCCTGCCGCCGTGATGGCGGTCTGCGCTGCCCAAGCAGTGCTGCTGCTGGTGGTGTGCATGCCGCTGGCGGTGCTCGCGCGACGGGCGACCCGGGAACTCCGCATGAACCCCGCCGACATGACGACGTGACACGGGTCGTCGCGTGGCCGGCGACCCACTGAGTTGGGGCGAGAGGAGACCCACTGATGACGGAACCTGACACGTCACGCAGGACGCCGGATCCCGATGGCGCGGAGAGGTACCGGCGGTTGCCGGCACGCGTGAGCCTCGACCAGGTCGTGACCACTCACGCCGCGACCCCGGCTGGCCTGCTGTGGCTGGCCAGTCCGGGCGACACCGGGGGCTGTGGCGGCGACGGCGACGGCGATTGACGCAGGGCTTCTCCGCACGGATCGCACCCGCGGTTCCTGCCCGGGAAGGTCGATCACGCCTGAGCGCCGCTAGAAACTGCTGACCAGCTTGACGAACGCGTCGTCGATCTTCGCCGGGTCGCGGGCGTCGAACGCCTTGCCCGCGGACGCCTTGGCGATGCGGTCCAGCGTCGCGAAGTCGGACTGCTCGTCGAAGGCGATGCAGAAGATCTTGATCGGTCGTTCCGGATCCAACGCGACGTCCTTGAGTAGCCGGGCGAGGTCGTTGTCCTTGTGGTACTCGTTCTTGCCGTCCGTCAGTACGACCACCGCGTTGATCCGGGACTGGTCGTAGTGGTCGAGCATGTGCCGGTGTGCCGCCCGTACGGTGGCGTACAGCGCGGTGCCGCCCTCGACGTGGAGATCGTTGATCTCACTGCTGAGCGCCTTCTGGTCGAAGGGCGACAGCCGGACCTCCTGGCTGTACGGCGACCTCGGCCGCTGTGGGGTCTCCGACGAGAACGACCAGAGCGCGACCTTGTCCTCGGAGTTCAGGAGGCCGAAGCCCTTGGCGGCGGCCCTGGTCGCCACCTGGAACCTGGTCCGGTCACCGATCCTCGCGTTCATCGAACCGGACGTGTCGACGGCCACGAGGATGTTGGCCTTCTTGCGCAGCGTGCCCCAGCCGGTGAGGATCGCCTTGACCACGGCGGGATCCGGCGGGTCGAAGTAGGTGAGGTTCTCGGCCCCCCGCGCGCCGACGGCGGCGATCAGCGGGCCGGACGCGTTCCGCTCGTGGTCGCGGAACCCGTGCCGGCTGAAGCTCTGCTGCTGCGGCGGCTCCTGGAGGAACGCCAGGAAGTCGGCGGCGGCGTCACGTTGCTCCGCGCTGGCCGAGGGGAGGACCACGTACGGGTGGTCGAGGTTGAACGTGCCCTCCTTCGGATACAGCGCGACCAGCGGGACCCTCGGCTTCTCGCCCGGGGTGGGGCTCAGCTTTCCCTCGTTGTACTGGTAGACCAGCTCCTCCTGCGTCACCACCGCGCTCATGTCCGTCGGGGCCTCGGCCCCCGACAGGTCCGCCTCGGCGCGGTCCTTCAACAGGTCCACGATGTCGTCGCTGTAGTGGGACACGTTGGCCTCGATGCGGCGGACGTACTGGGTCACCGCCGGATTCGCGAGGTCGCTCTCGGTGAGGTCGCTGGCCCGGTTGATGGCCGCGTAGTACGACGCGATCGTGGCCGCCAGCCCGGAGGTGGACAGGTTCGGGTTGACCTTGCCGAAGCTGAACCGCCCCCAGTCGGGGCGACCGAAGGCGGCCCAGCCCGTTCGCCCGGACGAGCCCAGGACCTCACCCCAGCCGAGTGGACCCTGTTGCTGCAGGAGCTTCCCCTTCGGCTGCGGCATGGCGATCACCAGCGGGCTGTTCGCGATCGACGGGTACCGGCCGGGGGTCTGCGCCGGGCGTCCGGCGGCCTCGTCCAGCAACTTCAACTGCCCGGTCCACAGGCTCGACGTCGGCAACCACACCTGCGGCCGTGGCAGGTTGGGCTGCTTGGCCGCCCAGTCGCCGGCCAGCGCGTCCGTCGAGGCGCCGGAGGCGAGGCCGTGCACGGTCACCACGGCGCACCGGCCGCCGACCCGCCGGTCGCTCTTGTTGTAGCGGTCCGCCAGCTCGCCGAGCAGCACGTCCTTCTCGATCGACGAGCTGACCTCCAGCGGCGTGCACCCGGCGTCCGCCGCCGGCCGGACGATCAGGTAGGCCGCCGCGATGACCGCGGATCCGGCCACGATGGCCGCGGTGTACGGCAACCACGGCCGGGCGGTCGGTCGACCTGAAACCATCTGGTCCCTCCAGGGGTGCGGCGGTGGCGTCGGCGATGGCCTGCCGGGTTGACCGCTACCCGGCAGCCGGGTCCGCCCCTGCCCGGGTGGACGGCGCCCCGGCCGCCCACGCCCGGCCGCTCGACGAGCTGGCAGGGCCCCGCCGTGCGCGGATCACAGGGACCCAGCGGCGTGGTGCCCGGCATCGCCGCCCCTGTCAGCCCAGCCATCGTGACTCCACCGAAACCTTGACGAGCCGCGCCGAGGCGACGGACGACAGAGGTATGGTGTCACGGCCCGCCAGCCCGAAAGCCACTCGCTTCCGGCGTGTCGTGTCGTCTCGGCGGTTCGACCGGACGGCGATCTCGGGGACGGCACGGCCCGCAGGTCCGGCCTGTCGCGTCCCGCACCCTCCATTCAGGAGCGGTAGGCCCAGGGGGCGTGCCACGCCTGGGGCGGGAGCGGCGGCGGCGATGACGGTGGACCCCTCGCCCAGAAGGGCGGTGAGTGGCCTGTCTGCCAGCAGCCCGTCCCGGGGCCGGGACACCGCTCACAACTGGACGATCTGACCCACGCGCGGTGGCGTCCGGCCGCCGAGGACCTCCAGCCAGGCGCGCTCCAGGGCGGCGGGCCCGGATCCGGTCCGGACGTCGAGCCATTCGCCCACGACCCCGGTGAACCGCTGCCAGGCGTCGGTGAACCGCTGGTCGAGCCCGTCGCGGCCCCAGTCCTGGCGGCGCTTGCGCATCTGCACCGGGGCGAAGAACACCTCTCCGGTGGCGTCGGCATTCGGGATCTGGGTGGTGAGTCCGACCGCGACGTCGCGTACGAGCCGGTCGCCGAGGTGCTCCCGCAGGGCGGCCCGGGTGGCGGGCGCGCCGGACAGGTCGAGATAGGCGGTCGGTACGGCGTCGAGGGCGTCGATGTCGTCGTAGGAGACGACGTCGTCGTAGCACCCGAGTGACCGGGTGAACGCGAGGTTGCCGGGTGAGGTGAGCCCGACCAGGCGCGGGCCCCGGCCGTGCAGCTCGAAGGCGGCGGCGTACGCGGTCTTGCTCGACGCCGACGACAGCACCAGCGACCGCGCCCCGTAGCAGTCGTTGTCGACGACCTGGTCGGCCAGCATGAACGAGGTGAAGAACAGCGGCCGGAACAGGACCAGCAGGTCCTCCTGGTCTTCCCGGTACGCCGGGTCGCCGGTGGTCGCCCGGTACACGTTGTACGGCGAGGGCAGGTCGGCCCGGTGCGCGCTCGCGTCGCGGAATCCGGAGGCGTCCACCCGGTCCGGCCGCAGGACCAGGTGACCCGCCGGGGGGAGGTAGCCGTAGACCCGCTGCCCCGCCGCGACCCCCTCGACCGTCGACTCGACCACCTCGGCGAAGCCCCACAGCGGCGGAAGTCCCCACTGCGGGCCGAGCCCACGGGGGCCGGGCGGGAAGAACTCCCAGTACCGCATCGAGTCGCCGAGCACCGCGTAGGTGACGTTGTTGGCGGTGAGGCCGACGCGGTCCACCCGCAACAGTGCCTCGCCGTCGGTGAGGGTGGGCGTCGTGCCTTCGACGAGGGTGGTCCGGCTCAGGTCGTCACGGGCCACGGCGAAGGTCCAGGAAGCAGGCATGATGCGACGCTAAGCAGCCCCGGAGGCCGAGACAAGTGCACTGCGAGTGCAAAATCCCACTCGCGGTCCGGTTGACGGAGCCACCACCCGGAGCCGGCGGCAGCGACGGCGGTGGATCGCGCCGCGTGCAGCGCGGCCTGGGGTGGCCGGATCGCCGAGCCTCGCGGAGGGGATCAGCGGTGCCAGCGGAGGGGACCGGGGCGCACGGACCAGAGGAGGCGCCGCCACCAGGGGCGGGCGGCGCGCAGCGCGGCGACGTAGTCGCCGGCCGTCGTGGCGGCCCGCGCCGCCTGCTCCGTCGTGGCGGTGGCAGGAGCGAACGCCGTCTGGTTGAGCAGCCCCGCCAACTCCTCGACGTCCGCCCCGAAGGGGAGGACGGCACGGGCGCGGGCGGCGACCTCGGAGGCGGAGAGGTCCCCACCGACCGGGTGACCGGCCAGCCGCAGCGCGTCGGTGACCTCCCGCCAGGCGCCGGCGATCCGCTGGCCGGGGTCGCCCCGCTCCAGCCGCCCCCGGGTGAGCGACCGGCGCATCAGTAGCAGCGTGAGCAGCGCGGCCACGACCAGCAGCAGCACGCCGCCCGTCCCGCCGCCGACCAGCAGCGCCGTCGACGGTCCGCCGGAGCCGGCCGGCCCGCCCGGCGCCGCCGCCGGCTGCGGGGTCGCGGTCGGCTCGACCGTCGGCTCCGGCACCTCCGACGGGGGCGGCTCCTCGGGTGCGGGGCGGAAGTCCTCCTCCACCGGTCGCGGCTCCTCGTCGGGCCGGGGCAGCGGGTCGAACGGCACCCAACCCAGACCCTCGAAGAGCACCTCCGGCCAGGCGTACGCGTCGCCGGCCCGGACCGGGCCGTCGCCGGCGGCGCGGAAGCCCACCACCACCCGGGTCGGCAGCCCCGTCAGCCGGCCCAGCACGGCGAACGCCGCCGCGAACTGCTCCGAGGTGCCCCGCTGGCCGCCGGCGTCGCGGGGCCCGAAGAGGAAGAAGTTCAGGTTCGGGTACGCGTGCCCGCTGGGCGCGTCGGCGACGAGGCGGTAGTGCTCGGCGAGGAACTGCTCCACGGCGGCGGCCCGCGCGTACGGGGCGCCGTTGGACTCGGCGAGCTGGGCGGCGAGCCGGCGCAGCGGATCGGGCACCCCGTCGGCGACCCGCAGCACCCGGGCCACCTCCTCGCCGGCCGGCACGTCCGCCGTGCCGAGCAGGTTGGCGTCCGGCGTCTCCAGCGCCGACGTCACGCTGTAGCGCAGCCCCGGGGTCAGGCCCTCCGGCCGGATCAGCGTCCCGGTCGTCGGGTCGTACGCCACCCGCGCGCCGGTGACCTCGCGCGGGGTGGCGACGGCGGGCAGCAGCCGGCCGCTCAGCCCGGCGACGCTGATCTCCTGCCGTACCGTCTCCACGGTGCTGTCGGGGGCCGGCGCCGTGGCGGGCAGGATCCGCCCCGCGTTGCGGTACGTCGCACCGACCCGCCAGGTCACCCCGTCGTAGTCGCTGAGCACGGCCAGCCGGATCGGCACCGGGCGGTCGGCGACGCCCGGCCCGCCGTCCGGGGCGGGCGCGGAACCCGGCGGGCCCGAGCGCTGCGTGCGTACGTCGAGCAGCTGCTGCCCCGGGTTCAGCGCCCAGCCGGAGATCCGGATGAGCGGGTTCTCGTCCAGCGTCTCCACCTGCGGCGGCTCGACGTACCGCCGCGGGTCCACCGGCCGGCCGTCGACCTGGCCGGCGAGCAGCGGACCGAGCAGCGCGACCAGCCCCACCACCACCGCGAGGCCGGCGGCGGAGGCGGCGGCGAGCCGGGCCCGGACGGCGGCGCGGACCGCCGGGTCCAGGCCTGCGGCCGGGTCGGCGCCGGCCGTGCCGCCCGCCGGCACCGCCAGGCCGAGCACCGCCACGGCCACGAGGGCCAGCGTCGGTCCGATCGCGGGATCGGCGTTCGGGCCGACCACGTAGAGCGCGGCGGCGTAGAGCAGCACCGGCGGCAGGTAGCCGAGCAGCACCCGGCCAGCCCGCATCGCCACCTCCGCCCCGGCGAGACCGGCCAGCCACGCGGCGACCAGCGGCACCAGCACCGTGTCGGGGGTCGGCTCCACCGGGATCATCGCCGTCAGCAGCCGGGGGATGCCGTTCGCGGCGGCGTCCGCGGCCACCTCGGCCAGACCGCCGGGCAGCTCGGCGCGGGTCGCGGTGAGGCGCAGCGACCAGGCCGTCCAGCCGGCCATCGCGAGCACCGACACCGGTGCGACCAGCCACGAGGGCAGCCGGCGGGCGGCCACGCTGACCAGCACCGAACCCACCGCCGCCCCGAGCACCAGCCAGGTCAGCAGCGGGCCGGCGTAGACCCGCCCGAGCACCGCGCCCGCCAGACCGATCATCGCGATCAGCGCCAGCGGCACCGGGACCGCCCGCAGCGCCCGTCCCAGCCGGGCGATCCCGCCGCCCCCGGCGCGGTCACGGCCGTCACCAGCGCCGGCCCCGGTCGGGCCGGTGGTCGCCGTCGTGCCGCCCCCGTCGGCCGGCCGCCCCGCCGCGCCGGCGGGCGTGCCGCCGGCCACCGTCACCACCTGCGCACCCCGTCCCACTCGGCGGCGAAGGCCGCCCCGTCCGCGGCGTCGATCACCACCAGGCCGGCCGCGCCCGACGGCGCCGGCTCCGCCGCCCCGAAGACCCCCACCACCAGCGACGGGTACGCGGCCCGCAGCGCGCCCACCGTCCCCAGGTCGTCCCGGCCACCAGGCCCGGTGAGGAAGACCAGCGTGTCGCCGAGCCGCTCCCGCCGCAGCCGGGTGGCGGCGGGCTGAAGGTCGCCGTCGTCGGCGAGTCCCGCCGCCGCGAGCCGGTCCAGCGGCCCGTGCGCCGCCGCGTCGTCGCCGGCCGCCGGGGTGCCGGCCGGCTCCGGCGCGACCAGCAGCAGCACCACCGGCAGACCCTCGCGGTACGCGGCGACGAGCACCGAGGCGGCGGCCTCGCACGCCGACTCGAACGACTCGGCCACCCCGTCGAGGCGCTGCGGGTGGGCGCCCGCCCGGTTGTCCAGCAGCACCACGATCCGGGGCAGGCTGGTGTCCACGTTCTCCCGCACCATCAGCTCGCCCACCCGGGCGCTGGTACGCCAGTGCACCCGGCGCAGCTCGTCACCGACCACGTACTCGCGCAGCGAGTCGAAGGTGATCGACCCGTGCGGCACCTTGTCCACCCGGCCGTCGAGGCTGCGACCCGCGCCCGTGGGCACGGCGTTCAGCGGGTGCACGCGCGGGTGCACCCAGACCGGCACCGTGCCGCCGTACGGGCGGGCCAGCGCCACCAGGCCCAGCGGGTCGCGCCGGGTCACCCGCAGCGGCCCCACCGGCACCACCCCCCGCCGGGCGGTCGGCACCTCGTAGCGGACCGTGGTGTCCCGGCCCGGCCGCAGCCGCAGCAGCGGCACCGGGACCCTCCGGTCGCCGCACCGGTCCTCGGCCACCAGGCTCGCCGCCCGCAGCCGCCCGGCGTTGCGCACGGTCAGGGTCATCGCCGCGGGCTCGCCCCGCGCCACCCGGTCCGGGTCGGCGCTGCGGGTCACCTCCAGGCGGGGCCGCCAGGCCGCGGTCATCACGGCGTAGCCGACGGCGGTGCCGGCCGCCGCCCCGAGCAGCGTCAGCTCCGGGTACGCGAAGCGGAAGCCGACGCCGAGCAGCACGACGGCGGCGACGAGCAGCCCGACACAGCGGGCGGTGAGCGCGGACACCGGCGTCGCCGGTCAGCCCTGGACCGGGGCCGGCTGGCCCGAGGGGAGCGGCACCGGCACCGAGGCGACCGCCTGGCGCAGCACCTCGGCGGCGGTCACCCCGCGCACCTGCGCGTCGGGGGTGAGCAGCAGCCGGTGCGCGAAGACCGGCTCGGCCAGGGTCTTCAGGTCCTCCGGCATGATCCAGCCCCGCCCGTCGATCAGCGCGTACGCGCACGCCGCCCTCGTCAGCGCGATCACGCCCCGGGGACTGACCCCGACCCGCACCTGCGGGTGGGTACGGGTGGCCGCGGCCAGCCGCACCGCGTACGCGTAGAGCGGCTCGGCGATGTGCACCCGGCGGGCCATCCGGACCATCTCCCCGACGGTGGCCGTGTCGGTGACCGCCGTCAGCGCCTCCGGGGAGCGGACCGTCGCCCCGCGCAGCACCTCCACCTCGACCGCCTCGTCGGGGTAGCCGACGGAGAGCTTCACCAGGAACCGGTCGAGCTGCGCCTCGGGCAGCCGGTACGTGCCGTCCATCTCCACCGGGTTCTGGGTGGCCACCACCAGGAACGGCTGCGGCACCGGGTGCCGGACCCCGTCGACGGTGACGGTGCGCTCCTCCATCACCTCCAGCAGCGCCGACTGGGTCTTCGGCGACGCCCGGTTGATCTCGTCGGCGATGACGATGTTCGCGAACACCGGCCCCGGGTGGAACTCGAAGCCCCGGGTGGCCTGGTTGAAGATCGTCACCCCGGACACGTCGGAGGGGAGCAGGTCGGGGGTGAACTGGATGCGCCGCCACTGCCCCTTGACGGTCGCCGCGATGGCCCGGGCCAGGGTGGTCTTGCCGACCCCCGGCACGTCCTCCAGCAGCACGTGCCCCTGGGCGAAGAGGGCGGTCAGCGCCAGCCGGACGACCTGCGGCTTGCCCAGCACCACCGCGTTGACGTTCTCGGCCAGCCGGGCGGCGAGGGCGGCGAAGCCCTGCACCTCCGGCTGGGTGAGCGGTTCGGGGGTGTTCACGCGGTGGTGCTCCTTGCCTGGGTGGTCAGCAGGTGGGCAGGACCTTGATGTCGTCGCCGCCCTCCAGGTTGAGCCAGGCCCAGGGGATGTAGGTGCGTCCCTTGTAGTCGACCTGCACCCACCAGGTGCTCTGCTTCTGGTCGTTGTAGATCCAGGAGTCGACGTTCTCGCCCGACTTCTTGCAGTACGCCTTCAGTCGGGTGCCGGGCTTCGCCCAGCCGACCTGCCGGTCGTTGTCCTGGCGGGGCACCGAGAAGATCTCGTTGCCGTTGCGGCCGTCGACGTCCTTGTCACAGTACGTCCGCTGGTCGCCGTCCGGCCCGTTGCGGCAGGTCGCGATGCCGTAGAGGGCGCCGGTGGCCTGGGCGCGGGTGGCGGTGCCCTTGCCGGCGGCGTTGCTCGCCGTCACGGTGAAGGTGTACTTCGTGCCGGGGGTCAGGCCCGTCATCGTGATGCTGGAGCAGTTCCCGGGCTTCGCCGGCTCGCCGTTCGTGCTCAGCGCGCAGGTCGCCCTGCCGCCGCCGGCGTCCACGGTGAACGTCACCGTCGCCGAGGTGGCGGTGGCCGAGGAGCCGGTCACGGTGACGCGGGGCTCGGCCACCGTGCGGGCCGTGGCGGTGGCCTCCGGGCCGGGGCCGGCCTCGTTGACCGCCCGCACCTTCACCAGGACGTTCTGGCCGTCGCCCAGCCCGTCCACGATGGCCCGGGTGTCGGTCACCTCGCTGCCGCGTCCGCCCACGTCCACGAGGTACTTCGTCACCGGGCGGCCGTTCGCCGTCGCCGGGGCCCACTGCACGGCGACGGTGCCCGGCCGATCGGCCACCGTGGCCGCCCGCAGCTCGGTCGGTCGCTCCGGCGGCGCGTACGGCACGACCGTGTTGCTCACCGGCGAGGCCGCCGAGCCGGCGCCCCGGTCGTTGACCGCCACCACCGTGAACGCGTACTGCGTGCCGTACTCCAGCTCGCCCGCCGGCACCACCAGCTCGGTCCTGCGGGACTCGCCGGCCGGGGCGTTGGTGCCCGCCGACGTGGCCGTGACCACGTACTTCGCGATCGTGTTGCCCTGCCCGTTCGCCGCCGGCCACGTCACCAGCACCGTGCCGTCCGGGCGCTCCTCGGCGGTGACACCCGACGGCGGGTCCGGCACCGCGGCCGTCGGCGTCACCGGGTTGCTGGTACGCGCGGGACCGTCGCCCTTCGCGTTGACCGCGTGCACCGAGAACCGGTACGTCTCGCCGTTGGTCAGGCCCTTGATCTCGACGGCCCGCTGGTTGGCGCCCACCTCCACGCGCTGGCCGGCGCCCTGCACCACGTACCGGACGATCTCCGCCCCGTTGGCCGGGGCCGGTCGCCAGCTCACCCGGGCCTGCGCGTTGCCGGCGGCGGCGGTGACGCCGCGCGGCGCGCCCGGCTTGCCCACCCTGGGCTTCTTCGGCGGGGGCGGCGGCGGGGGAGCCGGCGGCGGGTCGCCGCCGAGCACGTCGTTGGCGTACTTGTCGACCTCGCGGACCTGGTGCCTGTCGTCCACCACCTGGGCGGTGGCCGAGTCGGGAGCGTTGATGAAGAGGTGGTTCTCCCGCACCTCCAGCTCCAGCGGCCCGGTGCCCCGGCCCCGGATGGTGTCGACGAGCTGACCGGCGGAGTCGAAGGCGTAGACCGTGCCGGACGCCTCGTCGGCGCAGTAGTAGCGGCCGGCCCACGCCACGGCCGGGCTGAGCTGGTCGCCCGTGCCCGGCACGGTGAACGCCCGCACCGCGCCGGCGTCGTCGACCACGTGCACCCGTCGCTCGCCGGGCACCGTCACGGGCACGTCCGGCCCGCTGGTCCGCGCCGGCAGCGCGCCCGGCGTGGTCATCGTCAGCGGCGTGGTCCGCACCTTGCCGCGCTGCACGGTCACCAGCGCCCCGGCGGTGCGGTCGAGCACCGCGACGCCGTCGTCCAGCGTGGAGACGACCAGGTCGTGGCTGGCGTCCGCGACGTCGTACGTCTCGACCTTCTTCGGGCTGAGGCCGACCCCGGCGGGTGCCGCCGACGCGGGCGCGGAGGGCAGCGGCGCGGCGGTGACCGCCGAGACGGTGCCCTCGCTGGGCACCGCGATCCAGAGGCGCCCCTCGCCGTCGAAGGAGCCGCCGGTGATGCCCGGCGGGTAGCGCACCGGCTCGCCGACCGGGGTGAGCGACCGCGGGTCGAGCTGCCGGACGACGCCCTGCACGGCGTCGACGACGAACGCCGCGTCCCCGTGCAGGGCGACGTTGACGCCCAGCCCCGGGGTCGTCGGGGTGGTTGCGGTGATCTGGAGGGTGGCCAGGTCCAGCGAGCTGACCTGACCGGTGTTCAGGTCACGCAGGACCAGCAGCCGGTCGGTCTGGGTGACCTGCATCGGGTGCCGGCGCGCGCCCGGGACCCCGACCCGGGTGTCGACCCGCGCGGTGATCCCGTTGACGCGGGCCAGCTCGCTGCGCGCGGCGCTCCACAGCCAGGAGCTCGCGTCGTGGCTCGCCACCGCGTTGTCCGCCGCGCCGAGCCCGTGGATGGTGAGCCCCATGGCGGCCAGCAGCGCGGCCACCGTCGCGATGGTGACGACCCCGCCGCGCATCCGGCGGGGCCGGCGACGCGGGGGAGCGGTGCCGGCGTGCCCGGCCTCGTCGATGGTGGCCACTACCGGCTGCCTCCCCTGTCGTCCCTGGCAGGTGGCGCCCTGTCCGGCGACCCTCCCCTGAGCCGGGTGCCATCATATGGCCCGGTCGGGGGCGGGGGAACCCGCACCGTCCCCCTGTGGACACCGAGCGTGTGCGCCGCGCCGAGGTGGACGGTCAGCTCGACGGCGTGTCGCCCTCCCGTTCCGTGCAGACCTGCCCGGAGGTGGCGAACGAGTCTGTCGAGTAGACCGCCAGCACGGTGAAGCAGTAGTCCACCTGCGAGTTGAGCCCGTTGACCGTGTAGCTGGTCTGGCCCGGGTCCACCGTGGCCATCACGCCCAGCGCCTTGCCGGTCCGGCCGCCGGCCACCATGAACGGCACCCCGCCACCCGCCGGGTCCGTCCAGTTCAGGGTGATCGTCGCCGCGTCGTCCTTGAGCGTCAGCCCGCCGGGCGGGGGACCGGAGACCGTCGACGCGGCCGGCGCGGCGGCGACCGGCGAGGCGGGCCCCGTCGGCGGCGCCGCGTCCCGGTTGAGCATCAGCACGCCCACGCCGACGAGCGCCGCGACGGCCAGGACCGCGACGACCACCGCGACGATGATCGCCGTCCGGTTCCGGCCGCCCTCCTCGGGCTCCGGCATCATCGGGTACGCCGGCGGCGGCGGGAAGGCCGGCACCTGCTGCTGCGCGGGCTGCTGGGCCGTCGGCCGGGCCCGCACGGGCTGCGCCTTCATCGGGAAGGTCTCGTCGATGTCGAGGTACGCCGGCGGCAGGTCGTCGACCCTCTCCCGCTCCGGCTCCGCCTGCGCCGCCTCCTCCCGTTCCGACTCCGCCCGCTCCAGTTCCTCCTCGACGTCCGGCTGGTCGGCGTCGTCGTCGGTCGTCGCGCCCGTGAGCGCCTGTGGGGGAGCCGTGCTGCTCCACGGCGGCGCGGACATGCTCCACGGCGGGGCGCTCACCGGCGGCTGGCCCCCGGGCGGGGCGCTCACCGGCTGCGGAGGCTGCGGCGGCGCGTTGAACTGCGGGGGTTGGTGCGGTGACGCGCTGACCGGCGGTGGGACCACCGGTGGTGGCGGGATCACCGGCGGGGCCGGGATGGCCGGTGGGGCCGGGATCGCGGCCGCCGGTGGGGAACCGACGCCCCTGGCAGGCGTGCTGAAGGGCGTCGGTGGCGCGCTCACGGGCGGGCTGCTCGTCCACTGCGCGGGCGGCGCGCTGACGGGGGGCGTCGGTGGCGCGCTGACCGGCGGTGCGGGCGGCGCACTGATCGGGGGCGCGCTGACCGGCGGCGGAGGGCTCGCCCGGTGCTCGGCTCGGGCACCAGCGAGCGGCGCGGGCGGTGCGCTGACGGGCGGTGCGCTGATCGGGGGCTCGCTGACCGGCGGTGCGGGGGGTGCGCTGACCGGCGTGGGGCGGGGCGGTGCCGGCGCGGCGGCGTGCGCCGCCGCGGGTGGCGTGCCGGGCGATGGCGCCTCGGACGGTCGCGCGGGGCTCGCCGGACCGGCCACCGTGCCCGGCGCGGAGTCGGCAGAATCCGGGCCGGCGGGCGCACCGGCGGCGCGGGCGAGCTCCTCGGCGAGCAGCGGCTCGATCTGCTTGACCTGGATGGTCGGCTTGGCCCACCCGGGTGCCGGCCTGGCCGGGCGCTCCGATGCCTCCGATTGCGCTCCGGTCGCCGCATCCGGTGCCTCGTGCCGCGCGCCGGTCGCCGCATCCGGAGTCGACGAGCGCGGGTCCCCGGCGGGGCGCCCGGCCGCTCCGGCGGTCGACGGCGTTCCGGTGGCGGCTGACGGCGCTGCGGTCGGTGGCGCCTCCCCGCCGGGCGGCGCTGCCGCAGGCCGCGCCGCCGGGGAGCCTTCCTCGGCGGTCCGCTGCCGTGGCGGCGCGGCGGAATCCGGCCGAGGCGCCGCAGCCCTCGCCTGTGCCGCCGGTTCCGGGTTGGTCACGGCGGAGGCGGTGGGCTGTGGCGCGGCTCGCGGGGGAGCGGCCACAGGTTCCGGCGTGGCGGCGTCGGGAGCGGCCGCGTGCCGTCCGGCGGGCGGTGCCGTACTCGCCGTCACGGCAGGCGCGGGCGACGCCGGGGCCTGCGTCACCGGCGGGGCCGGCGGTGGCGGGATCGTCCTCGGAGCCGGGACGACCGGGGTCGCCCGCCCCGCCGCCGGCGCGGCGGGGCGCGGCGGGACCTGCGGTGCTGCCGTGGGCGGTCCCGGCCAGGCGGGCGGCTGGGCCGCCGGGGGCGCCGGCGCCCACGGAGACTGCGGCGACCCCGGCCCGGGGCGTTGCGCCGGCACGACCGGGGGCAGCAAGGGTGCCGGCGGCACGTGCGGCTGCGCCGGGGCGGCGGTGGAGGGCGGTGGCACGACCGGGGGCGGTGGCACGGGCGCGGCCGGGGTGTGTGGCGGTCGCGCCTGGGCGGCGGCGGACGCCGGAGGCGGGGGTACGGCGGCGCGTCCCTGTCCCGGTGGCGTGGGCACGACCGGCGGCGGCGGGATCGTCGGCGGCGGGGGAATCCGCTGCGGCGGGGCGGCGTACGGGGTGGCCCGTCCGTGCCCGGCGGCGGGGGGCGCGACCGGCGGGGCCGGCGGCGCCCACGCCTGCTGCGACGGGGCCGGAGCCGCCGGCGGTGGCGGGATCCGGGGGGCCTGCGGCGGCGCCGGATACGGCTGTGCCGGTGCGGGCGGCACGTGGGGCCCCTGGGCGGCGGGGCCGGGCGCGTACGGGGACGCCGCGGGGTGCGGTGGCGGGGGAGTGGGGACGGCACGCCCCAGGCCCGGAACGGGCGGGGGCGGCGGGATCGGCGGCGCCTGTGCGGGCGCCGACGCGGCCGGTGAGGTGCTGGTGACGTGCGGTGGCATCGGCTGCGCGGTCGGTGGCAGCGGGGGGCCGGCCGCGGCCGGCTCGTGCGGCCGCCAGGCGGTGGAGAGCACCGCCAGCGACATCGTCGGCTCGGAGAGCGCAGACATGTCGGGCCGCGCGACCGGCGGCGCGGGCTGAGGGGCGGGAGCGGCGTCGCCGAGATACTGCCGCGCCGTGCGTACCGCCGGGTGGTCGACGCCGAGCACGGCGGGCCCGAGACTGGCGACGCGGGTGTAGTTGCGGCGCGCCTCGTGCCGGTTGCCCAGCTCGTCCGCCACGGCGGCCAACTCGAAGGCGAGCGCCAGCATCAGCGGATCGGACGGCGGCCAGAGCCGCTCGCCGGCGGCGGACGCCTCCTCCAGCACCCGGCGGGCGGCACCCGGGTCGCCCGCCTCCCTGTGCAGGCGGGCCAGCAGGTGCGCCGTGCTCAGCACATCCGGGTGGTCCTTGCCGTACGGCGGCCGGGCGGAGCCGACGGCGTCGGTGAGCAGTCGACGGGCGGAGTAGAGATCGCCCGCGGCGCGCAGGGCGAGAGCCCGGTGCTGCACGGCGGCCAGGGGAGAGGGATGGGACACGTGGCCATGCTGCCGCGTGAGGCCCGTCGGACGCTACCCAGGCCCACCGGTTGGCCGTGGCTCACACGGGCCCGGGCACCCTTCCGACCTGCGTCGACCCATCGGCCGGAAGCTGATGTGCATGATCCACCCGGGGCGTGTACAGTAACTCCCCGTGCGGCCCACCAGGGCGGCCGGCGGGTGGAAGTTCACCCCGGTCGACACGGTAGGCTGGATGAGCAGGTCCGGGTGGCGGAATGGCAGACGCGCTAGCTTGAGGTGCTAGTGCCCGTATAGGGCGTGGGGGTTCAAGTCCCCCCTCGGACACCAAATTGCAGCATCCATGCTGTTTTCGGCGTACTGGTGATCAAGCATGCTTGATCACGCCAATCTCAGCGCAGCGCCCCCTCGATCAAGCCTGTCTTGATCGAGGGGGCGCTTGTCGTGGGCAATCGTTCCGTGGCTCCGATCATCCCGCCGGTGATGCTGGCTGACCGGGAGCAGGGTTCTCGTCGCCCGGGTGGTGGAGCTCCTCGCCGTCCGCCGTTGCGCTGGTGGTCCTGCCGTCGCCAAGCGCCGGCACGATGCTGTACGGCTTGGCCGCCATCGACGGCAGTGGCCGGGATCGCCGATCGCACGATCATCTGCGCCCTCGCGGCTGCACATCCGTGAGGCCTCCGGAGCCATCGTCGTCCGGCTGGACGGGCAGGGCGTCTTCACCGTCGCCGGACAAGGTCATCTCCACCTGCCGGCGGCGGTGAGCAGCAAGGCGTCCACACTCGTGAGCGCCTGTCGTGGCAAGCAGCCTCGGCCGGCCGAGGGGTGGATGTTGCGGCGTCCGGGTGGCCTCCCTTGTCCTGGCCGGGAGGGTTTGGGTGCGCCGCCGGGCAGGTCACTTGAAAACTGGTTCGGACTCGAAGGCGGCGCCGATCGCCTTCATTTCCGATGCGCCGGCCCCTTGGCCGGTGCACGGCGATGATCGCCGGCTCGCGTAAGGTCCTCACATGCAACCGAGGGCGTTCGAGCAGCACATTGCGGTGTTCGGGGAGAGCGGCAGCGGAAAGACCGTCCTACTCTCGTCGTTCTACGGTGCCACGCAGGAACCGCAGTATCTGAAGAGGAGCCTCTTCCACGTCCTGGCAGAGGACATCGGCCAGGGCAACCGGCTACATAAGAACTACCTCGGCATGAAGGACGAGGGCACGCTGCCGCTAACCACCCGCTTTGCCGCCACGTCGTACGCCTTCAAGGTGCAGATGAAGGACGGATCAGATCCCGCGGCAGCGAAGTCCCGGCCATTCGACGTGCTGCGGGTGGTCTGGCACGACTATCCGGGGGAGTGGTTCGAGCAGTCGGTGCAGAGCCCGGAGGAGGCTCAGCGCCGCGCCGACACCTTCCGGTCCCTGCTGAGCTCGGACGTCGCCCTGCTGCTGGTCGATGGCCAGAGGCTACTCGACAACGCGGGCGAAGAGGACCGGTACCTCAAGTCTCTGTTCAGCAATCTCCGCAACGGCGTGCTGTCGCTACGGGACGAGTTGCTGGAGGACGGCAAGCCGCTCGCCCAGTTCCCCCGGATATGGGTGATGGCGCTGTCGAAGGCCGACCTTCTGCCGGACATGGACGTGTACAGGTTCCGTGATCTGCTCGTCGCCAAGGCATGCGACGACCTCGAGCAGCTGCGCGAGGCGATCGCCGGGCTGGTAGATGGCCGCGAGGCGCTGTCGGTGGGCGAGGATTTCGTGCTGCTCTCGTCGGCGAAGTTTGAGCCGGGCAAGATCACGGTGACCGAGCGCGTCGGGTTGGAACTGATCTTGCCGCTGGCCGCCGTCCTGCCGTTCGAGCGGCATCACCGGTGGCACGAGTTGACACAGCTCCCAGCGCGCTTGTTCGAGGGCCTTCTCGGCCGTGCCGACGACCTGGCATTCGCGCTGCTGGCTAGGACCAGGCTGCCTGGCCCGCTGGGCCTGCTGATGAACCTCGTCGGTTCCGACCTCTTGAGCAGCGCGGCGAAACTGGCCGGGGACAGGCTTCGGGCGGTCAATGCCGAGGCGCTGTCCAAGAAGGAGTTCCTCTCGGCCACACTGACCGGCTTCCGGATAGACCTGGAGAAGGGCGAAGAGAACCAGATCCTGCTCCGGAGCGTGCGATGAGCCTCATCTGGGCCACCCGCGGCCGGGCGTGGGGCTTCCGTTTCTTGCTCACCGGCGGGTTCCCGGACCCCCTTCCGGAGTACGAAGCCGCTTTCGTGGGCGCTGGCGATGCGCCGGAGATCTGCCACCCTGTCGGGGACAGGGTGGCGTTACGCATCGCGGATCCGCTGGGGCGTAAGGACCAGTCGGGCCGGCTGATCCCGCACGAGTTCGTCATCTGCGGGCCGCAGGCAGCAGAGATCCGTTCGGTGGCGGACGGTCTTGCGCTGGTGTGGCCGCAGGTGGCTGGGGAGTTCGAGCGAGTCTGGGAGATGCCTCGGCCGCCTGTCTGAAGCCGATCGTGGACATCTCGGTGGCCGTCGACCTCGACCTGCGCCCACTCTCCACTTGGGCGGACTTCGGCGCCGGCAGTGGTTCCCTGGACGACCTGAGCCCCGGGGCGGGTGGTGCTGCTCTCGCACTACGCCGAGGCGGTCGGGGTCCGGCCGGGGGAGACACTCACGCTGACCCGGGGAATCGTGCGGTCGAACGGCGCCTGGCTGCCACGCTGGACAACACCTTGGTCGACGCGGGCGTCCTGCTCGACCCGGCAGACCTGGACCGGCACGGTGTGCTGGCGCAACCCACCGGTTTCCTGGCCGACCTGGTCACCGACGGGGAGGACGCCCGGACGGCGGCACTGACCCTGCGTCGCCTAGGCGGCGAGAACGTGGAGGTCCAGGTGCTCGCCGACGCTCGCGACGACGCCGAGGGCGACCTGTGGGAGGTCTTTCGGGTGCTGCTGGCCCTGCTCGGGCTGACCGTGATCGTCTCCGTGGTCGGGGTCGGCACCACCGCCGCGCTCTTGGTGGTGGAACCGATCCGAGAGTCCGGCCTGCTGCGGGCCGTCGGGATGTCCCGGGACCGGCTCCGGGCGATGCTCACCCTCGAGGCCGGCCTGTACGGGCTGCTCGGCGCGGTTCTCGGCCTGGTGCTGGCGCTGCCGTACTCCTGGTTGACGATGGCCGTGCTCGGCGAGAGCGTGTCGGTCGAACTCCCGGCCGGACGGCTCGCGCTCGTGGTGCTGACGTTGGCGGCGGCGACCGCGCTTGCCGGCCTGCTGCCGGCCCGCCGCCCCGCCCGGGTCTGCCCGGCCGCCGCCCTCGGCGCCGGCGACTGACCACCTCCGACCAGTCCGCCGAAACTTCGGCGTCGCCTCACCGTGATGCCGCACTTCCGGCGGAGGGTGCCGGCTTGAGGGTAGGCCGGAGGGAATCCACTCGTTACCTTCTGTGCGTGGACGTTGACGACCTGTCCGCCAGCAGTGGCGGTCTCGCTTCCTTTCTTTCGACGACCGACTGGGCCGCGATGTGCTCGCTCGGTTCCCGGTGCCTCATGACCGCCGGCTACCCGTTATTCCGACAGGGCGACGAGGGGGAGCACGCTTACGTGATCCTCAGCGGCGCGGTCAAGGTGGTTCGTGGCGAAGCAGCGGGAAAGAGCGCGATCCTGACGATTCGCGGGGCTGGCGACGTCGTGGGCGATCTGGCCGTGATGGACGGTGGCCGCCGCTCCGGCACGGTTTCGACGCTGACCCCCATGGTGGTCCGGGTGGTCTCCGGGGCGAGTTTCAAACGGTTCATCGAACGACCCTCCGTCACCGCCGCCTACGCCCGGTATATCGTCAACCGCCTCCGACAGTCTGATGTCCAGCGGACCGAGATCGCCGTCCTTCCGGTACGGCAGCGCCTAGCCCGGGCACTGCTCCGGCTCTACGTGACGGCTGACGCCGCCGGTGGCCAACGCGCCTTCGATCTGCCGCAACAGGATCTGGCAGAGCTAATCGGCGCGTCCCGGAACGCCGTCGTCCTCGCGCTCGGGGTTCTCCGCGCCGAAGGCGTGCTGGACACCCATCGCATGCGGGTATCGATCCTCGATGTCGATGCACTGCACCGGCTGGCCGGATGACGCAGTGGTTGATAACCACGTCACCTCTGGTGTGCACAGTGGTGGGCAGCGCTACCCAAGCGGGCCGGACACGATTGCCTCGTCCGGCCGCCTGCGAAGGGAACGCGATATGGAGCAGTCACTCCCGTTCGAGCAGTCCCGCCCGCTACCGCCGTACCGCGCGGTGCTGGCGGTCGACGCGAAGGGCTTCACAGACCTGCCCGGCTGTACGCACGAGAATGTCTCCCGCACCATTCACCGGCTCGTCGGGGACGCGATGCGGGATGCCGGGCTGGACGCGGAGTGGTCGAGTCCCGACTTCTATGGCCCAACCGGGGACGGCCTGGCCGTGGGCTTGCCGACCCGGATACTCCCGTATCTCGTCCATCCCTTTCCGGCCATGCTTCAGAATCGTCTGGACGACCACCGGCGCCAACACCCTGGGGAGGAACCTCTGCGGTTGCGGGTGAGTCTGCACGTGGGTCCCCTGCCGACTGACTCGGCGGCAGTGGGGCAGGGGGGCAATGGGACAGCACGTAACGAGACGCACCGACTACTGGACTCCGGGGTGGTCAAGAGCGCGCTCACGGAAGCCAAACCGCGCATCACCCTGGTTGCCATGATCGTCTCGGACCGGGTCTTCCACGACGTGATCAGTGCTGGTTACTCCGGTCTGCACCCGGACCACTTCGTCGACGTCGAGGCCCGGGTGGAGGGCAAGGCGTTCGCGCAGCGTGCGTGGCTGCACCTACCCACCCCGTCGGGCGCCTGGCCGGTGGGCCGGACGAACGAAGCGGAACCCGCATCGGAGTCTCAGTCCCCGCCAGGGCTCGCCTACCGGCCGTCGCAGCAGCCGGTGGGCACCAACTACGGGCAGGTGGTCGGGGGTGGGACCGTGCACGGCGGAATGCACCAGTCCTTCGGCGGTAACCCCCTCGGGAGCCGATCGTGAGCCCCGAAGAGACCGTGACTCTCGCCGAGGACGACCGGCTCGAGGAGGACCTCTACTCGGAGGCTGTCAGCGGCATCAACGTCGGGCAGATGGTCACCGGTGGCACCGTGCACGGCGGAGTGCACCAGACCTTCGTCGAGAACAAGCTGATCAACGAAGCCATTCGCCGGCACCATCTGCTACGGGCCTATGTCGAGCAGGTCGTGCAGTCACTCGCGCCACGCAGCTACCGACTGGCGAGCCAGGACCAGGATCTCACTCTCGACCGGGCCGCCGCAGCCCGCGTCGTCGGCGACCAGCCATGGGCGGTAGTGCTGGGCCCGGCCAACTCCGGGCTGCGGACGGCTGCGGTCGCGCTGCTGTACGAGTCGAGCCAGGCGGGACGGCGATTGGAGGAAATTCTGATCGACGAGGAGCGGGGGCGCCCGTTCACTGCGGCGGAGCTTCCGGCGGAACGGGGCGTGACATACCTGTTATGTCTGCCGGACCAGCGGGAACGGTTGAGTCCCGACCTGGGCCGCCGGTTGCAGGCCCACGCCGCACACCTGGCGACCCTGGAGGCGAATCTGGTGGTCGCGGCGACCCCAGCCGTCTGGGCCGCCGCCGGCGGCGTCGGGACCGTCTCCATCTTTCAGGTCCCGCCCCCAGACCTTGGGGAGGTGGTACGTCGCGAGTGCGCAGTGCACGCTGTCGACGCTTCCTCCATCATCGGGAATCCCGCCATCGGCGACTTGCTGACCCGAGCCACGGTGATGGACGCTATGCGGCTTACCGGGATCATCGTGACCGCCCTCCGTAACCATCCCGAGCATGACGTGACGAAGCTCGTCGAGGAGGTGTGCGGGGCCTATGGTGACTGGGACGACGTCCTGGCCAACTGGTTCAGCGGAGCCAGGAGTGTCCGGCATCGGCTGTTCCTCGTCGCAGCCGCCTTGCTCGAGGGAGAGCCACCGGCAGAGGTGCTGGACGCGGTCAACTCGCTCGGGCAGACCCTCGGTGACCTGCCCTCCGCCCGCTCCGACGGTCTCGCGGAAATCGGACTACGGGCGCTGATGAGCGAGATCAAAGCCGAGGTGGTGGACGGTGGGCTCCGGTTCGAGCGGGCGAACTACGGCGCGGCAGTGCTGACCTTTCTGCACGGTGACCGCTCTGCCTGGTTCCACAAGAAGCTGTGGGAGTGGGCCATGGACCTGCCGTTACGGCGGAACGACCATCGGCAGACCCGTCTGGCGGAACGGATCGTCGGGAATCTGGTGGCCATCGTGTTGCGGAGCCGGGACACCCGCCCGCTGGTGTGGCTGAATCGCTGGACCGGACGGCCAAATCTGCGGCCCCACGTGGTGCAGGCCCTAACGGCCACTGCCATGAGCGAGGAGGTGGGGGCTGACGTGCGGAGCCTGCTCTACCGCTGGTCGCGCTTGGAGCGTGCGAGTGACCAGTCCCTCTGTACCATCGCCGAGGTCTGCTCAGGTGAACTCGCCCGGCTCTATCCCCGGGTGTCGCTGACCCGTCTGAGCCACATTGCCCACCGTGACTCTCCGGTCGTCCGGGATGCCATCGTGGCGGCGGTGAGTCGGCTCTGGGAGATACCCCGGCTACGCCCTCGGATCGTCGAGGTGGTTACCAACTGGTCCGAGGGTGAACCTGGTGGTCGTACGGAAACGGCGTGGGCGGTGTTCGCAGCGCTCGCCCGTAGTGAAGCTCATCCCGTGTTGCTGACCTGGCATGACGAGTCGTCGCGCATCGGGCTCGTCGGGGCCGTGGCCCGACTCTTCGATCAGACCGAGGTCGATGCGGCCCGTACGGAGTTCGGCGAGAGTCTGCTCGACGCGGCGCTCTTGTCCGAGGCTAGTCGGATCCGGATTGTCGAGTTTCTCGGGGACGTGGTGCGTCGTGGGGACGGCGGGACCCGCCGTCTCGTGCGCCTCTCCAAGCTGACGTTCGCGTGGCAGCCGGTCGATCGCGACGTGACCAGCCCGGAACGGCGTGACGTGCGTGACCACGTCGTCGAGAGCCTGCACCAGGTCGATCCACTCACCGTAGGAGCATGAGATGCGTGATCTCTTGCGGGGAATCTCCCGGGAGTGGACGTCCGGGAATGAGAAGCACTCCCCCTTCCCGTCCCCGTCACATACGTTCGAGGCCACGCTGGCTAGCGCGCTGCCCGGCGCGAACTTTCAGGCGGAGGTGACCGTTGAGTGGCGGGGACGTGAGCCGGAGGCCGAGGCCAAGGTTCGTGCCTTTGCCTGGGACCACCTCGCCCGGTGGGCCGTCACCCGGCGCGTCACGGTTGCGAGTCACCTGGCTGATCTGATCAATGCCAGGGGCGTCACCGAGATTGCCGTGCCGCAGACCAGTCTGGTCCTCACCCATCTGCGTGTCCGGATCACCGTGCCTGCCGAGGCGCTTGCCGTGACCACCGCTTGGGAGGAGGCCGAACGACGCGCGACTCTGGAGAAGCAGCGTCGCGGAGACGAACTGCGTCAGCTTCGGTGGCTGCGTGACGAGATCTTCGGCAGGCCGGATATAGCTCGGATGTACTGGCATCTCCACCACCCGGCCGATCTTCAGTCCTTGACGGACCCTCTCTTCGATACGATCGCCGCTCAACTTGGCAGTGGTGAGCGTGTGACTGCGCCCCCGCAGGTCGAGGCGGACCCGATTAGTGTGCTCATCGGAAAGTTTGTCGCCGGGCTCAGTGCAGACGAGCGCCGGCACCTAGTCGGCCAGCTCGATCGGGTGTTCCGTAGCTTCGACCGCACGGACCTCGCCAGCCAGCTGGGGGATCCGAGTGACCGGGTCGGGTCGTGACGGGGGCGCTCCGGTCCTCCGGTTTGCAGAGCGAAGCGGGATGGAATGCCCTCCAGCAACTACACGAGACGATTCGTTTCGCCGACGTGAAGGCGGCTGCGGTCCTTGCAGCCGCCGGGCTCCTGGGCGGCAGCCTGTGGTCCGGCCAGGACTCCCTGACCGTGACGGGCCGGGCCTGGTCGCCGGTGCTCCCGGTGTTTTCTGCGGTAGCGGCCGCGACGAGTGCGCTCCTCGCGTTACACACGCTGATGCCGCGACGACAGGCGGCTGCGTCGGAGCCTCTACACCACTTCGCGTACGTAGCCGAGCGTTACGGACGCAACAGCCAGGGATTCGTCGACGCTTGGTTGGCAACCACAGTCGATGAAGACGCCACCGCCAGGATGCTGGCGGGACACGTCTGGGCGGCGCACATGGTGGCGAGTCGCAAGTTCGCCTATGTCACGTGGTCGATCCGACTTCTGGTGCTCGGAGTGTTGGCCTGGCTTGTGGCCGGGCTGGTCTGACGCGTCGGCCGGTGTCGCCGAACGAGGTGGCAGGATGCGTCTCGTCCCGTCACCATGTCGAAAGCCGTACGTTGGATGCTCGGCACCTGGGCGGCTGATCGTGTCTGCGCAGCTCAGAGCCGAATTATGACAGTTGATGACAAACTTCGGACGGCTACTTTCGGTAACAAGGGGTCGTCGGTTCGAATCCAGATGTCCCGATTCAGGTCAAGGGCTGACTCAACCTCGGGTCAGCCCTTGACGGTGTACCGGCCGGGTCCCGTTAATGGCCCGGGGACCCGTACAGCCCAGGTTGGCTGATCGTCAATCGATCGGGATAGCGCCGACTAGTAGTGCTTTGTTAGGTCGGTGTGTCGTTGAGTCGTCGAGTGGTTCGGGGTAGTTCGATGTTGCGGTGACCCCTGACGAGCTTTCCGTTGCGCGGCAACGGCTTGAGGCGTTCGCCGCAGACGTTTTCACTCCTATGGTTCGTTGGATCAGCGGGCGAAGGGTGAGACGTATCTGCGGGGGCTGTTGTTGGACGGGCGGCGCAAGTCGATGCAGCCGATGGCGCAGCGGCTCGGGGTGGATCATCAGGGGTTGCAGCAGTTCGTGACGACCTCGACGTGGGACACCACGGCGGTGCGGATGCGGCTGGCCCGCCGAGCCCTCGAGGTGGTCGAGCCGGTGGCGTGGATCGTCGACGACACCGGCTTCCCGAAGGACGGCAAGAGTTCGCCGGGCGTGGCCAGGCAGTACTCCGGCACGCTCGGCAAGGTCGCGAACTGCCAGATCGGGGTGAGCGTCCACGCGGTCACCGACACCGCGTCCTGTCCTCTGGACTGGCGGCTGTTTCTCCCGGCGTCGTGGGACGACCACGCCGTTGACGAGGCTGACCGGCCCGAGGTGGCTGCTCGCCGGGCCCGCTGCGGCATACCCGAGCAGGCGCGTCACCGCCCGAAGTGGGCGATGGTGGTGGAATTGCTCGACGAACTGGCCGGCCACGGGCTGCGCTCACCGCTACTGGCCGCCGACGCCGGCTACGGCGACAACAGTCAGTTCCGCAGCGCCTTGGACGAACGCGGGATCGGCTACATGATGCAGGTCAAAGGCGATGCCCTCGCACACAAGCCAGACGTGCGGCCGACCGAGCGGGTGTGGTCCGGGCGGGCCCGCCCACCCACCCGCACGGAGCCGCGCTACCCGAA
Organism: Micromonospora sp. NPDC023644; assembly: GCF_040640115.1. Taxonomy (NCBI): domain Bacteria; kingdom Bacillati; phylum Actinomycetota; class Actinomycetes; order Micromonosporales; family Micromonosporaceae; genus Micromonospora; species Micromonospora sp. NPDC023644. The sequence goes on along the minus strand of NZ_JBFABA010000002.1, from coordinate 248,845 downwards.
GACCGCGATCAGCCTGGTCGAGCACGTTCGCGCCGCCGGACGCGCCGCCACGGAGACGGTTACCTGGCGGGAAGGCTCGAAGGGCACGATAAGCTCCCAGTTCGTCTTCCTGCGCGTGCGTCCGGCCGGGCACCGCGTCGCCCGCGATGCCGACGGCCTCCTGCCCGAGCGGTGGCTGATCTCCCAGTGGCCCGACGATGAGGCCGAGCCAGTCAAGTACTGGCTGTCCAGCCTGCCTGCTACCACCAGCCACACCGGCCTGGTCCGCTACGGCAAGATCCGCTGGCGCATCGAACACGACTACCGCGAGCTGAAGACCGGCCTCGGCCTGGACCACTTCGAGGGCCGATCCTGGATCGGCTGGCACCGCCACGTCACCCTGGTCACCGCCGCGCACCTGTTCATCACCGAACTGCGCCTGGACCCAAAAGCGGCTGCGCCGGCCTGACTCTCTACGCAGTCATCCGCGAGCTGCAACGACTCCTCGCGACCTGGACCGGCGCCTGCATCACCTGACACCAGCCCGTGAAACCGTTACACCGCAACAAACGCCACAAAATCTAACAAAGCACTACTAGGGCGCGTTTCGTAAGTGGGTGTTGGCCGAGTGGGGTCACGGCGTGGCGGTGATCGATAATTGAAAAGGTCTCCGGTAGTTGCTGTCAGGGGCGTTCCCAGAAGTCGGGCCCGATGGGCTCCTGGTAGTCGGAGGAGGCGACGAAGAAGCCCTCGTCGTCGACCTCGATGGGGAGTTGGGGGAGGGACCGGCTGGCGGGGCCGAAGATGGGTTTGGCGTTGTCGGTGATGAGGAACTGCGACTGGTGGCAGGGGCAGAGCAGGCGGTTGGTCTGCTGTTCGTAGAGGCTGGCGGGGCAGCCGGCGTGGGTGCAGATCTTGGAGTAGGCGATGTAGTTGCCCCACATCCAGTCCTGCTTGCCGGCCTCTTCGTTGTTCTCGCGTGCCCGCAGGGCGTCCTGGGCTCGTAGGTGGATGAGCAGGGTGACGGAGTCGGCGTGCTGGTTGCTGACGCCGTGCGGGATGCCGGGGAAGACGGTGACCTGCCCTCCGGGGAGCAGATCGGCGGGGCGTACCGGCCGGCCGTCCTCGCGGACCAGACGTACGCGGGTGGCGGCGCCCTGGTCGTCGGCGAGGGCGAAGCCGGTACGGAACAGTTGGTTGTCCTTGTGGGGGTTGGAGATGAGACCGCCGACCAGGGGCGCGACGGCGACCGCGCCGACGGGGACGAGGCTCGCGAGCAGGGACACACCCAGCAAGGGACGGCGTCGCACGCCGAGTTCGTCGGCCATGTGCAGCATGGTCTGGCCAGCGATGAGTCGGTCGTCGGGGGAGACCGCACCTTCATGGCGGTCCTGGATCGACACCTCCTTGGGCAGCAGCTTCTTGCCCCACACGAGGATGCCGAACCCGATTCCCAGCAGGGCGGTGCCCATGGTTGTCCCGAGCAGAGGGGTGTAGTACTCCTCGATCTCGCCGAGGAGCTGGTAGCGCCACGGCCACCAGATGAACACGGCAAGGAACGCGATGCTGGCGAGTCCTGCGATGAGGAAGAGCAATGCGGTGGTGCGGACCAGCCGCCGTTCGGCCTTGGAGCCGGCGAGGACTTGAGGTTCGTAGTGGACGATCTCGATGTCGTCGCGGCGGGCGCCCTCGCGCACCACCTCGAACCGGGACAGCCTCCGATCGGTGACATCGACCGGTGCGCGGCTCTGTTGGGTGGTGTGTTCGGTCATGACTTGCCCGCGATCCAGAGGCTGGCGAACACCAGCGTGACGATGCCGACCAGGAAGACCGCCAACCCTTCGGTGGAGGGTCCGTAGCGACCCAGGTTGAATCCGCCGGGGTCGTGGTCGGTCTGGATGACCTGCTGGATGTAGGCGATGAGGTCGGCCTTCTGCTCCGGTGTCAGAGTGCTGTCGCCGAAGATGGGCATGTTCTGCGGGCCGCTGAGCATGGCGGCATAGATGATCCGGTCGCTGGCGGGATAGAGGCTCGGGGCGTACTTGCCGGAGGACAGCGCCCCACCACCGCCGCCAAAGGCGTGGCACTGCGAGCAGTTGACTCGGAACAACTCGCCGCCACGGGCGAGGTTGGCGTCGTCGACCAAGGCCTTCACGTTGTCCGGCACCACCGGGCCCACACCGAGGGAGTCGATGTACGCGGCGAGTTGACGTACCTGCTCGTCGGTGTACAGCGGGGGCTTGCGCTGCGCCTGGGCCTCCTGCCGGGCCAGGGGCATCCGGCCCGTGCCGACCTGGAACTCCACCGACGCGCCACCAACGTTGATCAGGCTGGGTCCGCGCCCCTCGACGCCCCCGGCGCTGCGGCCGTGGCAGGTGATGCAGCCGACCTCGAACAACGCCTCGCCCTCGGCGGCGGCGGCACTCAACCGTGGCTCCTCCTGAGCCTGTGCGGCCGGCGTGAACAGGGTGTAGGCGCCACCGGCCAGGATCAGGGCGATGATCATCCGTACGACGCCGGCCGCCTGTCGTCGGGTTCGGCTGGGGCGGGACGGTCCCACCGATCGAGTGAACTCGCGGCGTGACTTGCGCATGGCGTCCTCTGTCTGACGGGCGGGCAGATGGGCGACTACTACACGGTCTTGTACCAAGATGCGGCATTCGCGTCGGCTGTGTGGTCGTTTCGCCGCTACCCGTCCTCGGTGGCCCCTAACGCGCACCGCCACCTTCTGCGGTGTACCGACGGGAGCGCTCGATCGGCCTACCTGCGCGTGCCAGGCGGACATCGCGGGTACGGCACCGCGATGGTGCTGAAGAACCCTGCCGACCTGCTCCGGCTGCTCGTCGTCGCCATGGTCGTCTACCCGGCGCTGGTTTGATCCTTCGGCTGTCCGGCAAACGAACCCTGTCCAAGCTCAACGCGTTCGCTCTGGTGGTCACTGTCGCGTTGGGTTCTACCCTGGCCACGATCCTGCTGTCGCGCGACGTCTCCCTGGTGGAGGGAATCCTCGCGTTGGCGCTGCTGGTGGCGTTGCAGTATGTGGTCGCGCTGCTCGGCGTCCGCTGGCCGCCGTCACAGCGGCTGATCAAGGCACGACCGACCATTCTGCTACGCGATGGGCATCTGCGGCACGCCACCATGCGGCGCTGCCGGGTCGTGGAGAGCGAGATCCGGCAGGCCGCTCGTAGCCAGGGGGTGGGCGACCTTCACGACCTCGCGGCAGTGGTGTTGGAAACCGACGGAAGCCTGAGCGTCCTCACCCGGTCCCGGCTGGGCGACGGCAGCAGCCTCGCCGACGTCGTCGACGACGGCCCGTAGCGAATCGCAAACCACGGGTGCTGGTGGTGTCGGTGCGGCAGGACGGGCTGTCCCGCAGTGCCGGCTGGCAAACCTCGCACCATTCGTCTGACTAGCTCTACGCCGCCGGCCTGCTCGGCGGAGTGAAACACGGCTCGGTCGACGCCGTCCTGACCGCCTCGCATGGCGGCCATCACCGCGACCGGGGCGGACGAGCAGGGAGAACGCCGGCTGCCCTGCGCCGCCCGGACGAGGTCGTCAGTGACGGTCGGCGGTCGGCGGCGGTAGTCGACGTCCGATCGCGGTCTGGTGAACGGGAAGCGCGACGGTCGCGAGGTCGCGCAGGACGGCGTCCAGCAGTCGCGCGACGCGCGGCTGCTGGCTGGCGACGAGTCGAATGTCGTCGACGATCATGGCTAGGAGGGTGTCGTACGGGACGCCGTCGACGCGGACGCGCAACGTGCCGTCGTCGTCGCGGGCCACGTGGGTCGGATCGGGGCGGGTCGCCAGCCGGCGCAGGAGGTCGTGTGTCTCCTGCACGGCCCGTACGGCGGTGGTGACGTCGTTGACCGCCGGGGACAGCGCGCGTTCGGCGATGTCGGCCAACTGCCGGAAGCCGAAGGCGACGTCCTGCCCCGGGGTGCGCTCCACGCCGATGGTCACGCCCTGCTCGACCCGATCGGTCGGCACCGGACGGGCCGTACCCCTGGCTGTCCGGTGAACGCGTACCAGGGGTGCTCCCGCGGCGACGAAGTCACCCGGCGCGGGAACGACGGCGAAGGCGCAGTCGTACTCGCGTGCCAGGCGGGCGAGCAGGGCGAGATTGACATTGCTGATCATCCCGGGTTCCGGGGCGAGCACGGTCTGCGTGACCCCGCCGGGCACCACCGCCTCCAGCTCGTCCGGCGGGGGAAGGCGGGCGATCGACCGCCGGGTCTGCGCGCCAATCGAGGCGATGATGTGCGACACCCGCATCACGGTGGTGATGTGGTGCAGGTAGTAGATGAAAGTGCCGCTGCTGGCCAGGACGAGCGACATGGACACCGCGAGCGACAGTTCCGGGAACCGCTCTCCGTCCCGGGCCGGCAGCGCGGCGAGCACCACCATCGCGAACAGGAAGGTGGCCACGAACGTACCGAGCGTCGCCTGGATGATCCGATCCTGTAGGAAGGTCCGCAGGACACGTGGGGAGTACTGACTGCTGGCCAGTTGCAGGGCCACCACCGTGATGGAGAAGACCAGCGCGGTGAAGGAGATCATCGCCGTGATGATCGACGACAGCAGCGACCGGGCACCGGCGGGGCCGCTGGGCAGGATCCCCTCGAAGGGAAGGGCCACCTGCAGCTCCAGGATCGACAGGCCGACCGCCGCCGCCACCGCGCCCACCGCGAACGCCGCCGGCACGAGCCAGAAGCTCTCCCGCACCTCGGCGAGCCGCGCGGACACGGTGCGGGGCCGGCTCACGGTGCCCGGTTCTTCGACATCACCCGCTCATCGTGGCGCACCCCGGGACTCCCCGCGCGGTGTCCGTCGATGCCGGCAGTTCATCTTCGTCGCGGCGGTGGTGGCACTGGTGCGGTTCGTCGTCGCTGCGGGAGCGGCGTCTCCCGGGCCTCGTACCGGTACGGCTGTCGATCATCCTGATCCGGCAGGTCGCTGGTGCAGAGTTCCGGCTCGACGTGACCAGCCGCGTCCAGGTGCCCGGTGCGGGAACGGCGCCGGCGGGTGTGAGGGGCGGGGAACGGGGTAGCGGCCGAGGATGGATCCGCTGCATCTCGCGTACGCCCTGGTCGGGCTCCTGGGGTGCTGCTGGCCTTCTGGTCCAGCGCCATCCGTCGGGTACCGGTCAGTGAGCCGCTGCTCGCGCTGTTGGTGGGCGTACTGGTCGGTCCGGTTCTCGGACTGATCGACCTACCCCACCACGAGGCGTCGGTCCTGACGCTGGAGGCGAGCCGGGTCCTGTTGGCCATCTCCCTGATGGCCGTCGCGCTGCGCTTCCCGCTGCCGGACTACCGGTCGGTGATCCGTCCGGTCGGCGTGCTCCTCACCGTCGCGATGGCCGCGATGGCGGTGGTCAGCGCCGGCCTGGCCTGGCTGGTCCTCGGTCTCCCCGTCGCCCTGGCACTGCTGCTGGGCGCCTGCGTGACACCGACGGACCCGGTCCTGGCCTCCAGCGTCGTCTCCGGGGGACCAGCCGAGCGGCAACTGCCGGCTCGGCTGCGGCAGGTGATCAGCGGCGAGTCCGGTGCCAACGACGGGCTCGCTTTCCTCTTCGTCGTGCTCGCGCTCTCCGCCGTTACGTTTGGATCCTTCGGCAGCCACCTGGGGGAGGCAGTGTGGGCAGTGCTGGGGGCGCTGGTGGTCGGTGTGACGGTCGGCTACGCAGCCGGCCGGGCCATCATGACGGCCGAGGCGCGGGAGGACGTGGATGAGGGCTCCCTGCTGATCTTCACGCTCGTGCTTGGCGTCGCGGCACTGGGAGTCGCCCGCGTGGCCCGCACGGACGGGATTCTCGCGGTGTTCGTCGCCGGTCTCGCCTACAACGGGGTCATCGGGAACCGGTCGCGGGCGTCGGAGCAGAAGCTCGACGACGCGCTGACCCGCTACCTGGTATTGCCGTTGTTCTTTCTGCTCGGCATCGAGGTGCCGTGGCGTGACTGGCGCGACCTGGGCTGGCCCCTGGCGGCCTTCGCGATCGCGGTGCTGGTGCTGCGCCGCCTGCCGGTGGTGCTCGCCCTGAGGCCCGTGCTGAAGATGTCCTGGCGGGATGTGGTGTTCCTGGGCTGGTTCGGGCCGATCGGTGTGTCGGCACTGTTCTATCTCACGCACAGCGAGCAGGAGGAGCCCGGGATTCCCGGCTGTGGGCCGCCGGCAGCCTGGTGGTGGTCGCGAGCACCGTGCTGCACGGCGTCACCGCCACGCCCGGCCGTCGCTGGTACACCCGGCGGTTGGCGCCCCTCACCGGTGACCATCCGGGGCGGCGCCGGTAGCTGACGTCTGGGGCGGGTGGACGGTGATGTCCTGCGTCACCGACGCCACCCGTATGCCGTTCTCGGCGAAGCGGTCCAGCACCCGCCGGGTGACCTGGTCCTTGACCTGTCGGGCGGCGCGCACCGGCACCACGAACCGTGCCGACAGCTCGACCCAGTTGGGGGTGGCGCGGACGAACACGCGCGGATCGACCTCCGCCTCGGCGACCGGGTAGCGGCGGCGCATCTGGTCGATGGCCCGCCGCGCCTCGACCGTCGAGGAGGTGTTCTCCGCCTCCTCGCACAGGATGCGCTCTGCCAGGTGCCAGTCAGCCTCGTAGGGGACGGGCAGGGTCAGTTCCTCCCACAGGTGGTCCAGCACCGTGCTGCTGTTGTAGACCGGCGCGCTGAACACGAAGCGGTTCGACAGGGAGACCACCCGCCCGGTGTACTGGCGGCCGCGGATCCAGGATTCCGGGTCGGAGGAGGAGCCGCTTTCCAGGATGCGGGTGCGCAGCGGGGTGATGTCCAGGACGTCACCGCGTACCCCGCACATCTGTATCCGGTCACCGACGCGGAACTGCCGTCCGGTGAGGATACTGATCCACCCGGCGAACGCGCCGATGACCTCCTGCATGGCCAGCGCGAGACCGGCGGCGAGCAGGCCGAAGACCACACCGACCCGGCCGGCGAACGGCCGCCACAGCAGTGCCAGCGCGAACAGCAACGCTACGACGGTGAGGTAGTGCACCGCCTTGCGCAGGTAGTAGCGGTTGGTGGTGTCGTCCACCCGCAGGGTGGCCACGCGGCCGACCAGAGCGGCGAGCACGACGGCCAGCACGATCAGGACGACGCTGGTCAAGAGGCGACCGCTCACGCTGCTCGTGTCCCAGACAGCCTCCAGGAACCGATCCATGCTGCTCGCCCATCGTCCCCGGCGGTGACCGACCGGTGTCCGTCCCGTCGCTTCCACCATAGGTGGCTGCCGGCGGCGGAATCCCGGAAACGCCTGGTACGGAAGGCTAGCGGGAAGGCTGACGGCGGCCGGCGCCGATCGCGACGAGGATGACGGCGAGGCCGGCGCAACCCGCCTGGCCGACGACCCCGAGTAGGCCGATGTTGCGGGCGTCGACACCGACCAGCACGGCGAGGATGGTCGCGAGCAGGGCAGTGGTGACGCCCAGGACCAGCGCCAACCAGCGCGGTATGGCGTCGCGTGCCGGCACCGCAGGGCGACCCAGCGCGCCGGCGACGAGACTGACGACGATGGCGCTGACAAGGGCACTGACTGTCATCCTGCTCCTCAGTGGGTGTGGCGACCGGGAAGCCGCTCGGGTCGGCACCCCGCGCAGGAACCCCCGCCGCGTCGAAGTGGCTCACTCCCGGACCGTCAACTCCTGCGCGACGAGCGCCCGCCCACCCTCGAAGGCCCGGTACGGTCCCGGGGATCCGAGGCGGTAGCGGTCGCTGAGGTCGCGGTGGGAGAACCGGATCACGGTGCCCCGCACAGTCACGAGCTGCGGTGGAGCCGGCGCCGACGGGCCCGTCGTCAGCACGAGCAGGGTCCCGTCGGTCAGGTCGGCGTCGCGTACGACGAACGCGGTGTCGGTGATGACCCGGTCGACGGTGGCGGTCAGGGTGAGCCGGTCGCCCACCTCCGCCCGGGCGACCGTGCCGGGTCGGGTGGTGGGCAGCGGCTCGGGGGTTGGGCCGCGGAGCCGCGGGTGGGCTCGTACAGGCTGTTACGAGCAGGACCACCGCCGGGAGAACCGCCAGCGCCGGACGCATCCTGTCGTGCCATCCGCCCGTCGCCGACCCTCCCCTCCGTGGTGCCGCCTGTTCAAGAACTTCCCCGGCAGGTGGCGGCGCTACCGCGAAACCATGACGGTTGTGTGACGATGCTCGCTGCTGGCGAGCGGGCTGCTGAGCAGGAGTTTTGGATCACGGGCGCCGGGTACCGCCCTGCGTCGACGAAATATCGGCGCGACCGGAGCGTGAGCCCGCTACGACCGCGCCGACGCCCGGACGACGACCGGGGAGACGATCACGATGCGACTCCTGCACCAGCGCGGTCTGGGCAAAGAAGTTCGGCATGAACAGGTCGTGCATGTCGCCGATGTCGTGGTTCGGCTCGCTGAAGGCGATGAAGTCCGCGGGCACGAGCCGGGTGCCCTGGCGGATCAGCTGGTAGAAGGCTGCTGGCCGTTGGTGTTGGGCTTTGCCCCAGAAGATCTCTCCGCGATCCCGATGGGCCGGGAGAGCCGATTCACTTGGGCGCGTCCGGCGATTCGTCTCTATGTCCTCCGGAGACGGGACTCGTACCATTCGGGCTGCACACCCCACCACGATCAGTGCGGCCCCGGCTGGGCCCTTACGCCGGTCGGGCACCCACTGTCCCTGGCCTCCCGGTGTCCGGGCACCCCAGACGGGTAGGCGTGGCCGAGAGGCTGGTCGAGGCTACGAGGAGGCAGGATGAGCCAGCGGAACCTGCCCCAGATGAAGAACGGTGAGGTGGCCGAGCGTCCGGAAGGCCGGCGTTCCGGTAACCAGAGCTGACCGATCCGATCGGCCAGTGGCCAGCCAGCCCTCGCTGCCCACGTGGTGGCCGCCGACGGCGCCTACCACGTTCCAATCACCGGACCCGGCAGAGCACAGCACCCATGGCCCGAGCCAAGGCGGCGGGGCGTCTGCCAGGGGCGCCGTCCGGGGCAAGGTCAGGTCTTCGAGCAGGAGTGTCTGGCCCTGACACTTGGGAGCGATGTCGTGCGCATTCCTCGCCTCATAGTCGATGACCCCCGCAGGAGCATTGTGGCGGCGCCGACCCCCGGTCCAGTGGCTGCCGATCGGGTTGGCGGCCGGCTTGTCCTGCGTGCGGCGAGGGGTGAAGATCTCCCCGCGATGTCCCGCGCCCACATCGAGTTACTTCCGATGGGACTGTTTCCGTCGCTCGGAGCCCGCTTCGTCCGCCGCTGGCACCGCACTGTGCTGGACTCACCGCACGGTGTGGGTGTTGTGGCCATCGACACCGCAGGCTCGCAGGACAATTTCGTCGGGTTCGTGCTGGGCACGAGCGATCACGCCGGTTACATGACCGAGCTGGCGAAGGACCGGCGCGCAATGGCGTCCCTCGCACTTGCCGGGCTGGTCGCGCTGGTGCTCCGGCCCCGTGTCGCTGTCCGTGTGCTGCGAACGCGGGTCCGGCCGTGGGCCCGTCGGGTGGCCCACCGCCGGCCAGCCCTGGTGACACCGCAGCGGGCGGGACCGGTTGCGGCTGCACACGTGGGGGTCATGACCGCGCTGGCGGTGCGGCCAGAGTGGCGTAAGGCCGGCATCGGGGTGCTGCTGGTCGATTGCTTCGTCGAGCAGGTCCGCAACGGCGGCGTTCACTGGGTCGAGGCGCAGACGTCGACCGGGGCCGTCGGGGCGACCGGGTTCTACGAGCGGCTGGGTTGGGAAGCTGGAACTCAGCAGCCGTCGCCCGACGGTGACCACGTACGGACGTACCGCCGCAGCCTTGGCGCCGAATGAACCGCGGCCGGAGGGGCCGGGCCCTGACCCGGCTCTTCGGCTTGGTGACCTCTTCGGCGATCCCGAAAAGGTCACCAAGGCGGCTAGACTTGCGCGAGCTTCAAGGTTTTGCCGATTGTCATCGGCGGTGGGGCAATGGTCCCGTGTCGCCCTCGGACACATCATTACCACATATCGATCATCATCCGAGCAGGTTGCCCTGCGCGGATGATTCTATGGTCGATGTGCAGTGTTCCTGGTCGCAGACGATGGTGATCGTCCTCCTTTGCAGGAGCGTGACCAGGTCGTGTGGAGTCTGGATGCCGCTGGGGATGCGGGCATGGTCGGCGAGCCTTGCGATGATGTGGTCTTCCCTGAGATAGAGGATCTTGCGCCGGCGGTTGGTGGGCTGTTGGGTGCTGGTGTGGCCGTGGCGGCATCGGTAGCCGGGGCGTGGATTGATCCAGTGAGATTCCATTCTTCGGCCGCATGGTCCGCAGCGCAGTAGGCCGGTGAAAAGGTAGCGGCGGGTGGTGCCGTCGTGGGCGCTCCGGTGGGAGCGAACGGCCTGGGTGGCGACGAAGTCCTGCTCGCTGACCAGCGCGGTTTGGGCCCGTTGCGTGGAGACCACCCAGTCCGCGGTCGGGTTCCGTCGGACGAGTTCTCGCTCCGCGCGGCTGGCGTCGGTGTCGGTGTGCGCGGGTTGCCGGTTCCAGACCTGCCGGCCGGTGTAGCGGGGATTGCCGAGTATCGCCGCGACCGTTCGCAGGGTCCACCGGTCGCCACTGCGGTGGGGATTGCGGCCGGGATCGATGCCCGATGGGCACGGTATGCCGGCGTCGTTGAGGGCACGCGCGATGCTGGCAAGACTTTGGCCGGTCAGGCGTTGGGCGAACATCCACCGGTCGTGTCCGGCCGTGGCCGGATCCGGTTCGAGGCGTCGCAGCCGGCGACCCCAGCGGGCGTGCGCGGCGTTCGGATGAGGGCCGGCGTCGGTGAGTCGGTAGCCGTAGGGTGGCCGGCCTCCGAGATACCGTCCCTGCTCCCGGGCTTGGGCTCGCATTGCTGTGACGGCCCGGAACCGGGCGCGCTGCACCTCACGTTTCGACTGGGCGCCCAGCATCATGATCAGCGCCTGGTGGGCTGGGTTGTGGTGGTCGACGGGCCCCGTCTGTCTCGGGCAGCCACAGCTGCACATCGCGATGTTCGAGCACGGGCGCCAGATGCTGCAGTTGATTGGCGGAGAACGCCCTCTCGTACTCGCCGACCACGATCGCGTCGAACCCGCGATCTGGGTCGTCGAGCGCGGCCAGCAGCGCGGCGGCCTGCGGGCGCTGCCGCCAGCCGCGGCGGCGGGAGCAGCCGACGTCGAAGTACTCGGCGACGATCACCCCGTGAGCGGCGACGAGCTCGCTTGCGCAGTCCCGCTGCCAGTGCCGGTACGTCACCCGGTCCTGGTGCTCGACGGTCGACATCCGACCGTAGAACGCAAACCGCAGACCACGCCGCCGTTGGGTAGGCAGTTGCGAGTCGGCCTGCGGCTGACTGTTGAGCCATCGAGTCAGGGGATCCTCGAGATCGTCACGCTCGTTGTCCGACACGCCGGTATTCCTACGAAGGATCTTCGCGGTCGAGTCGGACAAGCAGTCCGCTGGCGGTGAGGACTGGCCGGACCGTGAGGCGTACGCGCCGACCGTCTGACGATCTTCAGTATTGATTGTTGCCTATTGTCGCGCTACGGTGATCGCGCCTTGCACTGAGTCACCACGGGGGTTCGCATGTTCGGTGCGTGTGGTTCCTGCTGCCTCCATCAGGTGAGAGGCACTCCAGACCTTCTGTTCGTCACTGTCAGCGCCGCTGTGTGTACCCATCGGTATTCGGCCGATCGGCCCGGCTCTCGGCTGTGGAGCAGCCAACCGCTGCCCTGACCTGCACCGACCACCACGGCCAACACCATTCATTCCGCTGATCTCGGACCTCGGAGGTACCGGTGCGGGTACTGCTGCGCACAAACACGTCCAAGCTCACCCGTTCCCGCCCGTTCCGGGCCGCTCGTAGCGGCTTCGCCGCCTCGCTCGCGGCGGTGCTGATCCTGAACCTGCTCCAGGTGCCGGCGCTGGCGGCGGGCCCGGCGCCGTACCAGCGGCCAACGCCGGTTCCGGTCCCGAAGGTGCCGGTCACCGAGGTTCCCGTGCGGTCACCCTCGACGGCACCGGCCAGGCCGGACGCCAGCGCCAAACCGGCGCCGGTCTGGCCGGCGGCCGCTAGCGCCGTGGTGGCCGTGCCCGCCGGAACGGGGCGCGCACCGGCCCGGGCCGGGAGTTTGCCGGTCCGGGTCGCCGCTGCCCCGGCCGTTGCCGGCTCGACGGCCGGTCCACCCGCCCGGGTACGCGTCGACGTGCTCGACCGGGCCACCACCGCCCGTGCCGGGCTGCGCGGACTAGCGCTGCGCCTGGCCCGCGCCGACGGGATCACCGGCTCCGGCCCGACCCGGGTCAGCATCGACTACGCCCCCTTCGCCACCGCCTACGGTGCCGACTGGTCCAGCCGGCTACGGCTGGTCAGCCTGCCCGAATGTGCCCTGACCACCCCGCAGCACCGCAACTGCGTCGGTACGCCCCTGCGGTCGACAAAGGACCTTGCCAAGCGGACCGTGACAGCTGACGTACCGGTGGGCGCCGGCAGCCTCTTCGCGCTGACCGCTGCCGACTCCGGGCCGTCCGGGGACTACGCGGCCACCCCCCTGCAGGCGTCGGCGACCTGGTCCGCTGGCGGTAACTCCGGCGCCTTCACCTGGTCGTACCCGATGCGGGTGCCGCCCGCGATGAGCGGACTGACCCCGAAACTGGCCCTGGCCTACTCGTCCCAGTCGGTCGACGGCCGGCACGCCGCCTCGAACAACCAGCCGTCCTGGGTGGGCGAGGGGTTCGAGCTGTCGGGTGAAGGGTTCATCGAGCGCCGCTACAAGCCGTGCCTCGACGACATGGACGGATCGGCGAACAACGACGAGGAAACCGGCGACCTGTGCTGGGAGACCGACAACGCCACCCTCACCCTGGGCGGCAGCTCCGGTGAGCTGATCTACAACGCCACCGAGCAGCGCTGGCACCTGCGTAACGACGACGGATCCCGGATCGAGCGCAAGACCGGGGGCAGCAACGGCGACAACAACGGCGAGCACTGGGTGGTCACCACGACCAGTGGCATCCAGTACTGGTTCGGGAAAAACCGGCTGCCCGGCTGGGTCACCGACGATCCGCAGACCAACTCGACCTGGACCGTGCCGGTCTTCGGCAACGACCCGAACGAGCCGTGCCACGCCACCGCGTTCGCCGACTCGGACTGCCGCCAGGCGTGGCGGTGGAACCTCGACTACGTCGTCGACCTCTCCGGCAACTCGTACTCCTACTGGTACACCAAGGAGACCAACAAGTACGGCCGCAACCTCGACCCGGACGATGAGGTCAGCTACGACCGGGGTGGCTGGCTCGACCGGATCGACTACGGCACCCGCCGCGTCGCTGATGTCGACTCGGTACTGGACACGCCCGCCCCGTTCCGGATCGATCTCGGGGACAGTAACCGCTGCCTGAGCGACTGCACCACCCACGACGAGACGCACTGGCCGGACACCCCGTGGGACAGGGAGTGCACCGGCACCTCCTGCCCGGAGAACTTCTCACCCACCTTCTGGCGTACGAAGCGGTTGTCCACGGTGACCACCCAGATCCGCAGCGGCACCGGCTACGCCGATGTCGAACGGTGGAACCTGATCCACACCTTCCCGGACCCTGGGGATGGCACCCGCGCCGGGCTGTGGCTGGACCGGATCTCGCACACCGGCCTGGCCGGCGGGACCGCCGCCACTCTGCCGGACGTGGAGTTCACCCCCGTCCAGCTCGCCAACCGGGTCGACACCCGGGACTTCGCCGCCGCGATGAAGTGGATGCGCATCGCGAAGATCCGCAACGAGACCGGCGGCACACTGAACCTGACGTACTCGGCGCCGGACTGCGTGGCGGGCCAGACCCCGACGCCGCACACCAACAACCGGCTCTGCTACCCGGTGATCTGGACCCCGGAGGGGTATCCGGGTCCGCTCACCGACTGGTTCCACAAGTACGTCATCAAGACGATCTTCGAAATCGACCACACCGGCGGAGTGGCACCGCAGGGCAGCCCACGCGTCATTCGGACCTACGACTATCTCGACGGCGTGGCCTGGCACTACGCCGACGACGACGGGCTGATCGAGAAGGAGGAGAAAACCTGGTCCGACTACCGGGGCTACGGCAAGGTCACGGAGACCATCGGTGATCCAGGGGAGCAAACGTACACGGAAACCCGCTACTTCCGTGGCATGCACGGTGACCGGGCGGCACCGGCCGGCGGCACCCGCACGGCGACCGTGGACGGCATCAACGACGAGGACTGGTATGCGGGCGTCACCCGGGAAACCCGGACGCTCAACGGGGTCGGTGGTCCCACGGTCTCCCGTCAAACCATGATTCCCTGGGCCTCCTCCCCGGCGACCGCAACCCGCACGATCAACGGTGACACGGTCACCGCCCGGTTCAGCCGGGTCGCGACCGTCACCAGCTACACCACGCTCGACGCGGGGCGCGGTGAGCGGGCCACCACGGTCACCACCGGGTACGACAGCCACGGCATGGCCGTCAGCGTCGACGACTCCGGTGAGGACGGCAAGCCCGGCGACGAGCAGTGCACGAAGACCGACTACACCCCACGAAACGATACGAACTGGTTGATGGACCGGGTGCACCGCACGCAGAAGTATGCGCTGAAGTGCGCGGACACCGGTGGCACGCTGACCGAGGCGGACGTCATCGGCGAGACCCGCACCTGGTACGACAATAGTTCGGCGTTCGAGGCCACCCCCACCACCGGGCTGCCAACCAGGTCCGAGGAGATGGCGGCCTGGAACTCGGGGACGCCGACCTTCACCACCGTCGAGCGCCGGGCCTATGACGCCCACGGCCGGGTCACCTCGGTCTGGGACGCGATGAACTACGAGACGAAGACGGCGTACACCCCGACGCTCGGCGGACCGGTCACCGCGACCACGCTGACGAACCCGCTCGGCCACAAGACGACCACGACACTGGACCCGGCGTGGGCGTCGGAGACCTCGGTGCTGGACCCGAACGACAAGCGCACCGACCTGACCTATGACGGACTCGGCCGGCTCACCGCGGTCTGGCTGCCCGGCCGGGAGAAGGCCACCGACAGCGCCAACGTCACCTTCGGCTACACCATCCGCAACGACGCGAGCACCGTGCTCGCCACCAACCGGCTCAACGCCCAAGGGGCGTACGTCACCTCGTACGCGATGTTCGACGGGCTGTTGCGCCCCCGGCAGACCCAGGCGCCCTCGCCTTCCGCTGGGCGGCTGCTGACCGACACCTTCTACGACAGCGCCGGGCGCCCCGGGCGCTCCTACGGGATCTACCACGCGGCCGGAACGCCGGGCACCACGCTGGTGACCGCCACCGAAGCCGCCTTCGTGCCCAACCAGAGCCGCAACGTCTACGACGGCGCCGGCCGGATCACCGCCACGGTCTTCCAGCCCTACGCCGCCGAGCGCTGGCGCACCACCACCTACTACGCGGGGGACCGCACCGACACCACCCCACCGTCGGGGGGTACCGCCAGGGCCTCGGTGACCGACGTACGCGGCCGCACGGTGGAGCTGCGGCAGTACCACGGTGCCGTCCCCACGCCGGCCACCGCGGGCAGTTGGGATGCCAGCACCTACGCCTTCAACCGCAAGGGCCAGTTGGAGGGGGTCACCGATCCGGCCGGCAACGACTGGGCCTACACCTACGACATCCGTGGTCGCAAGACCGGAGCCGTCGACCCGGACACCGGTTCGACCTCCCTGACCTACGACAACGCCGGGCGGATCACCCTCAGCACCGACGCCCGGAGCCGGAAGCTCGCCTACGGCTACGACCCGCTGAACCGCAAGCGCGCTGTCTACGAAAACCAGATCGGTGGCACGCCGCGGGCCCAGTGGCTCTACGACACCGTTGCCAAGGGGCAGCTGTCGCAGTCCGTCCGGTACGTGGGCTCGGCCCAGTACGTCTACAAGGTGACCGCCTACAGCGACACCTACCAGCCGGAGACGACCGAGGTCGTCATCCCGGCGTCGGAAACCGGCCTGGCCGGCACGTACACCTCCGACAACAGCTGGAACGTGGACGGCTCGCTGGCCTCGACGACGCTGCCTGCCTCCAACGTCAACGACCTGCCCGCCGAAACCCTCTCCTACGGTTACGACAGCCTGGGGTTGCCCACCACCCTCAGCACGCTCTACGGGGCGAGCAACTCCTCGTACGTCGCCGACACCGACTACAACGCGCTCGGTCAGCCGGATCAGTACGAGTTGTACACCGGCACCGGTGGTCGGGTGTTCCAGGCGTTCACCCGTGAGTTGGAGACCGGCCGGCTGACCGGCGCCCGTACCGACCGAGGCTCGGCGACCCCGAACATCGTCGCGGACCGCCGCTACACCTTCGATCCGGCCGGCAACGTCACCGGTGTCAAGGACGTGGCTGCGGACCCGGTCGACGACACCCAGTGTTTCGGCCACGACCACCTGCGCCGGCTCAGCCAGGCGTGGACCCCGGCCTCCGGTGACTGTTCCGCCGCTCCGAACGCGTCCCTGCTCGGCGGGCCCGCACCGTACTGGCACTCCTGGACCTTCGACAGCAGCGGCAACCGGAAGACCCAGTCCGTACACGGCACGAACGGTGCGGCGGTCACCGACTACCACTACCCGGCCGCCGGTGGCGCACGACCGCACAGTCTCACCAGCACCAGCGGTGCTCAGAGCGGTAGCTACACCTACGACCTGTCCGGCAACACCCTCACCCGTCCGACTGCGGGAGCTGGCACCCAGACTCTGGTCTGGGACGCCGAAGGGGACCTGGAGACGTCCACCGACACCACCGGGCAGACTCGGTACATCTACGACGCGGACGGCAACCGCCTGGTCCGCCGGGATCCCACTGGCCGGACCCTCTACCTGCCGGGGCAGGAGATCCGCTACAACACCGCGAGCGGCACCACCACCTGCACCCGCTACTACGGCTTCGCCGGTTCGACCATCGCCTCCCGTACCGCTGCCGGGCTGACCTGGCTCTCGGCCGACCATCAGGGCACCTCGCTGGTCGCGGTCGACGCCGGGTCGCAGCAAGTCACCCACCGCAGGCAGACGCCCTATGGGACCGCGCGTGGCGGCGTTCCGGGGTGGCCCAACAGCCGGGGATTCGTCGGCGGCACCGTCGACAACACCGGACTGACCCACCTCGGAGCCCGCGAGTACGACCCGACGATCGGACGCTTCATCTCGGTCGACCCGATCCAGGATCTCAACGATCCGGTGCAGTGGAACGGCTACATCTATTCCAACAACACGCCGGTCACCATGAGCGACCCCAGTGGCCTGCTCGGTTCGGCCAGTTGCGCCCCCGGCATGGTGGGTGGTCCCGGGGCCTGTACCGGCAACGAGAACGGCCCCGGGATCAGTCCCGGCTCCACCGGCGGCTACCACACGAGCATCAAGACCTATCCCGGCGGCACCACGGTGACGCGTAGTGGCGGTCGGACCTGGATCAATGACTTCGAGGTGCCCGAAGAGGACCTTCGGCACGTCCCGGACGCCCCGACCGTCGACCAGATGGCAGCCGGTCTCGACCGCTACCACTCCGAGCACCCCGTGTTGGAGGAGGGCTGGGTCGACCGGTACAGCGATGAGGTGACTCGGGCCGGCCTGCTGCTGGCTACCAACAACGGATACATCAAGGGATCAGGCCAGTTCAAGCTGTGGGTGGCGGGCATCAGCGGCCAGATCACCCCGGAACTGGGCGGCATGCACGGCGTGGTCGGTCCACGTGGGCCCCGGGGAGGACCTGGTCCGCGGGTACACGGGTGCAACAGCTTCGCTGGCGACACGGAAGTCCTGCTGGCCTCCGGGGACGCCAAACCGATTGAAGAAATTGAGGTCGGTGACGTCGTACTGGCTACCGACCCGGAGACCGGCGAACAGGGGCCGCGTACCGTCACTGCGGTCTGGGTGCACGACGACGAACTCCGTGACCTGGACGTAACGGGAGGGCGCCTCCGCACGACCGAGGACCATCCCTACTGGAACGTGACCGACCAACAGTGGCAGTTCGCCAGCGAACTGGACCCCGGTGATCTGCTGCGTGCGGCGGATGGCTCAGAGATCGAGGTCATCGGCTTCGTCAAGGGCAGCAGCCGGGTGGCACTGGCCTACAACCTGACCGTCGGTGACATCCACACGTACTATGTGGTAGCCGGCAAAACCTCGGTACTCGTACACAACACAGGCCCGTGTCTTGGGCCGGTGCAAAACCCATCGCGTGGCAGCACCGCACGACGAGATCACGTCGATTGGGAGGAGGATTTGCTGCTGGAGGTGAGACATGATCCGGCAGCCGGTGAAAGATTGGTGAAGGTTCCACAGACGGATCCGAGATGGCCGGCTGATAAGGGTTGGCAAAAGATGACGCAGACGATTGATGGCGTGGAAATTCATTACCAGTACCAAGCTACAACAGGTGTAGTTGACGACCTCAAGGTGAAGGACTGGGTTCCGGGAGCGGCCGACTGATGGCTATGCAGGTCACCTGTGTTGGAAATCGTGGCAGCGACTTGCCGGAACCAGTCCTAAGCCTCAGCGGGAACTTCGAGTCAACTAAGTTTCAGTTAACGGTCGGCGGCGCCTATGCGGTTTACGCAATGGCGATCAGTCGAGGAAATCTGATGCTCCTTGTCCTGAATGACAATGTTCGGCCGATCTGGGCTCACGTCGAACTGTTCTATTTTACCGATGCCGCACTTCCTTTTGACTGGAGCTTCGCTCAGCGAGAAGAAGGGATACATGGAATCAGTGCGCTGTGGGGATACCGCAGCATGATTGAAAGCCCTTCGCACAATGACGGCTTGATGGAGCGTGAGCGTAGCGCATGGAGGGACTTCTTGGTGGACAATGAACGGGCATCGAGGGAGGGGCCAGATCAGGAGAAGATTCGGGCGCTGAGCAAAGCGTTCAATTCTGGTCGTACCTTTTTAAGGCCTCCCAACGCGGGATAGCCTGTCGGCTGAGCCAATGTTCGCGCTGACCGGATATTTCAAGATCTGAGCATGTTTGCCATTTGTTGGCGGTGATCGTTGCGTTGGGCAAATTTCGGGTTTCGGGCATGATGCGGTTCCGGCGGTCGGTTGAGTATGCCTCAGTATCCCGATCAACTGCGGATAGTGACGGACGGTTCGCCCAGGTTGGTGGGTCGTTGGCATGGGTTGCCGTCAGGATGAGCCTTACATCCAAGTGGGACTATGTTATGGGCGAGGTGAGGCGCGCGTATCGTCGTCCTTCTGGTCCGTCGCCTCAGTAGTGGTGGGCGTGCGCGCGTGGCCGTAGGCCGAAAGCGCGTGCGCGCGGCCCGGCCTTGTGCCGGGCCGCTCTTGATCCTGTACAGCAGTTTTGAGCCAGTCGGATCTTGGTCGAGGGCCTTGGTCCGGCTGGCTTACTACTTCGGTGCACGGTCGCGGCTGCCGCGTGGCCGCACGAATGGGCCGAGGGCGAAACGGCAAGGAGTTGCGCCTGACGATCGGAGGGAACGACACCGATTCTGGCAGAGACCCGCGGAGGGATCCACTCCGACCACGTTGAGCCACCACCGAATGTGAGTAGCGCCGTTGGCGAGAAAGTCCCGCTTTGGTCCCTGAGGTGGGGACATCACTGGATCTTTGATGAATGTAGGTTCATGTGGTTCGATGCAGCAGACTCCCCGAAGTCCGTCAGCCGCTGACGGACCGGACCAGATCATATGAGTTGAGGACCTGTGATGGCATTGATGGCTAGCTGGCGACGTTGGTGGTGGGTGGCGGCGGTGGTCCTCGCAGTCGCCGGTTGCGGGCGGGCGGAGTCGGGGGACCGCCCGGTTCCACCCGATAACTCCGCACAGATCTGCGGGGACGCCAGGGTGGTTAACGAGCGGTACGTCGCCGGTGGTACGCCGGAGGGTCGCGCCTACCTCAAGGCGGTAGAAGCGGCGTACACCGGTGCCCCCGGCGCGGCTGACGTGGCCGAATTGCGTCGCCGCTATTTCGAAGCCTGGGCCGCGCAACTCCGTCCACTCGTGGAGCAAGTGAGCGACGAGCGACTTCGCACCGTTCTGCGCAACTACATCGACCTGCTTACCCAGCAGGCGTCGGGCGGCGCTGATAGGATGGGGCGCGATATGATCAGGGTGCAAAAAGAGCTGGATGAGGTCTGCCCCGCTGGTTGAACGGGCGCCGCTGATTTCTCGGGCTGTTCCGGGTCCGAAACGTTGCGGCGCCGGTGTGGTTGTCAACGGCCGCGTCGTGTCTTCTGAAATCCGCAAAGATTAGACATTGACGCTGATGAGGTTATCTCTGTACGTTGAGCGCGCCATGACGTTGGGATGATCACGGGGGCCCCTCATGTTCGGTGTGCTTAGAGTGCTGTCCGCTGCGCGGATGTGGAAACGGTCCAGGTGGTCTGCGGCGGCGGTCGCGGCGGCGGTGGCGGGGACGGCGCTGATCGTGCCGGCCACACCTGCTGCGGCGCAGCCGCCAGCCCCGCGCTGTGTCGATGCGCAGCCCGACGCCGCAGCCGCGCGGAGCATGCTGGCCGCCTGCGGGCGGCCGGTGGAGATCCTGTCGGAGCGCACCGAGTACGCGCAGACGTTCCTCAACGTCGACGGATCGCGCACTCTGGAGCAGAGCATCGAGCCGGTGCGGGTGCGTAATGGCAACTCGTGGTCTCCCGTGGACACCACACTCAAGGCGTCCCCGGACGGGATCGCGCCGCGGGCGACGGTCCTGCCGATGGTCTTCTCCACCGGCGGGGACGGCCCGTTCGCACGCCTGCGCGACGGCGACCGGGAGTTGTCGATGACCTGGCCCGGCAAACTGCCGGCGCCGGTGCTGGAGGGCGCCACCGCGATCTACCGGGACGTGCTGCCCGAGGTGGACCTGCGGGTCACCGCGCAGCCGATGGGCTTCTCCGAGGTGCTGGTGGTACGCACCCGGCAGGCGGCGGCGAATCCGAAGCTCGCGTCCCTGCGGTTCGGTCTGGCCACTAGGGGAGTCGCCGTGGCCGCCGTCTCCGGCGGAGGCCTGGCCGCGCGGGACAGTGCGGGGAAGACCATCTTCACTTCGCCAGCCCCGTTGATGTGGGACTCCTCCGACCCCGAGTCGGCAACGGGCGGCCCGGCGGAGGCCAGGAACGGGAAAGAGCGGCAGCTCAGCCCGAAGCCCAAGCCGACCGCCGGGGAAGCCGAGCCGAACCGATCTGCCGGTGCGCCGGGCCAGGCCGGTCCGCCGGAGGGCTCCCGGCGGTCGGTGATGCCGGTCAAGGTGGGTGACGGTGCGCTGACCATCGTGCCGGACCAGGCCATGCTGGCAGACCCGGGTACGAAGCTGCCGATCTACATCGATCCGTCCTGGACCGGCGGCATCGTCGACAACGCGTGGACGTCGGTGTGGAGCAAGCACAAGTCGAGCTCGTTCTGGAAGAACTCGTCGGCACTGAACAACGGCTCGACGTACGGGTCCGCCGGTGCCGGTCGCACCGAGGACTGTTCCGGGTGCAGTGACCACATCATCCGCTCGATGTTCCGGATGAACACCAGCGCGGTGCGGGGCAAGCACATCCTCGCCGCGGAGTTCCGCGTCGAGCAGCGGCACGCCTGGACGTGCAATCCGAAGACCAACGCGAAGCTGTGGATGACCGGGTCGATCTCGTCGTCGACGACCTGGAACAACCAGCCCACCTGGTACAGCGGCTACACGGCACAGACCCCGGGCAACCGCAAGTACGGGGCGGCGCACGGCTGTCTCGGTACCGGCACCATCGAGTTCAACGTCAAGACGATGGTGACGAAGGCAGCGGCGAGCAACTGGTCCACCCTGACCGTCGGGCTCAGGGCGATCGACGAGGGCACCAAGGGCCAGTGGAAGCGGTTCAACCACTCCTCGCCCAAGCTGGCGATCACCTACAACACCAACCCGAACGCGCCGTCGGACCGCAAATCCGACGGCAAGGTGTGTGCCACCGGCAGTGCCCGGCCGTACGTGCTGTCCACCACGCCGGTGCTGGCCGCGAAGCATTCCGACCCGGACACCGCGCAGCAGTCGCTGACCACCTGGTTCTACTGGTGGCCGGTGGGCGGGACCCGCAACGAGACCAACAAGATCTCCCAGGCATCGGGTAATCCGTCGGCGGTGTCGAAGGCGATTCCGTCGGGCAAGCTGGTCGACGGCTCGAGCTACGTGTGGCAGGCGCGTACCTGGGACGGCACGCACTACGGCGGCTGGTCGGGCACCTGCGAGTTCACCGTCGACGCGACATCACCGTCACCGCCGAGTGACGTCGCCTCCACCGACTACCCGGACAACGGTACGCCGCACGGCGGGGTCGGTGTGTCGGGCGTGTTCACGATCGTGGCGCCCTCTGTCCGGGCGTACGAGGTGAAGGAGTACGCCTACAGCCTGGATTCGGGAGTGTTGACCGCAGCCAGGACGATACCGGCGCGGACCACCGACTACGGTGCCTCGCTGCCGATCGTGCCGTTGCACGACGGGGTCAACACCCTCTACGTCTGGGCCCGGGACCACGCCGGCCGGTACTCGACCCCGGTCACCCACACGTTCAGCGTCCGCGCCGGCTCGGGGCCGGCCGCGCAGTGGAACTTCGACGAGGCCAGCGGCAACGCCACCGACGTCACCACCCACAACAACACCGCCACGCTTGCCGGCAGTGCCGGGCGGACGACGGGCCGGGGTGGCGCGGGCAGCGCCCTGTCCCTCAACGGCTCGACCGCCTACGCGGCCACCGCAGGCCAGATCACCACCCCGCACCCGGACACCGGGGTCGCCACACCGGTGCGTACCGACGCCAGCTTCACCGTGACGGCGCGGGTGAAGGTCACCTCCACCACCTCGGTGACCGGCCAGCGGACCGTGGTGGCTGGCAACGGCTCGCGGGTGTCCAGCTATTCGCTGGGCTACTCCGGTCCGGACAACCGCTGGCGGTTCTCCATGAACGGCACCGATGTCGACAACCCCGGGGTCTACTCGGTGTTGTCCAACGCGGCCCCCACCGCCGGGAAGTGGACCCACCTCGCGGCGACGTACGACGGTGGCACCAAGCAACTCACCCTGTACGTCAACGGCGTGGCCCAGACCGCGACCGCCAACCAGGTCGGCGGGTTCAACGCCACCGGCCCGATCACCATCGGCAAGCGTAAGTGGAACGGCGTCGACGACGGCTTCTTCAACGGCGCGGTCGACGACGTGCACATCTACAACTTCAAGGAGACCGCGACCAAGCTGGCCGAGTTGGCTGTGCCCCTGCAGCCGGCGGTGTCGTTCCCGAACGGCACCGAGGCGACGGCCGGTGGGCAGCTCCAGGTCACCTTCAACGCCGGTGGCGACACCAACATCACCAAGTTCCGGTACAGCGTCGGCGGCACCGCGCTGGACACCGAAGTGATCGCCGCCGCCGCAGGCGGGACCGCCACAGTGACCCTCAACGTCGGCACCACCAACGGTGAGCGGCCGATCCATGTGGTCGCGGTCGACGACGGGGGCCGTGTCGGTGGCATGTCCCGGGGACTGTTCACGGTGAAGCCCACCGCGTTCCTCAACGGACAGGTACTTGATTTCACCACCTTCCTCCCGGTTGCCGGCGCCATCGTCAGGATGG
Source organism: Micromonospora sp. NPDC023644 (assembly GCF_040640115.1). Classification (NCBI taxonomy): domain Bacteria; kingdom Bacillati; phylum Actinomycetota; class Actinomycetes; order Micromonosporales; family Micromonosporaceae; genus Micromonospora; species Micromonospora sp. NPDC023644. The sequence continues at coordinate 225,310 of NZ_JBFABA010000002.1, read as the reverse complement.
AACCGGGCGGGCTGCAGACGGTCACCGCCGTCGATGGCGGTTACTCCTTCACCGGCTTCGCGCCCGGCATCTACACCATCAACGCCACCGTCGGCGGCCGGTGCGGCCTGGCCGGCAGTGGGTCGGTCGAGATCGACGGCCAGGGCAACTACCTGGAGCTGTACCTCTTCCCGCACACCGACGACCTGGGCCACACCTGCTCGGAGCAGACGGCCACGTTGAGCACGGCCGGCAACGCCCTGGCGTTGACCGGTGACAACGCGGTGACCAGCGTGAACCTGCCGTTCGCCTTCCCGTTCTACGGATCGGCGTACCGCAACGCCTGGGTGGACACCAACGGACTGCTGTCCTTCACCGACCCGGGTGGCTCCCACCCGTACACCGGTGGTGGACAACTCCCGGCCCCGGCGGACCCGAACGCGCTGCTGGCACCCTTCTGGGACGACCTGGTCGTCGACGCCTCGGCCAGCGTGCGGACCGCGACCACCGGCGCCGGCGACGACCAGCGGTTCACCGTCGAGTGGCGCAACGTGCACCGTAAGGGCAATACCGCACAGCGGCTGAGTTTCGCGGTCGTCCTGGCCCCGGACGGCACCGTGACCACCAGCTACGACCAGCTCGACAACGATGCCGAGCGCGGCGCCAACGCGCTGGTCGGCATCGAGGCCCCCGCCGGTGAGGACGGACTGCCCTACTCGGCCGACGAGCCGGTGCTGACCACCGGCAGGACGATCACCTTCGCCCGCCCTGCGGCGGTCGACCCGCTGGAGAAGCACAACCTTTCCGGCACCCTGGTCGACGCGGCCGGCAACCCGGTGGTCGGAGCCACCGTCGCCCTCGACCCGAGTGGGCTGACCGCCACGACCGGCGCGGGTGGGGCGTGGAGCTTCACCGGTCTGGTCGCCGACAGCTACACCGTATCGGTGAAGATGGCCGGCCGGTGTGGCACCGCCGCACGCAGCCAGGTCGAGCTGGCCGCGGACACCGTCCGTAACCTCCAGCTCGGCCCGGACCACGGTGGTCTCGGGTACGCCTGCACCACCGGTGCCTCGGGCTACGTTGCGGCCTCCACGGTGCTCGCACTGACCGGCGACGACGCGGTCACCATGGTCACCATGCCGTTCCCGGTCACCTTCCACGGGCGGTCGTACAGCCAGGGCCGGGTGCACACCAATGGCCTGATCAGCTTCGGCAGCGCGTCCGGTGAGCCGGACACCTGGGCGAACCCGACGATGCCGACGGCTACGGCACCGAACGCGCTGGTCGCCCCGTTCTGGGACGACCTCGAGGTGGACGCCTCGGCGAGCGTGCGTACCCAGTCCATCGGCACCGCCCCCAACCGGTCGTTCGTGGTCGAGTGGCGCAACGTCAACTTCCGACCGCCGAACGCCGGGCGGCTGACCTTCGAGGTCATCTTCCACGAGGACGGCCGGATCGCCTTCCACTACGGCACCATGACCACCCCCACCGAGCAGGGAGCGGCCGCGACCATCGGGTTGGAGAACGGCTCGGGCACGGTCGCCGCGCTCTACTCCTTCCAGGAGGCGGCGCTCACCGGCAACAGTTCGATCACCTACACCCCGGCCCCGGTCGGCTCGGTCAGCGGCACGCTCACCACGGCGGTGACCGGACAACCGGTCTCCGGTGCGACAGTGACCCTCAACCCGGGTAACCGCAGCACCACCACCGGCGCCGACGGCAGCTACCAGTTCACCGGCGTCGCGGTCGGCGAGTACACGCTCGCCGCGTCCACCGGCGACAACCGTTGTGCCGGGCGGTACGCCAAGGAGACCGTCAACCACCCGGGCGGGGTCTCCGGGGTGGACCTGTCGGTGATGGTCGACGGGGACGAGTTCGGTTACAAGTGCACCACCGGCGCCCAGACCTTCGTCCCTGGTGACGTGGTCGAGGGGTGGAGCGGTGATGAGACGGTGTGGCCCAAGAACCCGCCGTTCCCGGTCAAGCTCTACGGCGAGTCGTACACGTCGGCCTGGATCAGCGCCAACGGTCTGATCAGCTTCAAGGACCCGGCGTACTTCGGGTGGATCGGTTCGGTGCCGGGCACCCTCCCGTCGCCGGCCGCCGAGGGCTCCCCGAACGCCGCCGTCTACGTGCACTGGGACGACTGGGTGGTCGACTCGCAGGCGAAGATCGCCACGAAGATCAGCGGCAGCGCGCCGAACCGGCAGTGGGTGGTGGAATGGCGCAACGTCCACCTCTATGGGGACACCAACACCCGGGCCACCTTCGAGGTGATCTTCAGTGAGGGCGGGGACATCACCCTCGCCTACAGCGGGATCGACCCGGCCAAGCCGGTCGAGCAGGGCGCCGAGGCGACCGTCGGCATCGAGAACGCCAGCGGGTCGCTCGGCTTCCAGTACCTGCACAGGGAGGCGTGGCTGGCCAGTGGGCAGGGCGTGACGTTCAAGCCCAACCCGCCGGGATTGGGTTCGGTCACCGGCGTCGTCACCTGCCAGGGCACGCCGGTCTCCGGGGCCAGCGTCACGGTGGCCGGCCTGTCGGCCATCACCGCGGCAAACGGCACCTACCAGGTCAACAACGTGCCGGCCGGATCGTACGCCGTGATCAGCACGGTATCCGCTGGCGCCTGCAAAGGCTCCTCGGTCCACCAGGTCGTGGTCGGCACCAACACCCAACAGGTTGTCGACTTCGCCCTGGCAACCACCATGGCTGGGGCCGGCTACACGGTGACCGAGCAGCCCGTGGCGTACACCCCGGCGGACACCACGGTCCTGCCGATCACCGGGGACGACGCGTACACCCAGGTCAGCCTGCCCTTCCCGGTCACCCTGTACGGCCAGACGTACACCACCGGCTGGGTGGACATCAACGGTCTGGTGACCTTCGCCGACCCGGGTGAGCCGTCGCCGGACGCCTGGCCGATCCCGTCGGTGGAGAGCCCGGAGGAACCGAACGCCGCGCTCTACCCGTTCTGGCACGACTGGGTGGTGGACGCAGGCGCCAGCGTGCGGACCTCGGTCCGGGGCGCCGCACCCAACCGCCAGTTCGTCATCGAGTGGCGCAACGTGCACTCGTACGAGGACCCGCTCACCCGGGTCACCTTCCAGGTGATCATCGACGAGGCCGGTGGCTACAGCTTCGCCTACACCGACAACGACGGGACGTTCCTGGAGCGTGGTGGCGGCGCCACCATCGGTATCGAGAACGGCGACGGTAGCTCCGCGATCCAGTACACCTACCGGCAGCCGGTCCTGCGACCGAGCTTCGGGCTGCGGTTCAACGTACCGACGCCCTGACCGTAGCGCCGACGGATCGTCGGGTACCGGCTGGTCTGCCGGTACCCGACGATCCACCTGCCCGGGTCCACCGGCAGTTCGTCCACAGTGCCGGCGGGTACGGTAAGGCTCCGCCGGTCACAGCCGGCCGGCGGCCTTCAGGCTCAGGTACCGGTCGGCGACCTCGGACGCCAGGCACGCCACCGGGGCCTGCACTCGCCCGCCACCTGGCCGAAGTCGGTTTTCACCAGGGCCGGCTCGAGACCGGCCAGGGCCCGGGTCAACCGGTCCAGTTGGGTGCGCTTCGTCGCCCCAATTGCAGCATCCATGCTGTGTTTCGCGTACTGGTGGTCAAGCACGCTTGATCACGCAAATCTGATCTCAGCAACACCCTCGATCGAGCCTGTCTCGAGCGGGGGCGGTTGTCGTGGCTGAGCGTTCTGTGGCTCCGGTCATTCCGCCCGTGTTGCTGCCTGATCGACAGCCGGGGCGGAGCGAGCCGCGTGGGGGGAGTTTCTCGTCGCCCGCCGTTGCCGCTGCCGGTTCTGCCGTCGCCACGTGCCGGCACGATGGTGCATCTCGGCGACGACGACGCCAGCGCCGGCTACATCCGCATCAAGCAACGCCAGGCCACCGATCGACCTCATCGACCTAATCCAATTAACTGCTCACCCAGGGTACCCCCTGGTGACTCAGTGTGGCAGTGTGATCGACGGAACGTAGCTACTGGGTCGATCTCCGTTGTGGAGAGTCGTCCTCGACCGTGTCTCGTTCCGCCCCTAGCCCCAACGTTGTTCGCCTGGGAGGCGTGCATGAGGAAGTTGATCGGTACCTTCGCCCTGCTATTGAGCATCGCTGTCGTGGGCATTTCGAACCCTGCTGCGGCTTCTGCCCCCAACCAAACCTCCACTCGGCATTGCATCGGCAACCTGGACACCGGCCGAATCACCTGTGCCAGCGACCAACAGCAGGCCCGGCAACTCAGCGATGTCGGAGCAGCGGCCCTGACGATCGCCATCTTCTACGACAACACCGGCTACAACACTGCTGCGGGCACATTCACATGGACCCAGTCCCGCCAGTGCACCGGCACCTACGACAGCGAATGGCAGTGGGACGATCTCAGCAGCATCGGCTGGAATAACCGGGTCAGCTCGGTGCATACCTACAACCAGTGCGACGTCAAGTTCTTCGGCCTAGTGAACTTCGGGGGCGCCTCCTCGACCTGGATCGATCAGGCACCAAACCTCGGCACCATTGGCGACGGCTGGAGCAACCGAGCGGGCTCGGTCAAGTTCTCGTAGGGCCTGTCTTGTCGATCATGGGAGCCAGATGATGGCGGCGATGAGGACGAGGCTGGTTCGGTAGGAGGATGCGCGTTTGGCGTAGCGGGTGGCCAGGTCGCGCCACTGTTTGAGGCGGTTGAAGCAGCGTTCCACCACGTTGCGTTTGCGGTAGATGACCTTGTCGAACGCTGGGGGTCGCCCGCCGGCGCTGCCCTTGGCGGCACGGCGGGCGACCTGGTCGGATCGTTCGGGGATGACGTGCCGGATTCCGCGGTGCCGTAGGGCTCGGCGGGTGGAGTCGTGGGCGTAGCCCTTGTCTGCGATCAGCGCCTCAGGCCGCTTGCGGGGTCGTCCGGGTCCGGGCTCGTTGACCCGGATCGCGTCCAGCAGCGCGAGGAGTTGGGGGTTGTCGCCGGCTTGGCCCGGGGTGAGCAGGATCGACAGCGGACGGCCGCGTCCGTCGACGGCGAGGTGGATCTTCGTGCTCAGTCCGCCGCGGGATCGGCCGATGGCCTCGCCATCTTGCGCACCAGGCGTCGCCGCACTTGTCGGGGAGCCCCTTCTTTGCGGGCGCCAGCGGCATGCTGGTGCGCCCGCACGATCGACGAGTCGATGCTGATCGTCCACTGCACCGGTGTGCCGTCGTCATGCACCTGCGCTGCGGCGAGGATCCGATCCCACGTGCCATCAGCGGTCCACCGACGCAGCCGCTCGTGGCAGGTCTTTCACGGCCCGAAGCGCTCCGGCAGGTCACGCCACGGCGCACCCGTGCGCAGCTTCCACAAGATCCCGTTGATGACCTGACGGTGATCCCGCCACCGCCCCCGCGAACCACCAGGCTCGGGTAGCAACGGCGCGATCACCGCCTACGCCTCATCGGTCAGTTCACCACGACGCACCACCAGCACATCGTCAACGACCAACCACTACAAGATCGGCAGGACACGCCCTAGTTGTCGAACCAGAACACGATGCGCACGTCCTCCGGGGCACCCAGCTTCGCCAGCAGGTCGAGCCGACCGAAGTACCAGTCGTGGAGGAACCCACGAACCGTCTTCACCTGCGGCTCACCCTCACCACGCTGATCGGCGAACGTCTGGTCGTAGTCGAACGCCAGCAGTTCAGCGAGGGTCAGCCACGTGTGGCTGTGCCCGTCAACGTCCCAGTCGTCGCTTTTGGCGCGAACCTCGGCGGACACGTCGGCGGGCAGGCCACGCGGCTCGGCGATGACCGGCGACTCGGAGTAGTTCCGGACGTCGGCGAGGAACCCGAACAGGCCGTAGTCGCGGGCGCCGTCAAACGGGCACTGCTTTTCCTTGGGGAACTCGTTGTCAGGGAAGGTGTTGTCTCCGGCGTAGGCCCAGGTGCCGTTGGTGCGGGTTTCGACGTAGGCGTGGATGTCGCATCCCATGGGTGGCTCCTCGTGCACGTCTTCGGCTTCCGCGTTTGATCATGCACCGCGCTCGGGTGCGGTCAAGGCCCTGGGCCGGAAGCCCGCGACTTTGACCAGGCCACCTCGGTCCGTTCCTTCGACCGCGCTTGTCGGCGGTGCCGGCCGCCACCTTCTCAGGCCGACCCATCCCCGAGCGCCGCGCGGTGCCCGTGGGCATGACGGCGGGCGGCAACGCCGCTAGCCTCGGCCTGTGGACCGGTGCGACGAGTGCGGCTTCGACTATGCCGGCGTCTCCATCGACGAGCTGCCGTCGCTCCTGCGCACCCTGGGCGGGCGGTACGCAGCCGTCCTCGCCGAGGTGCAGCAGGTGCGCCGACGGCCGGCCGAGGGGGTGTGGTCGCCGCTGGAGTACGCCTGCCACGTCCGCGACGTACTCAGCGTGCAGGCCGAACGCCTCGCGCTGGCGCTGCGCGTCGAGGAACCGGAGTTCGCCCCGATGGGGCGCGACGAGCGCGCCGTGGCGGAGGCGTACAACGAGCAGGATCCCGCGACCGTGCTGGCGGCGCTGGGCGCGGCCGCCGACGACCTGGCCGCCCGGATCGGCGTGCTCGGCCCCGTGGAACTCGCCCGCACCGGGGTCTACCCGTGGCCGCGACCGCAGGCCCGCACACTGCTGTGGCTCGGCCGACACACCCTCCACGAGGGCGAACACCACCTGCTCGACATCCGCCGCGCGGCGGGATCGGAGGCAGCCAGCTAGAGTGCCGCCCGGTTCGCCGCGTCCGTGGTCTGGGCCTGCTGTGATCCTCAACGCCGCCGTCCTCGTCGCGGTCACCGTCACCGCCGCGATCGGAATGGCCGAGCCGACGCGGACCGCCTTCGACGACATTTTCACCATCGACACCGCCACCGACGTGCCCGGATTCTCACCGCCGTCGGCGCACTTTCTGGTGCTCGTGCCGGCCACCGACGACCGGGTGCTCCTGGCCGCGAACCCCGCTGAAGGCCTGCTTGTGGTGCACCCTCCTGCCGCCTTGGACACGATGGTGGTCGCGGTTCATGCCGATCTGCTGGGCGGTGGTCAGGCATGAGCGACACCACCATGGGCCGGGCAGAGCTGGATGCCGCGCGGTTGTTTGTCGTCGCGGATGGGGATCTCGTCTGCCGATCTTGTCGAGGCGGCGTCGGACCGTCCACCCGCACCAACGTTTGCCGAGTACGTGCCGGTCGTGTCGAGACCGAGCTGCGCAACCCCGTGCCCGTCGCGCCGGCCGACCGCGAGCGGCTCGACGCGTTCGTCGCGTCGGTGCGCCGGGTCTCCCCGCGCAGCCGAATGCTCGTGCCCGGATACCACACCGCATACCACTTCTGACGGGCACGGGAGGGGCCCGAGGCCCCTCCCGGCTCCGCCGACGGCGGCGGTCGACTCGGTCCGGCCCGGCCACCGCCAGCCCCCGCCAGGGCGGCGCACGGACCGCCGGTAGCGGGTCGCCGCCACCCCCCGGTGGCTATGGACCCGGCCGCCACCACCCCGGCGGCCATGGGCCTGCCCGCCGCCGGCGGCGTCGCCAGCACCCGGACCCGGATCACCCGCGAGAACCGGTCAGGCGCCGATGCTGACCCACTCGGAGCAGGTGTTGCCGAAGATCGCGTTGCTCGGGTAGTTCCCCGAGCAGGCCCGGAACACCACGGTCTTGAGCGTGACGCCCGGCTGGTTCTCCGGGAAACTCTTGTTCACGTAGCGCCAACCGGCGGCGCTTCCGGCGGTATTCCAGATCGTCCCCTGGCGTACGATCGCCCCGATCGGGCTCACCTCGTCGTCGAAGAACCGCCATTCGATGACGACGGGATAGCCGTCCTCCCATTCGTCCGAGATCCTGAACCATTCTCCGTGCGGGGCGAAACAGGCACGGGCGTTGGCGCTGCCGTAGGTGCAGTGCCAGGCGGGGCTGTCACTGGGGCCGGACGCGTCCGTCGCGAGCTGCTTCCCGTCTGCGGCGGCGGCGGGGCTCGCAGTGCAGATGACGGCGGCCAGCGTGGCGAGCAGTGTGAACATTCCGCGTCGCATTTTTCGGCTCATCGATAAGTCCTTTCCGCGATCGGTCGGCACCCTGAGAAGGTGCCCCCGCAATTGCGGGGGCCCGGTAGCGCCGATGCAAATAATCAGAACACGGTGCGACGGAGCGGTGGTGACCGCGAGCCAACCGAACACGTACGAATTCGTACGTGACGACCGGCTGGTCGAGCACGTCCGCACAGGGACTCCGCGCGGTGTGCGGATCCGTGGTCGCCCACCGCCGTCGCGGGTACGGCTGACCACGACGAGCGGCGATATGGTGACCGCTGTGACGACACCACCGCCTCCACCCGACGCGATGCGGACGGCAGCGGAGTTCGTCGCCCGGCTACGTGCCGTCAAGATCTGGTCCGGGCTCTCCTACCGGGCTCTGGAGCGGCGAGCGCGGAGAGCCGGCGACCAGCTGCCGGCGAGCACCATGGCCACCGCCCTCAACCGGACCTCCTTGCCGAGCCAGGAGCTGGTGGCCTCGTTGGTGCGGGCCTGCGGCGGGGACGCCGCGGCCGTGGAACGGTGGGTAGAGGCGCGCCGGGCGCTGGCGCTGTCCGAGCAGCCGGAGCCGCCAGCCGACCGGGGCGCACCGGTTGCCGAACCGGCGTCCGAGCCGTCGGCCGCGGTCACGAGGCAGCGTCGCGCGACCCGCACCGCTCCCGGCTCGGACGTGCCGGCCGGTCGACCGCCGACCCCCTGCCTGCTGCCGCCGGACCTGCCACTGTTCGTCGGCCGGGACAGGGAACTGGCGGAGGCCGTCCGGCTACTCGGCCAGGATGCCGCGGGGCCGGCGACGGTGCTGCTGACCGGGCCCGCCGGCGGCGGCAAGACGGCCCTCGCGGTACGCAGCGGGCACCTGCTCGCCGCTCGCTTCTCCGACGGCCAGCTCTACGCGGACCTGCGGGGCTTCGACGACGAGCCCGCCCAGCCCATGACGGTCCTGGGTGCCTTCCTCCGCGCTCTCGGAGTCCGAGGTGGGGCCGTACCCACGGACCCGACCGGCCGGATCCACCTGTACCGCACGCTGCTGGCGCAGCGGGAGGTCCTGGTCGTGCTGGACAACGTCGCGACGACCCGGCAGATCAGCGACCTGATACCGAGTGGCAGGCGGTGCGCCGCCATCGTCACCAGCCGGACCACCCTGGCCGACCTGGGCGGCCGCCGGCTGCCGCTGGAGGTCCTGGACCCCGCCGCCGGGCTCACCCTGCTGGGCGGGATGCTCGGTCGGGACCGGGTCGCGGCGGAGATCGACTCCGCCCGGTTCATCGTCGAGGCCTGCGGTGGTCTCCCCCTCGCTTTGTGGGTGGCCGGGGCGCGCCTGGCCGCCCGACCACACTGGCCCCTGGCCAAGGTCGCCCGCGCGCTCGCCGACGAACAGCGCAAGCTCGACGAGCTGGCGGTCGGCGACGTCGCCGTACGCGCGAGCCTGGAGCTCACCTATCAGGCGATGACCCCGGCGGCACAGCACGCCCTGCGGATGCTGAGCCTGTCACCGGGGCCTGACTTCGCCGCCTGGGCCCTGGCCGCGATGCTGGACACCAGCCTGTCCCACGCGGAGGCCGTGCTCGACGACCTGGTCGAGGTCCACCTCGTGGAGGTCGGATCAGTCGGGCCCGGCGGAATACGCTACCGACTGCACGATCTGGTGCGGTCGCTCGGCCGGGAGCGGGCCGAGCGAGAGGTCCCGCACCAGGGCCGGACGGAGGCGCTCGCCCGGCTGCTCAGCGCGAGTCTGCACCTCGCCGAACTCGCTGCGGACACCCTCCGTGCCGATTTTCAGCGCAGCCCGCAGACCGAACTGGTGTCCTGGCGACTTCCACCGACCAGCGCCGACCAGCTGCTCGTGGACCCGCTGGCGTGGTTCGACGACGAGCGCCGGTTCCTCACCGCGATCGTCGAGCAGATGCTGGACGGGACCGAGGTCGAGTCGGCCGCGGGCCTGGCGACCGCGATGACGACGTTATTCCAGGTACGCAGCCACTTCGACGATTGGGAGCGGGTACAGGTCCGGGCACTCAAGTCCGCACTGCACGCCGGGTACCGGCACGCCGCGGCCAAGCTCCACCGCTGCCTGGGTGAACTCACCACCATCCTTGACCGGTATCCGGAGGCCCTCGGTCACTTCGAGCAGGCGCTGCTGCTCGCCGACGGTGAGGACGCCGTCGACCGTGCCAGTGCCACGGCCGGGCTGGCATACGTGCACCGCCTGCTCGGCCGGTATCCCTCGGCGGTGCACCATTTCGAACGCGCCGCCGAGCTGGCCCGCGTGGCTGGCAACGTCAACTGCCTGATCTACGCGACGAACGGTGTCGGAGTCATCGACCTGGAGCAGGGGCGGATCGAGGCGGCCCTGGTGCGGTTCGAGCACTGCCTGCGGTTGAGCCGGTCGGCGGGCTACCGACCCGGTGAGGCCCAGGCCCTTCGGTGCCTGGGCCAGAGCCGCCGCGCCCTGGGCGACTACCCGGCCGCCGCCGACCACTTCCGGCAGGCGGCCGGGCTCAGCGAACATCTCGGCGACCGGCTGAGTGCGGCGCACGCCACCTGCTGGCTTGGCGACGTCCTGGTGCGCCAGGGCGCCCACGGGGAGGGCCGTCGGCTACTGGCCCGCAGCCTCTGGACCTACCGGGAGTTCGGCAACGTGTGGGGCGAGGCGGCGACACTCTGCGCACTCGCGGATGCGCAGCTCGCGAGCGGCCGTACGGCGCTGGCGCTTCGGCGTGCCGAGGTGGCCGTCGGCCTGTGGCGACAGATCGGCTCGCGGACCTGGTTGGCGACGGGCCTGGACACCCTCGCAAGGGCGCACCGGATGGCCGGCGACCACGCGGCCGCCGCCCGGTTCCAGGAGGAGGCCACGGCTACGCGGGCGGCCCTGGTCGACGCCACGGGCGGCCCGGGTGCCTGAATCGTCGCGGCCCGTCAGAACTTGCCCAGGTTGAGAGCATGCTGCATGGCCCGGATGGTGGCTGGTCCCCAGATCCCGTCGGTCGTCAGGCCGGCTCCGACCATCCGGTTCAGATGCCTCTGCAGGGCACTGACGGTGGCCGCGCCCATGGCCCCGTCCACGGTGATGGCGCTGTCGGACCAGGTGTTGAGGTGCCGTTGCAGCGCCCGGATGGAGGCCGGACCCCACGCCCCGTCGGGAGCCGTGCCGATGGCGCGCTGGACGGCCGCGATGGTGACCGGCCCGAACACGCCGTCGACGGCGATCCGTGCCCCCTCGTCGGCATGGCCGTTGTAGGCGGCTTCGGTCTGCGGCCCCCAGAGTCCGTCGGCGCCGACGCCGACCTTCGTCTGCAGCCAGCGCACCCCGGCTTCCGTCTGCGGCCCCCAGACGCCATCGACGCTCAGCCGAGGGGTATGGCCGAGCCGGTTGACCGCGCCTTGTTGGGAGCCGACCGACCGGACGGAGGTCATGCCGCCACCGGCGCCCGCCTCGCCGGTGTGCCGCTTGTACTCGGTCTCGGTCCGCGGCCCCCAGAGGCCATCCGCGTCGACCCCGATCCTGGCCTGCAACCAGCGCACGCCGGCCTCGGTCAGCGGCCCCCAGAACCCGTCCACGGTGAGTTGCGGCTTGTAGCCGAGCCCGTTCACCGCCCGCTGCTGCGCCGCGACGGTACGCACGGACGTCATGCCGCCGGACGCCCCGTCGGTGCCGTCGGTGATCGGTAGGTCGTCGCCCTGCATGCCGCCCTGCACCCAGTCCCGCAGCGCCGACCCGGGGCACTGGGTGGACTGTCCCGGCAGCCCACCGTGCCAGGTCTTGTCGAGCGTACGACCGCAGAGCCGGTTCGCGTAGTGGTAGAGCGCCCGGACGGCCGACGCCGTACGGGCGGTGGCCTCCCCGTCGCGCCCGATGAAGCAGACGCCCAGATGGCTGGTGTTGTATCCGGTGGCGTGCGCTCCCTGCGTCTGCCAGCCACGTCCCTCGTAGATGCGGCCGTCCCGGTCGACGAGGAAGTTGTATCCGATGTCGTCCCAGCCGTTCGAGTCCATGTGGTAGTTCTGGATCTGTCTCGGGGTCTGGCTCGGAGGGCCGGCCGAGTAGTGGACGGTGAAGCCGGTGCGGGCGGTCAGCGGCACCCGCTCGACGGCCAGGGGTGGGCGGGCGCCCCACTGGCTGCGGGTGTAGATGTTCACGCCCCCGCCTACGCCGCCGCCGGGCGGCGGGGCGGACGGCGGTTCCAGGGACCCGTTGCGGACGTAGGGGTAGAGATTGGCCGGGCACTCCGTGGTGGCCACCTCGCGGTGGCCCTTGATCTCGGCGCCTGCCTGCTCATGCTGACGCAGGTGTCCGATCAGTTCCCGGATCGAGGTGAGCATCGCCTGGCTCGGCTGGTCCCCCGATTCGATCATGCCCATGATCGCGAAGTAGTTCTTGTTCGCCCCGGGCGTCTCGATGTCGTTGGCGGCAGAGCGGACCTTGGCGCCCCGTCCCTCGAAGACCCAGCCGTGCTGGCAGACGAGGTAGTTGTAGGGGATGTCGTCGAACTCGTCCTTCCCGAGCAGCTTCTCCCAGATCCACTTGTTCATGGCCTGGTCCTGGATGTCCCAGACCTGTTGGTAGCACTCCTGGTGGGCTGCCTTGGGAAAGCCGCTGCCCGGTCCGTGGTGGTGGATGACGACGCCGCCCAGCCAGGGCGTCCACGGATCCGTCACTGGCCGCTTCGGGGGCACGGCCCGCCACGTCGAGCGGGGAACGATGTAGACCATTACTGCCTCTCCGGTCGTCTGGGTGATCTGACCGATCCGGTCAGGACGCTCCGATCACGCCGCCGTCGCGGCGGGTGACCACGAACGTGACCTGGCTCGACCGGCTCTTCCTGGTGGCTGGTGTGCCCCTGGGTGCCCGCACGGTGACGAACATGCTCCGCTGGTCGGCGGCGACGACGGCACGGGTGATCTCTCGGTTCCGTGGGGCGGTGAAGAAGCGCCGGATCTCCCCGGAGGCGGGGTCGGCGGCGAGGATCGCATCGTTGCCGAAACCGCGGTGGACCGATGCCGATCGGCCCTGGTCGCCGGTGGCGCCGCCCGCCTGAATCCAGAGCCGACCGTCGGGATCGACCGAGAGCCCGCTCGGGCGACCGAACATGTTGGTCGCGTCGAGCTGCACACTTCGGTCCCGAGCCGGATCACCGCCCGACACCAGGAGGCTCCAGCGGAAGCTTGTGGCGCTCGCGCCGTTCCCGTCCTCGTGCCACCGCAGAATGAGCCCGTACGGGTTCGGGTGGCGGGGGAGCGCCCGTCCCGGCCGGCCGGCATCGGCGTCGGGGCGACAGCGGACGTCACCGCCGCCGCCGGCCATCGCGGCGTACGCGGTGCCGTCGGTGGGATCGACCGCGACGTGTCGCGGGTGGTCCAGGGCGGTGGCACCGAGCGCGTCGGCGGCCATGCGGGCACGCAGAAGGACATCGGCCTGGTCACGCCAGCCGTTCTCGACGGTGAGCGGGCCCTGCCCGTGCGTCAGGGGCAGCCAGCGTCCTGCTCCGTCGTCGGCGAACGATGCGACATGCAGGACACCGTGGTCCAGCGGGCTACGTCCCCTGCCGCGTTCGTGCTGCCAGTCGTGAGCCCCAACGTACTTGTAGAGGTAGCCGCCGTCCTCCTGGTCGCCGCTGTAGACCACGACCCGCCCGTCGGCCACGGTGACGGTGACGCCGACGTGGTCGAAGCGGCCCAACGCCGTCCTCTTCACCGGCCGCAGCGCGGTGCCGTCCGGGTCGACGGACAGCTCGACCACCCAGCCGTACCGGTACGGCTCGGTGGGGTGAGCGGCGAGGTCGAACCGAGGATCGAGCTCGTTCGCCGGACGTGGCCGGAGGGCCTGGCCCAGCCCGTAGCGCAGATCGGTCTCGGTGGGCCGCCACCGGGTGTCGCGGACACCGAAGTAGGCGCCGAAGTCCCTCTCGCAAGCCAGATACGTGCCCCAGGGAGTAGGCCGGATCGAGGCGGCGTCCAACAGCGCCGTCACCCTCGGTCCGGACCGAAGCTCCGGATCCGTGGCCCGAGCCGGACCGGAGAAGGTGACCGGGGTGCGATCGGGCGTCACGATCTCCGGTAGCTGGACAGTCGCCGGATTGGCACCCACCTCGGTCCTTCCGGCTACGCGGATCCGGTAGCCGGCCGGCACGGCCGCCGAGTTGGCGTCACTGATCGGCACCGGCCGGAACCCCAGCAGGGGACGGCCGGGCAGCCGTGACGGGGCTGCGGTGGCGGTGGTCGGAACGATCAGCCAGGCCGCCGCCGACGCCAGACCGATGAGGGTGCTCCGACGGGACACGGCGCTCGACAATGGTGGGCGGATCTCCTGGCTGTCCGGCATGTGGGTGTCTCCTCGGTACGGGATTCGGCCGGTCACGTCCGATAGACCGGACGACCCGATCGCCTTTCCGGCTGCCGTGAGAATCAATTACAGCAACGGCACCCGAGGATTTGGCCCGGCTGGTTGTTCGGGATCGATCGAGCTCGTTCGAGGTCGCTCCGTGGGCCCGCGGGCCGTCTCGACACACCGTGGTAGGTGGCGTCCGCGGACCCGCCGCGGACGAGCCGGGAGCGCCGAGGACCGTCCCGGTTGCGGGCGTCCACGAACGTTCGCACCATCGACCTGTGACGCAGACCGAGGGCCGGACGGATGCGCTGGAGCCCCAGTTCGCCGCGCCGCTCCGACGGCTGGGCGCGGCACCGTCCCGGCGGTCGCCCGCCGCTGACCCTTCTCGGCCGGCACGCCCGGGGCCGGAAGCCCCGAGGGAAGGAAAACCATGCGCAAGCCGACCGCCCTCGTCCTGGTCGCCGGCCTCGTCGCCGCGGTCGCGGCCATCGGGATCATGCCGAGGGCGCCGCGACACGGAGCTGCATTCGGCTGCCCTTCAATGGTCGGCGGCCGCGTCGCTGATCTCTTACGCACCCGGGCCCGCACTCCGCGCCTTCCGCAAATGCCGTGCCAGCAGCTGCTATGCACCGCCACAGCGGCCGTTGCCGCGAGCTCGTGGATATCGTGCTCGCTGGCCAACCGGGCGGACGTGTTCCGCACCGCCCGGGACAACGGCTGGCTCTGACGGTGCCGCTCAGATGAGCACGCTCCACGTCACCTAGGTCCCACGACCGGACGGGGTGCGGCGAGCGGCGGATCCCGCCATGTCCGACCGGATGGCCGGACTCCGGAGGGGGTCTTGTCCCCCATGCGAGCTACCCGTAAGTGTCCACCGCACGGGGACGATTGTGGCGGCGGAACTCCATAGGTTTCTTTGTGTCCGCGGCGCTCCGGTCGCGGTCTGCGAAGGAGTCAT
This sequence comes from Micromonospora sp. NPDC023644, assembly GCF_040640115.1. Lineage (NCBI taxonomy): Bacteria > Bacillati > Actinomycetota > Actinomycetes > Micromonosporales > Micromonosporaceae > Micromonospora > Micromonospora sp. NPDC023644. Next base: position 210,023 of record NZ_JBFABA010000002.1, on the reverse strand, counting down.
CATGCGCTTCGTCAAACAGCTTCTCGCCGTCGCCGCCGTCGCCCTCATCGGCGGGCAGAGCGTCGCCGCCGTCGAGGGCAATTTTTTCCTCGCCTTGGTGATCGGCGCTGTGACGGCGGTGCTGGGCGTGGTCGTCTACCGGTGGGTCGTGCGGCGCACCGAGCGCCGTGAGCCGACCGAGCTCGGCCAGGACGGCTGGGGCGGGAAGCTGGGCCGCGGGACGCTCATCGGCTTCGCCATGTTCGCGGCCGTCATCGCCAACATCGCCCTCCTCGGCGGTTACCACGTCGAGGGCTGGGGTTCGCCGACGCGAGCGCTGGGTCTGCTCGGGCTCATGGCGGCCGTCGCGGTCACCGAGGAGCTGCTGTTCCGGGGGGTGCTGTTCCGCATCATCGAGGAGCGTACGGGCACCTGGATCGCACTCGCCCTGACCGGCGTGGTGTTCGGCGCGATGCATCTGGTGAACCCGGATGCCAGCCTGTGGGGGGCGACCGCCATCGCCATCGAGGCCGGGTTCATGCTGGCCGCCTGTTACGCCGCCACCCGGAACCTGTGGGTCCCGATCGGCCTGCACTTCGGCTGGAATTTCGCCGCCGGCGGCATCTTCAGCGTCGCCGTGTCGGGTAACGGCGAGTCGAAGGGGCTGCTCGAGGCCTCGACGTCGGGGCCGGTCGCGCTCAGCGGCGGCGCTTTCGGGCCGGAGGGCAGCCTGTACGCGGTGCTGACCGGCGTGGTGCTGACCGTGGTGTTCCTCTGGCTGGCCAAGCGCCGCGGGCACATCGTCGCGCGCCGCCACCGCACGGCGCAGGCCCCGGCAACCGCTACAGTCGCCCAGTGATCAAGCTCCGGAGGCTCCCGGATCTGTGGCGGCAGTGGCCGATCACGGTCCGGGATCTCCCGTTCGCCCTGGCCCTCGCCCTCGCGACGGTGGTCCCGGCTCTGGAGCGGCAGGGCACGCAGCTCGGCGACCTGCCGGACCGCCCGTACGACGCGCTGACCGTCGGTGTCGTCGCCCTGGAGTGCCTGCCGCTGGCCGTACGCCGTCGGTGGCCGGCAGTCTGCCTCGCGCTGGTGTCGCTCGGCTTCGCGATCGACCAGCTCCGCGGCTACCACACCATCGCGGGTACGGGACTGGCCATCGCGCTCATCAGCGCCGGCGCCCACCTGGAGCGGCGCCGCTGGGTCGTCGCGGGTCTCGCCTCGGCAGCGTACGTGCCCCTGGCGATCTCCCTCGACCGGCTCGGATCGGGTGAGGGCGTCGCCGGGTTCACCACCTTCTACCTGTTGCTGGCGCTCGCCTGGGGCATCGGGGCGTGGCTGCGCCAGAACCGGGCCGCCGAGGCGGAACGCCGCCGCCATGTCGAGGAGGCCACCCGTACTGCGGAGCGCACGCGCATCGCCCGGGAGCTGCACGACGTCGTCACCCACCACGTGACGGCGATGGTCGTGCAGGCCGAGGCGGCGCGCTACCTGACGGGCGCCCCGGACAAGCTGGACCAGGCCTTGACCGCGATCACCGGCACCGGCCGCCGGGCCGTCGGCGACCTGCGGCAGCTGCTCGACCTGCTCAACCCGGATCACAGCACAGGCGATCCGCGTACGCCCTCCGTCGGCGACCTGGACGCCCTCGTCGACCATTCCCGGCAGGCCGGGCAGCCGGTCGAGTTCGTCCGGGAGGGCACGTCGGTGGCGGCCACCGGCAGCGCCGAGGTGGTGGCGTACCGGGTGGTGCAGGAGGCGCTGACGAACGCGTTGAAGCACGCGCACGGCAGCCGGACCGAAGTTCGCGTTCACCACGGGGAAGGGGAGACGACCGTGGAGATCAGCACCGACAGCTCCGGATCCGGCAGCGCGTCCCCGGGCGGCAGCGGGCGCGGCCTCGCCGGGCTCCGCGAGCGGGTCACCGCCCTCGGTGGCGACTTCAGCGCGAGCGCGCAAGCCGGCGGCGGCTTCCTCGTGCGGGCCCGGATCCCGGCCGGAAACCCGTCGTGACCGCGCCGGTCCGGGTGCTTGTCTGCGACGACCAGGAGCTGATCCGCGCCGGATTCGCGACGATCATCGACGCCCAGCCCGACATGGAGATCGTCGGCGAGTGCGGCGACGGGCGCGCGGCGGTCGACCTGGCCGTTCGGCTCCGGCCGGACGTGGTGGTGATGGACATCCGGATGCCGGTGCTCGACGGCATCGAGGCGACCCGCCTGCTGGCCGGCGCCGGGGTCCCCGAGCCGGTGAAGGTCCTCGTGGTGACGACGTTCAACCTCGACGAGTACGTCTACGAGGCACTGCGTGCAGGCGCCAGCGGCTTCCTGCTCAAGGACGCCCCACCGGCGCAGCTGCTCCACGGCATCCGCACGGTGGCGACGGGAGCCGCGCTGCTGGCCCCGGAGGTGACCCGGCAGCTGGTGGGCAGGTACGCGGCCCGCATCCGCCCGGCCGAGGGCGACCCGAACGGCGGCGCGCTGACCCCGCGCGAGCTGGAGGTGCTCCGGCTCATCGCGGAGGGCCTGTCCAACAGCGAGATCGCCGCAGCCCTGGTGATCAGCCAGGAAACGGTCAAGACGTACGTGTCCCGCATCCTCACCAAGCTCGACCTGCGCGACCGGGTGCAGGCCGTGGTGTACGCGTACCGCCGGGGCCTGGTGACCTGAGGCGGCCCGCTACTCCTCGCGGTGTTCGTGCACACGACCACCACGACGCCGGGCGTGGCGGGGCCCGTTGCACGACGAGCACGGCGACCAGGATGCTGGACAACGCTGGGTAGCGTCACCACGTTTTGGCGGTTCCACGCGGACCAGAGGCAGGACGGGGCCGGGGGGTTAGCCCGTCCGGTCGCCGAGAAGCGTGGGCTGCCACAGCCTCCGCCTCCGCCTCCGCCTCCGCATTGGCGAGAGTTGGATTGCGACAGTCGGTGATCGCTGCTTCGGATCTCGGGTGCGTATGCGGCGGTGACTTGCGTAGTGTGTCGCGGCATCAGCGTGTAGCTCAGTGAGGAGAGCACCGGGCTTGCATCCCGGAGGGCGCGGGGGCGGGGCCCGCCACGCTGGCGTGAGCGACAACGACATCCGTGTCGGCGTGGGTTTCCCCCTGGGCCAGCTGGCGTGTGCCCTGACGACCGCCGGGACGCATGAGGACGAGGCCACCCGTCAGCGGGCGGAGCTGCGGGTACGCCGCTGGCAGCAGGTCGTGGACGGGATGGCCGGGGGAGGGCTGGACATTGGTTCGCGTACCCCGGTGAGAGGTCTGCCGGCATGGGTGACGCCGGAGGTGGTCCACGGCGGGTTCGCGACCGGGGAGCCGGCGGCGGGCGGTCCGCTGCGCCCGGACGAGACCGACCGGGCGCAGCGGCTGGGCCTGCCCGCCGACCGCCGGGCGTTGTTTTGGTCCTGGTTGACCGACGCGGGATTGGAAGAGCTGGGCGAGCTGCTCGACAGCGGCCGCTACCGGGTGAAGTACGCGGAAGAGACGGCGCTGCCGGTGGTGGCGTGGTTGCTGCGAGCTGGCGAGCGCGACGCCGCCTTGGGCGTTCTGGATGAGATCGCACCGTTCGCCGAACGGCTGCGGTTCACCCCGGCTCCGAGCGATCAGCGCGCCGGCGACCCGGACGTCGTGTATCGGCAGACGGCGGGCGACGTGCGCCGGATCCTGGAGCAGCGGCAGCCGAACGCGCAGATCGAGACGATGCGCGAGGCGCTGACGGTGTGGAATCCGTTCGCCGACGAGTTGTTGACGTTGTGGTGCGAGACCCGTGACGGCGGCCGGATCGGCGCGGTGACGCTGGACGGCTGGCTGCCGCGAGCCGTGCAGCTGCTGGCCCGCTACCAGCAGCTCACCGCCGAGCACACCCTATGCAGCAAGCATCGCAACCCGAAGGGCAGCATCGGCGTACTGCGAACTGCGCTGGAGCGACGCGTGGCCGGAGCAGAGCTGACGCCACGGGAGCGTGGCCTGGTCCAAAGCGCGGTGGATGCGATGCTGCGCAAGCGCGGCCAGCCAGGCAGCCCCGAGCACACCGCGCTACGCGAGCAGCAGGCCCGCGAGGCGGCGCGGCCCCGCCACCATCAGCTGGCGCAGTTGGTCGCCGCCCGGCTGGCCGGCCTACCTCAGGACATCGGGATCGGCGACGTCGACCACGTGCTACGCCCAGTCGACGCTGACGAGGCCCACCCGGCGGGTGTGGTGGCGGGCTGGCCGACACCACGCCCCGTCGCCCGCGTCGTCACCCGCGCCGCCGCCGGAACCCTGGAGCAGTTGATCGACCGCGGCGTCATCGCCTCGGCGGAGGAGCTGGCACGGCTCACCCCGCGGTTGGCGGCGGCGACTGCGGCTTCGGCGTACCCGGACCCGGCCCTGCGCATTCTGACGGACGCCACGTACCGTGCCTTCCGGAATCGCCGCTCCCTGTTGCTGCTGAACCTGGAGCACCAGGTGCGCGTGGCCGAGCTGCCCTGGGTCCAGGCAGTCGCGTCCGCCCGGACCGACACCAGCGACACCCGCAACCAGGCGCGTCGCACCCTGGTCCGGCTGGCCTCCGCCGCGGTCTGCGGGTTCCCGGCCACGCTCTTGCCCAACCCGCTCGTCGGGGAACTGTCGACGCTGTCGAAGCAGGCGAGCCTGCAACTGCCGTGGGTCGAGGAGCTCGCGGCCGACATCTTCATGGGCACGTTCTCGGCGAAGTTCCTCCAGGCGGCCAAACTCGCTGGCCGGCGGCTCGCGGACAGCCTGTACGCGCGGTACTACGACATCGACTACCCGGCCATCGCCGCGATCGACGACACCAGCAGGCGGCTGATCCGGCGTACGCGGACCTCGGACGCCTTCGATCACCTGTGCCGCGACCGGGTCGGCGCCTCCGGTAAGCGGTCGTGGTTCAACGTCGCGGCCAACGGGGTCATCATCGAACAGGCGCAGATTCTGACCACGCACAACCTGGCCACGATCGCCGAGCTCGGCATCGACCTGCCCTCGACGTACCTAGCGAAGCGGTGCATGGATACGGTGCTGCGGCTGACGGCGCGTATCCACCACAACCCTCGGCCGCTGGGCACCGTCAAGAACAACGCGCACGCGTGGCGGCAAATGCTGTTCTTCCTGTCGCTATCCTCCTGGGAGGGGCAGGAGGCCTTCGCGGCCTACGCCGAGAAGCGGTTGGCCACCCAGCCAGACCACGTGCGGACCCGGCTAGCGCCGGCCGTGACCGGACTCGCGCACGTGATCAGCGGTGGAAAGTTCGACGCGGACGGCAGGGCGGGCACCGGCCGACGGCTGCTCGGCTGGACCACGACGGAGCACTGGATGCTCGACCCGGGACCGCGGGACTGAGGGGAGCCCGGTCCTTCAGCGAAGGTCAGGTGCCCGCAGCACGGACACGGCAAGACGCCACTCACGATGGATGTTGAGGAGATCCAGGGTGGTACCAGCGGTGTCCGCGCTCACCGTGCAGATTCGATCCTTGGCGCCCGCCAGCACGTTGCTTACCACCATCTCGACTACCTGCGGCTGAACGGCTACAGGTCGGTCATGCCACCTATCCGATCGGTGGAGACCGCCAGAGCGGCGGGGCCCCGGCTGCCGACCGGAACACGCGATGGGCGTACCGGTTGGCGGACCTGCTCACCATCAGCAGAGGCAGCCGCTGTACCCGAGCCGGTGGTTGTTGCAGGCGAGCGCACCGTACCTGCGGTATGTGGCGGCGTGCGGGTCGGTTTTCAAGCCCGCCCCCATCGCCGAAAGAAGAAGGCCCGCACCGAGCCGGTGCGGGCCTTCTTCTTGCTGTCAGCCGGTCAGAGCTTGCCCCAGATCTGGTTGGCGGTGCCGGCGCAGTCCCACAGTTGTAGCGCGGCGCCGTTGCTACCGACCCAGTCCTTGATGTCCACGCATCGGCCGGAGGAGACGTTCACCAGGGTCCGGGCGGAGGTGAGGGTGAACCGCTGCACCGGGTTGGTGTTGCAGGCGGTCAGTTGGATCGGCGTGCCGTTGGCGAGGGCGCCACCGGCCGGGTCCATGCACTTGCCCATCGCCCGCAGCGTGCCGTCACCGTGGAACGCCCAACTCTGCGCGGCGCTACCGTTGCAGTCGAACATCTGGAGGCGGGCTCCGTCGACCGGGTCGCCGCCCGGGATGTCGATGCAGCGACCGCTGAAGTTGGACTGCAGCATCGTCGCGCCGGGCGTGACCGGCGGGGTCGTCGGCGGGTTGGTGCCCGGTGGTACGCCGGGGTCGCAGTCGTTGGTGGTGACTACGCTGTCCACGTGCACGGTGCCTCCGGACCGGTGCCCGTTGATCGCCGCAGCCGCCTGCGTGGGGCTCAGCACCTGCTTCTTGGCGTGGTACACGTAGTCGACCGACTGGATCCAGGTGCTGGTGCCGACCCCCGTGCGCCCTGTCAGGTCGATGAACCACTGGTTGAAGTCGATCGACATGTTCTGCCGCGGGTAGACCTTGCCTGAGTGGTCACCGACCAGCGCGCCGTCGATGTAGTACTTCACGTGACCACCGGAGACCGTCGCCATGACGTCGTGCCAGCCGTTGATGCTGCCGGCCTGCTTGCTGTGCTGGTTGTCGGCGTACCACGGATCGGCCACGTAGGTGTACCAGCTGGTCTGGTAGTTGATCGGGCCCGGCTCACCCCAGCCGCCGTTGGGCAGGTACTCGGAGAAGTCCAGCTCGGAGTACATCGGGTCGCGCGGAGCGGCAAGCGGGGAGATGGCGTAGAAGGTCTGGTTCACGTGGTCGCCGTCCGGGCCGCTGACCGGGGCGTCGGCGAACTTTATCCGGGCGAGGTAGGTGCCCTCGAAGAAGCGGCGGTTGCTCTGCGAGAACTCGGCGTGCGACGTACCGCCCGCGGTGCCGTCGGTGACCGCTCGCAGCTGGGCGACCTTCTGCCCGTCGACGGTCGGGAACGACACATTGTCAGCGAGCCAGCGCGCACCACTCACGCCCGGGCCGCCGGGACTGCTCCGGATGCTCCAGCCCCGCTGGACAAGGGCCGCGTCCGTACGGGACGAGTAGTTGAAGTCATCGAAGAGCACGCCGCAGCCGACCGCGGCGCTGCTGCTCGGCGCGGCGACGATACCGATGCCGGTGAGGGCTGCGACGGTTGCGGCGAGGGTCGCACCAATGGCGATCTTGCGGGTTGGCGTTGGCGTAAGCCCCATGGGGGGTGCACTCCTTCGCATGAGAGGTGCCGGCTGGCCTGGGGGCCTGCCAGGACTGAGGCGGACGATGACCTCAGCACCGGATCGACCAGTGGTGTGGCAATCGGCCGTCTGGACACCCTCGTCCATCCAATGATTTACGTCAATGCCGCACGTGCGGGCTTCCGACCCTCCAGCACAGGCCGCCGTCCGGTCAGCGACCGGCAATGCCAGCCCGGTCAACTGCGTCCGGCGATCTGCGAGGGTCTCCGCGGCGAGGGCAGTTCCGTTCACGTCGAGTGGGGTTACCGGAAGTACCAGATCGGTGGCTCCGATCACCGACGCGGCAACGAGGAACACTTTAGAAGGAACTTCTTGGCGCACCTGGGTCGGCGACCCGACCTCGACGGCCGCCACGACTGACCAGCGGTGCCGCTACGAGCAGCATGACCGCTGCCTTACCTGGAGCCTCGCCCTCGCTGATCCCCGGGCGCGCCGCACCCACCCTGAGCTGCAAGATCAGCTTCGAGGAAGGCTCAAGGTAAGAGGCTGGGAGCGGCACCCCGGCCAGGTCGGCGGATGGCGATGGGTGTCGTGGTCGCGGCTGCGGCGCTTCCGGCCGGTCACCCGTCGCGTGGGTGACCGGCCGGTCGCGTCACCGGCACGGATGCCGGTCGAGGCCGATCAGGACGACGCGGCGCAGGAGATGTCGCCGGGCACGGTGTCGGGGCCGTTGGCGGTGAAGCCGAAGGTGGTCGTCCCGTTCGGGGGCAGGGCACCGTTCCACGCCTCGTTGCGCACCGTCACCGTCGAGCCGGAGACGGTGTGCCGGCCGCTCCAGAGCGAGCCGATCGAGGTGCCGCTCGGCGAGGTCCAGGTGACCGTCCAGTTCCTGGTCGCGCTGGTTCCGGTGTTCCTCACGGCCACCTCGGCCTGGTAGCCGCCCGACCAGGAGGTGGTCACCCGGTAGGTCGCCGTGCAACCGGCGTCGCCGCCACCGCCGTCGATAGTCGTGAAGGTACGTCCCGGCGAGGGGGCGGAGGTGTTGCCGGCGGCGTCCCGGGCCCGGACGCTGAAGGTGTAGCTGGTGTTCGCGGTCAGCCCGGTGGCGGTGTAGCTGGTGCCGGAGACGGTGCCCACCACGGTCGCCGCGCCGGTCCCGGTCGCCCGGAGCACCTCGTACGAGGTGACGCCGACGTTGTCGGACGCGGCGGCCCAGGCCAGCGAGGCGCCGGTGGCGGTGATGCCGCTGACGGCGGGCTGCCCCGGGGCGGTCGGCGCGATGGTGTCGCCGCCCCCGCCGTTGGCGTACCGCTCGGCCAGGCTGATGCCGGTCGTGCTGGCCGCGCCGCCCAACCGGACCGCGTGGTCCAACCCGACGAACTTGTTGTTGTGTTGCCACAGCGCCGGCTTGAGCAGGGCGTACTTCTGCTCGTCCCAGGTCTTCCAGTCGTCGAGCAGCAGTCCGCCCGTGTCGCCCGAGTTGGGGTTGAGCACCCAGAACGTCTGGTGCAGCCCGTGCTCGACGATCAGGTCACGCAGTGCGGTCATCCACTTGTCCTGCCGAGCGTCCTGGCCGAGTCGGCCGCCCCACTCGCCGATCAGCAACGGCGCGGTGTCGTCCTCGTGGATGAAGAGCCAGTTGGGCCGCCACACGTCGTTGGTCAGTGAGGTCTTGTCGAACTCCTTCTGGAACCAGGGCTGCTCGAAGACCAGCGGACCGTAGTCGTGCGGCGAGTACACCAGTTGGTCCTGGTGGGCGCCCAGGTTGATGGGCAGGGTGCGCACGCCGCGCAGGTTGCCGCCCCACCAGTTGTAGTAGTAGTTCGGCGAGAGGTCGGGGTCGGTGTTCGGCGAGCTCCAGCTCTCGCCCTCGCGGGGGTAGACCTCGATTCCCTCGACCAGGATCAGCAGGTTGGGATTGATGGCCAGGATCCGTCGGGCGGCGGTTTCCGCGACGTGCTTCCAGTTGTCCTGGTCGGCCGAGTTGTCCCACTTCGCGCGCGGCGGCTGGTTCGGTGTGCCGTGCGGTTCGTTCTTGAGGTCCATCGCGACGATGGTGTCGTTGGTGAGGTAACGCGCGGTGACCCACTCCCACGCCTGGTAGAAGTGCTCGGTGGTGATCGTGCCCTTATACCACATCGGATGGATGTGCCCGGAGTTGTCGGCCTCCGCGCTGTGCACGTCCAGCATGACCTTCAGGCCGTACTGCTCGCAGAGCTGAAGCCAGTAGTCGAAGACCTGCAGGCCGTTCTTGCCGGCCAGTTCCGGGTTGGCGTAGGTGTTGACGTTGACGGGGCCGAACGTTCCGGCCTTCCACTCCAGCAGCAGTTGGGTGGAGACGGGCACCCGGACGATGTTGATGCCCCGGTCGGCCATCGACTTGGTGATCTGGGTGATGTTGCCGGACCACAGGCCGTGGAAGACCCGTTCCGAGGCGTTGAACCCGAACCAGTTGGTTCCCGTCAGCCAAACCTCGTTGCCGGCCTCGTCGACGATCTTGTTGCCCTCGGTGTGCAGCCAGTCGTTGGCGGGAACCGCGGCTGCGGCGGGTGCGGTGGTGGGGGTGGCTCCGGCCGGGACGGCGACGCCGGGGCCGGCCGCGACGGCGCCGGCCAGCACGGCAGCGGCGGCGGCGAGAGCTCTTCGTTTCATGGACACTGACGCCTCCAGGCGGTGGTGGGCGGTTTCGCAACGCATCCAGCGGGACAAATGGAAGCGCTCCCATACGGTATTGCCGAGACGTCCGCGAGGGAAGACCCCGTCGGGTACGGCCCGCCGCACACCACCTGGCCGTACCCGCAGACGGGTGCCGCGCCGGCCGCCGACGAGGGCCGACCGCCGGCACGGTGCTGGCGGGAGTGGCCGAGCCGCGCAGTGGGTGAGGAGTAGCCTCGCCCGGTGTGGGGCCGCGCAGCGAGTGGCCTGCACCGCAACGCGTCGACCGTCAGCGGGTACGCCACCCCTGCACGGGATGGGCAGGAGGATGTCGGCAACTCATCGTCAGTGGCGTCGGGCGGCTCCGTCCGCCCACCGCCCGACCGCGCCGGTGCTGCTGGTGTTCGGGTGCGGCGTGCACCGGGTCGACGGGCGGTGGACGCTGACGCCAGCGAGCGCCGCCCGCGTCGACGCGGCGGTCGCCCACGTCGCCACCTACCGCAGCGGTGCCGCGCGGCTTCCCCGACCTCGCGTCGTCTTCAGCGGTGGCTGGCCGGGGCGACACCGCTGCGAGGACATGCCACCGCCGGGCTGCCGCGAGGGCGACCTGATGCTGAGCCGCGCCCGGGCAGCCGGGCTCGGCCGGTACGCGGACCTGATGGCCGAGACGCGGTCGACGAGCACCTTGGAAAACGTGCTCTACGCGGTCGAGGACGGACTGCTCGCGGATGTCCCGTTCGGCCCGGGACAGCCGCTGGGCCTGGTCTCCCACCCGTGGCACCTGCCCCGCGTCAGGTTCCTTGCCGGGCGGCTGCTTCGGCTTCCCACCGGCGCGATGCTCGACATCCCGGTGCCGGACGCCGGCACTGTCGGTTCCTCCTGGTCACCGCGTGCGCTGCACGCCGCGGCGTGGCTGGGCCTGCTGGGCGCACGCAGCCCGGCCGCGCTGCTGCGCCGCGAGCGGCGGCTCGTCGCGCTGGTGGCGACGCTCACCCGCCGACGACGCCGTCCGCCGGCACCGCCGAGGCGGCCCGAGACCGCGCGCGGGCGGACGGAGTGAGGATCGCCCGCCGGGGGTAAGGGTGCCGGCACCGGGTCCGCGGTGGACACGCGTCGCGCGCTGACGAGGAGGGTGGCATGACACATGCCGTCGTGGTCCTGCCGGTGTACCAGCCGGATGAGAGGCTCGTCGAACTCGTGGCTGAGCTGCGTACGGCGACACCACACACGGCTGTCGTCGTGGTGGACGACGGCAGCGGCCCGAACTCGGCGCGACTGCTGCGGCGGGTGAGCGACCTCGGCTGCGCGGTGCGGCGCCTGGACCGTCACCGCGGCAAGGGGAGCGCGCTCAAGGAGGGTTGCCGGTACGTGTTGCGAGCCCACCCGGGAAAGGACGTGGTGTGCGCCGACGCCGACGGCCAGCACCGGGCGACAGACATTCTGCGCCTGGCCGAACGGGTACGCGACACCAGGGCCATCGTGCTCGGCGTACGTCGCTTCGACGGTGACGTGCCGCTACGCAGCCGGATCGGCAACGCCGTCACGCGGACCCTGTTCAAGGTGACCACCGGTGTGGCGGCGTCCGACACCCAGACCGGTCTGCGGGCCTATCCGCACGAGCTGGTGCGCTGGCTGCTGACGATCCCGGGCGAGCGTTTCGACTACGAGATGGCCGTCCTGGTCGCCGCCGCCCGCAACCGCTGCCCGATCGAGCAGGTCACGGTGCCCACCCGGTACCTCGACGGGAACGCCTCCTCGCACTTCGGGGTGCTCGTCGACTCCGTGCGGACGTACCGGCCGCTGCTGGTGCCCGCCGAGACACCCAGGCCCGACGCGCCGTGCGCCGGCCGCTGAGCCGGCGCGACATGCTCCCCGGCGGCCCGCGGCACCGTTGCCCGGTGCGCCCACCCTGCTGCATCTCGTGGACAACGCGCTCGCCGTCGACGGCAGCCATCAGCTGGTGGCGCCGAACACCATCCGGTCGGAGGCGCTGCAACTGTTGTTGCGCGACGTGCGTCTCGGCGGGTGTACGGACCGCGCGGCGCTGGCGGCCCACGAGCGGATCACCGAACTCAAGATGAGGCTCCTCGGCGACCGGGTGTCCCTCGCGACGGCGTGGCGCATCGCCCGGCAACAGGACTGGGACACCCACGGGTCGGTGCCGCACCGGGCGGGGTACAGGCGGGACGGGTCCTGCCGGGCGCCGGCCACCGCCCGCCGTGCCGGGAGCGGTGCTCAGGTGAGCACGTCGCGGACCCGGTCGCGCTCCGCCTGGAACAGGCTCCAGAGGTGGCTCTCGTCCGCGTCCGGCAGGTTCTCGACCTTGCCGTAGTCGAACGGCGGCTGGGGGTCGTACTCCAGGAACGCCTGCCCGCGCCCGGCGGTGCGCTCTCCCCACAACCGCGCGGCGACCACCAGCGCGGCGTCCATGCCGGCGCTGACGCCGGCGCTGGTCACGATACGCCCGTCGACGACCCAGCGATGCCGCTTGAACCGCGCGCCGGACAGGGGCAGCTCGTCGGCGAACGCCCAGTAGGTGGTCGCCGAGCGGCCACGCAGGATGCCCGCGGCGGCCAGCAGCAGCACGCCGGTGCAGATGCCGAACGTGACGCGGGTGTGCTGGTGCGCGGCGCGGATGTAGGCCAGGATGCGCGGGTCCCGCATCAGGATGCTCGGCTGTCCCGGGCCGGGCACGACGAGCACGTCCGGCCGGGGGAGCGTGTCGTAGGTGGCGGTCGGCACCCACTGCATGCCGCTGTCGCCGGCGGATATCGGCGTCAGGTCCGGGCCGACGAAGTGCAGCCGCGCCGGTGGTCCGCCCGCGCGCCGGGCGGCGCTGAGGACGCTCTGCGGGCCCACCAGGTCGAGCGGGACGAGCCCGTCGAAGACCAGGAACGCGATGTCGAGCGGCTCCTCGTCGCTGGCCGGTGACCTGCGGTGGGCCGCGGCCGGGTCGGCGCCGCCCATGGTCAGGCCGGTCGCGGCGAGTGCGGCTCCGATGGTCAGCAGCTGCCGCCGGCTCGGATTGTCAGGCATGATTCGCACCTTCCTGGAATTGGTGGCGGTACGCGGTCGGGGCCATCCCCAGGACCCGGTGGAAGGCCTGCCGCATGGTTTCGGGGCTGCGGAAGCCGCACTGCTTGGCCACGACCTCGACGGGGTCGTCACCGGCTTCGAGGAGCTGCTGGGCGGCCTCGACGCGGATCCGCTGGACGTACTGGCCGGGCGTGGTGCGCAGCACCTCGATGAACAGTCGGGACAGGTGACGCGGGCTCACCGCGGCGCGGGCGGCCATCGCCTCCAGCGAGTGGTCCGCGTGCGGCTGCTCGGCGACCGCGTCGAGCGCCGCCCGCAGCGCCGGGTGGCGCGACGACCGGGCGCGGCCGCGTACCGACAGCTGCGACTGGTTGGCCGGCCGTTGCAGGAAGACCACCAGCCACTGGCCGACCTGGCGGGCGAGCGCACCGCCGTGGTCGCGTTCCACCAGTGCCAGGGCGAGGTCGATGCCGGCGGTGACCCCGGCGGCGGTGTACACGTCGCCGTCGCGCACGTACATGCCGTCGGACTCGACGGTGACCCGCGGGTACCGGTCGGCCAGCTCCCGGCAGGAGGCCCAGTGGGTGGTCGCCCGGCGGCCGTCGAGCAGGCCGGCCTCGGCCAGCACGAACGCGCCGACGCACACCGAGGCCAGCACCGTGCACCGCTCGCGCACGCGGCGTACCGCCTGCGCGAGCGGCACCAGCGCGCTGCCGGTCGGCGCGGTGTCGCACCCGGCGACCATCAGGATGTGCACCGGGTCGGTCACCGCGTCCAGGGCCGTGTCGACGCCGAGGCGTATCCCTTCCCGGGTGTGCACCGGCCGGCCGCCGGGCGAGGCCAGCCGGACCCGGTAGTCGCCCCCGCACCTGGCCGCGAGCGCGAACACCTGCAAAGGCCCGGCAACGTCCAGCAGCACCGCGCCGTCTCCCGCCGCGATGAGCACGTCCCGGGTGCCGTCGACGCGCGAAGGCGGAGCTCCCATGCAGCGAGTATTGGAGGAGGCGCCGGTCGCGGCAACGACGGTCGGCCCACAGATCCGGCCATGCTCGTCCGGAACCACAGTCGCCCGCCGGACGACCACCCGGCGACCGCCCATCTGGGATCGACGTGGACCCGCCGTGACGAGTGGTACAACCACCGGTGCGGCGTCCGGTCGACCGCGCGGGTCCTGTTGTCGGTGGACGAGACCTCGTACGAGGGCGGGACGATGGGCGCCGACCATCCGCACGCGTGGTGCGTCGAGATCGCGGGTGGGCGCTCGTTCTACACCGCGGGTGGGCACACCGCCGAGGCGTACGACGAGCCGGACTTCCGGGCCCATCTGCTGGGCGGGATCCGATGGGCGGCCGGTTGATGCGTCACGGATCGCTGTCACTAGACCCGTCACCCGTCCGGCTAGAAGATCTTTGTTGTTCGTTGTCTCAGCCCACTGGTGTTCAGTCCCAGAAGTTGAACAGCAGCTCGCCGACCGTGGTCGGTTTCCAGTAGTCGATCTGGTCGTGTTCATGCGGGCTGAGGGCGTTCAGGTCGACCTGTGACAGGGCGGTCTGCAGCTGCTCGGCGGTGAGGGACTGGGCGTCGGTCCGGGTGGTGAGGGCGGCGGCGAGGTCGGGGTGGTCGACGAACGTCACCATGACGTCGCCGTCGCCCTGGGGGCGGGCGAAGGCGATGAGCGGCAGGATGGTGTGCCGCAGCACCGCGATGTGGTCGTGGGCGCCGGCGATGTCGACCGTGTGGAAGCTCGGTGTGACGCCAGCGGGGGTGACGCCGATGACGGTGGCGTCGACGGTTCGGGCGGCGTGGTGGCAGACGGCGGTGAAGGCCCTGAGATCCGCTTGGGCGCCGGGTGGCGGGTTGAAGCCGGTGGCTCCGGGCGGCAGCTTCATGGTCGGGCTCCGTGGTCGTCGCGGTCGGTGCGGGCTATCCGACGCCGTCGGGGAGGCTCGGGCTTGCCTACCTCGAACGGGCGATGGGCTGCCGCGCAGCCACTTCTGCAAGGGCAGCGAGGAGCCTTCCGCACCCCGCATCGGCTGAGACGACTTTCAGCGGGTCGGCAGTGGTGCGACCGGGCGAACCGCCGTGAACTGGGCGTGTACGTACCGGGTGGCGGAGAGCAGCAGCAGCCACTCGTCGCAGCCCTGCCACGGGTAGACGTCGGCGGCTCCGCCACGTACGGTTCGGGGCCCCTCGCCGGTCCGGGGCCGCGCGTCTGCCGGCGCGTCCGCGAACCCGGGGATCCACACGTCGGCGCAGAGCTCGTTCGCCGATCCCATCGCCGCCAGCCCGAACGCGTTCTCCCCGGCGGCCGTCCGCGGCTCGTCGCCGAAGTCGTCGAGCAGTTGGTCCTCGCCGGGTTTTCCGTCACCGCGGAAGGTCAGCGTGGTGGTGCCGGCCCGGGCCGCGTACTCCCACTGCGCCTCGCTGGGCAACCGGAACGGCAACAGCTCGAGCAGGTCGTCCAGGTCGTCTTCGAGCCGTGCCGTGCCAGTGTCCGCCTCGGCGTACTCGTCCTCGTACCCGGGCAGCCAGTGCCGGACCTGCGCCACCGTCAGCGGGTGCCGGGCGATCAGGAACGGCTCGACCCGCACCTCCCGTACCGGCTGTGCGTCTCCGGCACTGGCGAGGAACGGCTCGATGGTGTCCTCGACCCCACCGCTGCGCTCGATGGCGCGTACCGCGTCCAGCTCCGCGTCGGACAGGCCCATCCGAAACGTGCCGCCCGGAACCTTCCGGAACAGCACGCCCGACGGGATGTGCCGCCATGCCGGGCGCCCGGCCACGATCTCCCCGGTCCACATGGCGCCGAACGCTAGCAGCCCGGTCGCCGGTCGGTGCTTTCCGACGGCCCCAGCCCGCGCATGAATCAACTGCCTGGCGCCTTCTTGATCGGAATCTCTCTTCGATACCCGAACGGACTGTCCCGTCCGCGTCATGGTTGCGGATGGCAAGGTGGCGGGCCGGGAGTTCGTAGCGTAGGGCCGGGCGGTTGGGGGTCGGGATGTCCGGACCTGCTCCGCGAAATCGGTCGGTCCGCGCCGTCGCCGAAGTGGCAGCGGCGCGGACCGACGGCCCAGTCGACCGGTGGCGGTCAGCCCGGCAGGGCCACCGGTGCCGGGGTCGACCGGTGGGTGGTGGTGCCGTCGCCGAGCTGCCCGAACGAGTTGTCGCCCCAGCACCACAGGCTGCCATCGGTGCGCATCGCGCAGGCGTGGTAGGACGCGGCGATGCTGTCGGTCCAGGTGGTGGCGCTACCGACCCGGGTCGGGGTGGACCGGTGGGTGGTGGTGCCGTCGCCGAGCTGCCCGGAGGCGTTGTGGCCCCAGCACCACAGGCTGCCGTCGGTGCGCGTCGCGCACGACGAGTCGACGCTGGTCTCGACCCTTGCCCAGATGGTGGCGGTGCCGACCTGGAGTGGGGTGGTCTGGAAGCCGGCGCCCCCGCCCACCTGGCCGTACCCGTTCTCGCCCCAGCACCACATCGTCCCGTCGATGCGGATGGCACAGGTGTGCACGTACCCGGCCGTCACGCCGCTCCACGTGGTCGTGGTGCCCACCTGCGTCGGTGTCGCCCGGTAGTCCCGGATGCCGAGACCGAGCTGCCCGTCCGAACTGCTGCCCCAGCACCACAGCGTCCGGTCGGTGCGGATGGCGCAGGTGTGCGCGTACCCGGTCGTGACGCTCGCCCAGGTGGTGGCCGTGCCGACCTGCACGGGGGCGGTCGCCAGATGGGGGGTAGCGCCGGTGCCGAGCTGCCCGTGTCGGTTCGAGCCCCAGCACCACAGGGTGCCGGTGGTCTGGACGGCGCACGTGTGATTGGCGGCGGTGCTGACGCTGGCCCAGGTGGTGCCGTCGCCGATCCGTACGGGGCTGCTCCGTCTCGTGGTCGTCCCGTCGCCGAGCTGCCCGTTGTGGTTGCTGCCCCAGCACCACAGCGTTCCGTCCGTGCGTACCCCGCAGGTGGTGCTCATGCTGGCGTCGATATGCGCCCAGGTGGTGGCGTCGCCGATCCGGACCGGAGCGGTCCGTTGCGTGGTGGTCCCGTCGCCGAGCTGGCCGTAGAAGTTGTTGCCCCAGCACCAGAGTGCGCCGTCGGTGCGGATCACACAGGTGTGCAGATCGCCCGCGGCGACCCGGGACACCGACGCGGCGGCGAGCGAGGCGTCCGGCGTGCCCCGGTCGGCAGGGCTGGCGCCCGCCGTGGCCGCGCCCGCCGTGAACCCGAGGGCCAGCACGGTGAGCCCGACGGCGGCCGCCGCCGCGACGGCGGTTCGGGCTGCCCGCCGCCACCGCGTCCCTAGCCGCCCCTCCCGATGTTCGTTCATTGTCGTTCTCCCTAGACATCGTCGGTTTCGTACGGTGGAGGCGGCGTTGCCCCGACAGGTCGCCAGCGACCCATCACTTCACATCGATGAAACGATACATTGATTTACGTCAGTACCACTCCCTCGGACCTCTGCCGACTGGCCGCTTCCAGGACGCCCGACGCCCTGGTGGGGCAGCGGCCGAGGGTGTCATGTAGTTGCCGGAGTCGATCGAGCGGATCATCGAGGCGTACGCGCGGCCTGCCATGGAGGCCCTCGCCACGATGGGCCCACACGCGCAGCCGGTGATCCCCGTACTCGACCGTCTGATCAGTTCCCGGCACCGTGTCCCGGTGTACCTGGGCGACTTCGACGCCGAGATGCGCGCCGACGAGCGACTGCTGCAGCTCGCCCTGGCCACCCGCGCCCAGATCACCGCCGTCCCCGCCTGAAGGCTGCCGCAGCAGCAGCGAGCCATCGACGCGAACAGACCCGTACCAACGATCAGGAGGAACATTCCGTGCCCAAGACCAGACATGAGTATGACCAGGAGAGCCTGCGCCGGCGGCTGGAGGTCCTCCGGCTCCCCGTTGCTCCGCTGCGCCACGCCGGCTACCTGAGCCCCGACCGGACCGACCGGCAGTGGGAGCGGACACCCGAGACGGTCGGTGTCGGCCCGGACAATCGGGCCGTCGCCGTCTGGGCCAGCCGGGAGCACCCTGAACGGCGTCTGATCACGGTGCATGACGGCGGCCGGCAGCCGGTCCGGTCCGTGCAGCTCGACGGGTGCGTCCAACCCTGGTTCGTGCAGCCCCTACCCGGCGACCGCATCCTGCTCGCCCGCTCGCGAAACCGCGATGGCGCCAACGCGGAGGTATGGACCTGCGACGGGCGACGAGAACATCAGGGTGACCTCGGCGACGCGATCGGGCACCTGCTGACCACCCCCTCTGGCGCAATCTGGGCCGGCTACTTCGACGAGGCCATGGCCGGCAGCGGCCCCCAGACGCACGGCCTCGCCCGCTTCACCGCAGACCTCGAACCGGACTGGCTCTATCCGCAACGACCAGCAATGCCGGAGATCTTCGACTGCTACGCCCTCAACCTCGCCGACGAGACGGCATGGACCTGCGCCTACACCCAGTTCCACCTCGTCTCCGTCACCGGCGACACGCCGACCGACCACGGCCCGGCCCCCTACCGCAGCGCGCACGCCCTGCTGACCGACGGCACCACTGGCGCGTTCATCCGGGGTTACGGACCCGAGTACGACCTGGTCACTCCGTTCCAGATCGATGCCGCCACGGTGACACCTGCCGGTGAACCGACTCGGCTCGTCCTGCCCGACGGCATGGAGGTACGTGGAGCCCGTACCTTCTGCCGCGGCCACGAGCTGCACGTCATCATCGGAACATCCTGGTACCGCACCGATCTTGGACTACTCAGCCAGCGGTAGGGCCTTCGACGTCTCCTCGCCCAATACGGTGCGCGGCAAGGTCAACACCTGCCCGCACCGTTTGTGTTTCCGGGCAGCGGGTGAGCCGGAGCCCGAGTTGCCGGTGGACCTCGGCCTCGTCGGCCGTCTCGGCGTCGCGGAGCACGGTGTCGATGTCGCCGAGCGCCGTCACCAGGTTCGTGATTCTGGTTCGGTCATCCGGCGTGGGCTGTTGCCGGCGATCGCGGGGAGATCTGTGCCGGCGCGGGCGCGTTCGGTATTGGTTGGGCGATTGATCCGCTGACCACAGCCGGGTCCCCGAGCCGCAGAGGGCAGGCGGGAAAGGCGGACCGGCCGTCCGACCTTGTACCGTCCAGGTCTGACGCCGCCGTCGCTGGCTGCGGCCGTGCAGGAGGTGGCCGGCCCGGCCGATGGTGTCCGTGGGCTCGGCGGCCCGGCCCCGTTCTCGTGACGGCCGCTCGCCCAGCCGGCGGACCGCCGGAGGACGGCAGCCGAACCGATCAGAAGGGCATCATGAGCCGCTCCACACCACCGTCCACGACCGGGCTGATCGACGCCGTGAACGGCCTGCCGGTACGCCGGCACACGGACACCGGGGCCTACTACGTCCGCAAGGCCGGGTGGCCGCACTTCTGGGGTCGGACCCTGGACGCGCTCGTGGTGATGGTGGTGGCCGGGGTCCTCATGGGCGCCGTCGACGCGGCCAACCAGGACCTCGCGTTCGGCCGGCTCTCCATGGCCATGTTCGCCAGCACCGGTGTTCATGCCGCAGTCATGGCCGCCATCTGGTTCGTGGTGGTCTTCGCGTACGGCATGGTCTGGGGATCGCTCGGCAGCCTCGGGGACGCCGCCTCCGGCATGCGCTCCGTCAGGACCTCCGACGGGGAAGGCTTCGGGGCCTGGCGGGGAGGCTGGCGGGCCCTCTGCTGGTCCTTCGCGCCCCTGTACATGGTGGTGAGCATCGCCGCTGTCTTCAGCGGCAGCGGCGGGGACAGCTTCGAGACCAGGTTCACCGCCATCGACCTCCGTTCCGGTCTCGCGCGGGGCCAGGCACCCGTTCCCGACCCGACCGCGCAGGCTGCGGAACAGTTCACCGAGCCTGCGCGCCAGAAGCTTCCACCCCGGTGATGATCCTGACCGGGGTGGATCCGGAGACGGGGCTTACCGCAGTTGGCGTGCGTCAACCCCGGCCCACGCCTGCCCACGCGTGATCGGCCGGCTCCGGTCGTCGTCAGGAGAGGCGTTCGATCGTGACGGGGACCAGGCCGTGGCAGCGGGCCACGTCGGTGACCTGGCGCAGCACCCAGCGCAGTCCCTCTCCACCGGCCGGGTCGGACGTCACGTCGATGCTCCACGCGACACCGCCGACGCGGCGGAGATGCCAGAGGTGGTTCGTGTCGTTGACCCGTAGCCGGCCGGTGCCGACGACGCCCGGCTCGGTCACGTCCGTGCCAGGGGCGGCGCCGAGCCGCAGCAACGCCGACAGGCGGGCTATCGCGTCACCGTCCGGTTCACCGGTGAAGAGCACCCGGTGAACCGCCGGGCCGGTGCCCAGCCGCAACGGTGTGCCGGCCGCCAGCGGGACGTCGTCGCGGAAGTGCCGGCGCAGCGTGTCCTCGTCCGGTAGCGCCCCGCCGCCGAGTCGACCGTACGCCGCTTCCGCCCGGGGGCGGTTGACGGCCGTCAACCGGGAGCGCAGGCGCGGGTCCGTGCGGACTGCTCGCACGAACGCCGCCGAGCTCCACCAGCCGGCGTCCGCCGCCGTCCAGCAGGCACTGCGCAGCCGTACGGCCGACAGGTCGTCGTCCAGCACGAACTCCTCGACCAGCAGTCCCGCCCCCGTCGTGTCCTCCCCGCCGCCCGCTTGCAGCAGGTAGTAGTGGAGCATCGCAGTGCTTGCGGGCAGCGTCGGTGTCACCGGGGCCATTCCGGGACGATACTGCCTCGTCGGGCCGACCCAGACGTTGGCGGTGCCGCGCCGTGACTCCGCCGACGGACCGGTGCGCGCCGTCTCCTCGGTCGGCTGCCGCGGGGCCGCCGACACCGCCTTGGCCGCCGGTCACCGGGGCATGGCGCGACGGCAGAGGGCCAGCTCCGCGCGTAGGTCGCGGCGCAGCGACCGGTCCACCTCGGGTTGGGTGAGCGCGTGGGTGAAGTCGCGGGCGGCTTCCTCCCACCGTCCCAGCCGCATCAGCGCCGTGCCGCGGTTGTAGCGGGGGACAGGTGCCTCCGACAGCGCGACCGCCTGGTCCAGGTCGGCCAGGGCGGCGGGCACGTCGCCGCGTTCGAACCGGATCGCGGCACGGTTCGTCCACGCCTCGACCAGCTCCGGATCCCCGGCCAGCGCCTGGCTGAACAGCCGGTCGGCTTCGGCGAGGCTGCCGCGCTCCGAGCGGATCAGCCCGAGGGTGCACAGCAGCGCGGGCTCCTGCGGGGCCAGCGCCAGCCCGGCCCGCGCGTCCGTCTCGGCCTGATCGAACGCGTCGCGTCGGACGTGCAGGTTGACCAGGGCGATCCGGGCGTCGAGGTGCCGGGGATCGATCGTCAGCACGCGCTCCAGGTCGTCACGCGCCCGCGCGGCACGGCCCCGCTCCTGTCGGAGCATGGCCCGGTTGTAGTACGCCTCCGGCAGGTGCGGTCCCAGGCGGATCGCGGTGTCGTAGTCCCTGATCGCGGCCCGTGGCCGCCCCGCCGCCCGGTGCAGGGCGGCCCGGTCCACGTAGTACACGACCAGGTCTGGGACCGGCTCCAGATGGGCCCGCTGGTCGGGCGCGAGGCTGCGCTCTCCGCTGCTCCGGGAATCCTGTTCAACGAGATGACCCAGCAGGGCCCCTCCCAGCTGCCCCTGCTCACCGCCGCCGACTACGCCTGGAATCCGGGCGGCTACCAGCCAGAAGACTCCTGGTCCCGCGCCATCGACACCCTGGGTGGATCGATGGCGGGCCAGCTGCGGACCTTCGCCGAGATCAACCGTTCGTCCGTCATCGACCACACCGACTCGGTGGCGCTGGCCGAGGCCATCAGGAGCTTCCGCAACGCCCTCCGTGCCGGAAGCGGGGTGGAGAACGCCGCCGCCGCACTCAAGCAGAGGCTCTCTGGTCTCAAGGCGGCCAGTACGGCCCTGCAGACCATGGACACCAGCCTGACGAACGAGGCGGGACCGTGGTTGCAGCAGACGGTGCGCCTCGTGGACGCGGCCACCCGCGCCGTGGATCTCCTGATCGCCGAGCGCGCGGGACAGAGCGCCGTGGCGAACAACCTTCGCCAGGAGCTTCGTAACCTCCTTCCCGCCATCGCCTCCCGTCCCGAGTCGGTGGCGCACGGCGTGCTCCACCCGCTGGTGACCTTTGCGCTGCGCCGAGGCGTCGACAGTGTGGATCTGAGCGGAGACGGGCGCTCCGACGTGCTGGCCGTCCGGGCGGACGGCACGCTGAACGCGTACGAGAACCTGCGCACCACGATGAACTGGCCGGAGCTGGGCGCTACCCAGACGGTCGGGCAGGGCTGGTCGGCCACCCAGCTGCCTCTCGTCGGTGATGTCGACGGCGACCGGCTCGCGGACCTGCTGACAGTGACCAGCACCGGGGCCCTGGTGCAGTTCAGGAACACCGGGTCCTTCACGGGTGGCATGTTCGCGGCGGGTGTCCAGGTCGGCAGCGGCTGGCAGGGGACGCTGGCGATGCACCTGACTGACCTCGATGACGACGGGCGCGCTGACCTGCTGGGAGTGTTCCCGGACGGCGCGCTCAAGGCGTTCCGTAACACCGGCATGAACAACGGTGCCGTCACCTGGGCCCCGGCCGTCCAGGTCGGCCAGGGGTGGAGCACCGCCGAGCGTCCCATCGTCGGTGATCTGACGGGTGATGGAAGAGTCGACCTGGTGTCCGTCAAGTCCGATGGCTCGCTGTGGCACTACCTGAACACCGGCAGCTTCACCGGCGGAATGTTCGCTGCCGGTCAACGGGCCGGGGAGGGCTGGACCGGTCACCTGGCCGTGCACCTCGTCGACCTCGATGGCGACGGGCCTGCGGATGTGCTCGGTGTACTGGCGGACGGGACGCTTGCCGCCTTCCGCAATCAGGGCATGACGAACGGACGTGTCAGCTTGGGAGCCCGAGCTTCCGTGGGCCAGGGTTGGCACGCCGACATGCTGCCCCACCCGACCGACCTGAGTGGGGACGGTCGCGCCGACCTGATCTCGATCAACAGTGCGGGCAGGCTCATCACGAACATCAATGCAGGCCGCTTCGCTGGCGGATTGATGTTCCCGACGATGGCAGCACACGGCCCAGGATGGCAGGGAACCCTCTTTCTCCGCTGACGGGGCTAACCCTCGGCGTCGGTACAGCCGTCCGGGCGACGTCAGTCCTGACCCCTGCGAGAAGATCCACCGAGAGTCCCTGACAGGCCAAGGTGTCCGGCTGACAGGGGTCACTTCCCTCAATCAGGGTGGCGGGGGAAGTTGTCGCCGGCCGGGGAGTCGGAAATGCGATGGCAGCCCGCACGGTCGGTAGTCGCGGGGCTGCTTCCCGTCAGGCGTCATCGACGGAACCTGGAATTCTGCTTGAGGGCCAAATGCAGGCAGGCGCTGTCCCGTGTTAGCTGACGATGGGGCGGGATCAACTCCCACTGGTCAAAATGCCTGACACGTTCCGAGTCTCCAAAGCGCCGACGACACTCGGTCCGTCCTGGCCGTCAGCCCTGCCAGCAGTATGAATAGCCAGGAGTGGCCTCGGTCGGGGGAAAAGCTCCCGCCGTCGTCAGGGTGCCCGGGCGGGCGCTTCGGAGCTGGGTGCCGGGACGAGCAAATACAACCTGTATCAGACATAGCGCGCGAAATGCGGTCCCTTGCCTGGCGCGGGGTGCGCGGCTACGCTCGCCGCATTGAAGATCGCATATTGGCTTGAACTGCGGTTTCCTGCTCCGTTGCTTACACGATTTTGTAGTCGCTCCACGGGGGAGTTGGTGTGATGTCTGCTGACGGCAAACGTCGGAATCATCCCCCGCTGCCGGTCGCGCCTTTCTTGTGAATCGTCGTACCTCCCTCAGGTGACTGTCACTGTCTTTCATTCGAGGCGGTCTGATCCGCAGGCGATGTCACGCGCCGCAAGGCGCGGAGTCGGTTGCGGCGCGGCCGTGCAACTTCCATAACGGGGGTCTTCAGTTGCAGCTCGTTCCCGAGGGCTCCGCCCTGATGTCAGGACGGTTGTCCAGCGGCCCGTCCCGCCAGGTGCACGACGAGATCCTCCGACCGCAGTTCGTCTTCGACATGACCCACCTGCTTCCTCACTATCTCGCCGTGGAAGTGGTCCTCCTGTTCGAGTACGAGCGGATGGGGGTCATCACCGGCGACCAGCGACGAGACATCGCGGACAAGCTTGGCAGGATCGACGAGTCGACGCTCAGCGCCGACCCCTCCACCAACATGTCCGATACGTCGATGGCCATCGAGCAATGGGTGCATCGTCAGCTGACCGGGCCGGTCCCGGCCTGGCACGTCGACCGCAGCCGTAACGATTCTCAGGCGACCGCGCACGCCCTCGCGGCACGCGAGTGGTTCGGTGGGGCGGCGGAGGAGCTGCTGGGCCTCGGTGAGGCCGTCCATCGACTCGCGAACGGCACGACCGATCTGCTGATGCCGGGATACACCCATCTCCAGGCGGCCCAGGTGATCACTCCCGGCTTCTACCTGGCCGCCCTCTCTCAGCAGATCCTGCACAACCTGCGCCGCTGGCTCGCCACCTATGACAGCAACGACCTCTCCCCGCTCGGCGCGGGCTCGATGGCGGGTCAGCAGCTGCCCTGGGACCGCCATCGCATGGCGCACCTGCTCGGCTTCGCGGGACCGGTTCCGCACGCCCTGACCGCGGTGGCGTCCCGGTCGCTGGCCCTGGAGATGATGGCGGAATTCTCCATTCTGGGTGCCGAACTGAGCCGCTTCGTCACCGACCTCATGGCCTGGGGCAGCAACGAGTACGCCTTCATCGACCTGCCTGACGAGCTTTCCGGCATCTCGGCGGCGATGCCGCAGAAGAAGAACTTTCCGATCCTGGAGCGGATCCGCGGAAAGCTGGCGCATCTCGGCGCCTTCGGGGTGGACATCGTCCTCGCCCAACGCTCGACGCCCTATTCCAACATGGTGGAGGTGTCCAAGGAGGCGACCGCCAACCTCCACGTCTCCGTCTCCACCACGCGGACCGCCCTGCGGCTCTTCTCGACCGTCATCGACAACCTGCGTTTCCGATCCGACCGGATGCGGGAGGCCTGCCGGCGGGAGTATCTGGGCGCGTTCGCACTGGCGAACGACCTGACCCTGAACGACGGGATCCCTTGGCGCGACGCCCAGATCGTCGTCGGGCAGTACATCGCCGCGGCCATCTCCGCCGACATCCCGCCCCATCCCGGGGACCCCGGGCTGTTGGCCGAGGTCGCGGGCCGGCACGGATACCAGGTCTCCGACGGCGCACGCGTGCTCGCCAACGCCTTCGACATCGACAACGCAATTCGTGGCAAGCGGTCGGCGGGCTCGGTCAATCCCGAAGCGTTGACCGATCTGCTCGCCAGCCAGGCGGACGACTTCCGACTCCTCCGGCAGCAGTGGGCCGACCGTCGTGAACGGCGAGGTTCCGCTCGGGCGCTGCTCGGGCGTCAATAAGCGTCGAATCGGGGAAGAATGAGGATCTTGAGCGGAGCAGCCCGGGTCGGCGCGGACGACATCGGCACCTACGAACGATCGGGGGCCGGCGCGTGATCTTCCAGAACGTCGTCGACGCCATCGGGCACACGCCGTTGGTCAGGCTGCGGATGGATGTCGACCCACGCGTTGAGGTGTACGCCAAACTCGAACTCCAGAACCTCTTCGCGATGAAGGACCGCGTCGCCCGCCACGTGATCCTCGAGGCCAGGCGGCTGGGCGTACTCCGGCCGGGCGCGCCGATCGTCGAGAGTTCCTCCGGCACGATGGCGCTGGGAGTCGCCCTCGTCGGAACCGCCCTGGGACATCCGGTGCACGTCGTCACCGACCCCCGGATCGACCCCGTGACGCTCGCCAAGCTGCGCGCCCTGGGGTGTCAGGTGCACGTCGTCGACCGGATGTCCAGCCAGGGCTGGCAGGGCGCCCGCCTCGAACGGCTGCACGAGCTCCTCGAATGCCTGCCGGGTGCGTTCTTTCCCGAGCAGTACCGGAATCCGGACAACCCGGGTGCGTACCGGTCGCTGGCCGCAGAGCTGCTGGGGGACCTCACCTCCTTCGACGTCCTGGTCGGGGCGGTCGGCACCGGTGGATCGCTGTGCGGCTCGGCCCGGGCGCTGCGACGCGCGCTGCCCGAGCTGCGGGTGGTGGGGGTGGACTGCGTGGGCAGCGTGCTGTTCGGTCAACCGGACGTGCCCACCAGGCTCCAGGGCGGACTCGGCAACAGCCTCCAGCCCGCCAACCTGGACCGCCGCCAGATCGACGAGGTGCACTGGCTCAACGACCGGGAGGCGTTCCGCGCCACCCGTGACCTGGCCCGCGAACAGCAGATCTTCGGCGGCAACACGTCGGGCTCGGTCTACCAGGTGTTGAAGGACGTGGCTCGCCGGGTGGAGCCGGGGACCAGGATCGTCGGCATCTTCCCCGACCGTGGCGACCGGTACGCGCAGACCGTCTACGACGACGGATGGGCCGCCGACCGCCTCCACGAGATGGACGCGATGGACCAGCCGCGCCCGATCGACCCCGGCGAGGTCGCCGTGAGCTGGTCGCGGACGGACGACGTCCCGGGCACGAACGGCGAGCGGTACCTGTTGTTCCTGGAGGCGAACACGAGCGGGACCGGCGTGCTCGCCCTGAACGTCGCGCGACGGATGGGGCTGCGTCCGGTGCTGCTCACCGACCGTCCCGACCGCTACCCGGGGCTCGCCGACGCCGACTGCGAGGTCCTCGTCTGCGAGACGCACGACCTGCCGGCCCTGCGCTCGCTCATCCAGGGCAGGTTCCGTCGTGAACAGCTCGCCGGGGTGACGACGACGAGCGACTTCTACACCGTGCTCGCCGCCGAGCTGGCCGACTGGCTGGGGCTGCCGGGCAACCCGCCGGCAGCCGTGGCCGCCTGCCGGAACAAGGCCCTGCTGCGGGAGGCCCTGCGGGACAGCGGGATCCGGCAACCCCGCTTCGTGGCGGTGACGGACCCGGCCCGGGCCGCTGCCGCGGTGGGCGAGGTCGGCCTGCCGTGCGTGGTGAAGCCCGCGGACGACTCCGCATCGAACGCCGTGCTGCTCTGCGCCACCGTCGAGGAGGCGACCGCGCACGTGAAGACGGTCCTCGGCATGCGCGTCAACGTCCGGGGCATGCCGACCGCCTGCTGCGCACTTGTCGAGGAGTACGTGCCGGGTGCCGAGTTCAGCGTCGAGGTGTTCGGCGAGAGCACCGGGAACCGCTGCCTCGGGATCACCGAGAAGCGGGTGACCGGGGGGCCGCACTTCGTGGAGCTCGGTCACGTCTTTCCCGCGGACCTGCCGGCGGATCAGGCAGCCGAGATGGTGGAGGCCGTCCTGCGGGCGCTCGCCACGGTCGGGATGTCACACGGGGCGACCCACACCGAGGTGCGCCTCACGCCGTCCGGCCCGGCCATCATCGAGATCAACCCCCGCCCGGCCGGCGGGATGATCCCCGAGCTCTACCGCCTCGCCACCGGCTCCGACCTGCTCGCCGCGCAGCTGGCCGCGGCCGTCGGAGAACCGACCCGGCTCTCCTCGACCACGCACGGGTACGCCGCGATCGAGTTCCTGGTGGCTTCCCGACCCGGGACGCTCCGGGGCACCGCGGGCGGGGCGGAGACCGAGCGCCTCGACGGCGTCGAACAGGTGACCGTGACGGCGTCCCCCGGCACGTCCGTGCGGCCACCACGAAGCGGCTACGACCGCCTGGGGCACGTGATCGCCACGGGCGCCAGCAGAGCGGAGGTCGTCCACCGGCTCCACACCGCCGTGGACCAGGTCCAGCTGCTGGTCGACGAGGACAGTCCGGACGCCGTCAGCGACGAGGCGTCCCTGGCCCCGGCCCACTGAGGGACGACCATGACGCACACCTCGCTCATCGCGGCCCTGTCGGCCTGGGCGGACACCCGGGCGGACGACCACGCCCTGACCTTCGTCGACAGCGCCGGGACGGCGACCAGCACCACGTACGGGCAGCTCGACGAGGGCGCCCGTACCGTGGCCGGCCACCTGCGGTCGATCGCCGAGCCGGGCGACCGGGCGCTGCTGCTCTTCCCACCCGGCCTCGACTACGTCACCGCCTTCCTCGGCTGCCTCTACGCCAACGTGGTCGCGGTGCCGCTCTACCCGCCGGGCCCCAACGCACGCCTCGACCGCGTCACCTCCGTCGTGCGCGACTGCGGAGCCACCCACGCGCTGACCACCGCGAAGCTGGTCGAACCGCTGTCGGGGCTGGCGGCCGAGCCGGACGGACCGGCGGTGCACCCGATCGAGGCGGTGCGGGCGCAAGCCGCCCCGGTGGGGCCCCACCGGCCGGGGCGGGGCGACCTCGCCTTCCTCCAGTACACCTCCGGATCGACGGGCGATCCCAAGGGCGTCATGGTCGGCCACGGCAACCTCACCGACAACCACAAGGCCATCGCGGCCGGCTTCGGGATCGACAGTGACGACGTGGTGCTCAGCTGGCTGCCGATGTACCACGACATGGGCCTCATCGGCACCACGTTGCTGCCGCTGTTCGTGGGCGTACCGGCGATCCTGCTCGACACGTTCGCGTTCGTCCGGGATCCGTTGCGGTGGCCGGCGGAGGTGTCCCGTTTCAAGGCGACCTGTTCCGGTGGACCCAACTTCGCCTACCAGCTCCTGGCGGACCGCTTCGACGCCGGGCAGCTCGACGGGGTCGACCTCAGCTCGTGGCGGATCGCGTTCAACGGCGCGGAGCCGGTCAACAGGCGGACGATGGACGCGTTCTCCGCCGCGTACGCGCCGCTCGGGTTCGACCGTCGAGCCTTCTATCCGTGCTACGGCCTGGCGGAGGCGACGCTCTTCGTCAGCGGCCCCGAGGCGTCGACCGGCTACCGCGCCGGCACCTTCGACCGGGACGCTCTCGAAACGGGCCGGCTGGCCGAGGCGACCGGAGCGGCCGGGACGGATCCGGTCACGCTGGTCTCCTGCGGCACCCCGCCACCGGGCACGACGGTCGCCGTGCGCCGCGCGGACGGCGAACCCTGCGCCGCGGGCGAGGTCGGCGAGATCTGCGTGCGATCCGGCGGGGTGGCCGCCGGATACTGGGGCAGGTCCGACTCGGCCGCGACGTTCGCCGCCACCGTCGGCGGCCAGCCGGGGACATTCCTGCGTACCGGGGACCTCGGCGCGATGTACGACGGCGAACTCTACGTCGCGGGGCGCCAGAAGGATCTGATCATCCGGGCGGGCCGCAACCACCACCCGCACGACATCGAGACGGTCGCCACCGCGGGCGACGAGCACCTGCGCCAGGGCGGTGCCGCGGCGTTCCAACCGGAGACCGGTGACCAGCGGGTGGCGCTGGTGGTCGAGGCCTCCCGCAGCGGGCTGATGCGGCTGCGCGCGGACCCCGCGCTGCTCACGTCGCTGACCGACGGGCTGCGGCGCCGGGTGGCCACCGGGTGCGGGTTGGACCTCGACGACGTGGTCGTCGTCGTGCCCGGCGCGATACCGAAGACCTCCAGCGGGAAGATCCGCCGGCGTGCCACCAGGGAGCTGTTCGTCGGCGGACGGCTCAAGCTCGTCGTGCCGGCGGCCGCGCCCGTGGCGCCCGAGCGGGCCGCCGCCGACGCCCACCCCGGCGACCGGTCCACTGCCGTGGAACAGCTCGTCCGGCGGTACGCGAACCTCGGCGGGGCCGAGTTGGACCGATCGCTGCCGCTGGCGGCGCTGGGACTCTCTTCGCTGCGACTGATCGAACTCAAGGCGGCGGTCGAGCGGCTGGTGAACGGCACCCTGGACACCGAGCTGTTCTTCGGCGACCGGTCGGTCGCCGAGCTGGTCGCCGCCGCCGCGGAGCCCGGCCCGGCCGCCGCCCCGCTGCCGGAGCGGACCGGCGCGGTGGGCCCCGCCTCGGCCGGCCAGGTCGAGCTGCACTTCTACGACGAGGTGTCCCGCGGCAACCGGGCGAACAACCTCGCGATCGCCCTGCGCGTCTCCGGCCGCGTGGAGGAGGAACTGCTGCGTGCCGCGATCGACACGGCCGTCGCCCGGCACCCCGCGCTGCGCACGACGCTCGGACCGCTCGGCTCCGGCGTGCAGACCGTCCATGACCGGGGCACGGTCGAATGGGAGTGCCGGGCCTTCCCGGACGGTCCCGACGAGGCGGTACGGGCCTACCTGCACGAGCGGGCCCACCGCCCCTTCGACCTGGTGAAGGGCCCGTTGGTGCGGGCCGGGGTGGCGTACCCGCCGGACGGCACGGTGCTTCTCGTGGCGTGTCATCACGCGGTCGTCGACCACTGGTCGCTCCAGCTCCTGCTCGCCGAGATCCTGCCCCGGATCACGGGCGGCGACGCCCCGCCGGCCACGCCGGGACCGGGCGCGGCGGACGCCACCGACTGGGCCCGGCTGCAGCAGCAGGCGCGACTCGACCCCGACTGGCGGGACCGCGTCACGACCCTGGCGCAGAAGTGGCGACCACTGCGTGACCTCGTCCTCTTTCCGGAGCGACCCGCCGGCGCCGGGTCTCCACGACGACGACCGGACCCGGAGCGGCACCGGGCCGGCTGCATCGACTTCGAGGTCGACCCGGAGGTCGTACGGCTCCTCCACCGGCACGCCGCGCGGCGCGGCTTCACCCCCTTCGTCTCCCTGCTGACCGCCTACGCCGAAGCCCTGCACCAGGTGACCGGCGAGCCGCGGATCGTCATCGGCGCGCCGCATCACGGGCGCACCGACCAGCGCTTCGCCGGCACCGTCGGCTACCTGGTCAACATGGTGCCCATCCTCGGCGACCTGACCGACCGGCCCGACCCGTCCACTTTCGAGGAACGCCTGTGGCGGGAACTGCGGGCGGCACTGTCGACCGCGGACGTTCCCTTCAGCGACCTGGTCCGGGCACTCGCCGCCGATCGGCACGGCCAGAATCCGCTCTTCCAGGCGACGTTGACGCTTCAGCAGCCGGTGGCCGGCAGCGACGTGGGACTGTCCGTGCCCTGGAGCCGCCGGCGGCGACGGATCGGGTCGCACGACGTCGAGACGTTCGACCTGCCGCCCGTGGACGCCGCCTTCGCGACGAGCCTCTACGGCGCCCTCGACGCGGACGGGCTCGCGTTCCGCCTCGTCCATCAACGCAACCTCGTGTCCCCGCAGGTGGCGGCCGAGGTGTGTCGGCGGTTCTCCGAGAGTCTCGCCCGGCTGGTCCGACGGCCGTCCGCACCACTCGCTCACGACACGGTTCGACTCAGCTAAGGCGGAAATGATGACTGCTTCCGATGTTGCCGTCGGTAATCTGGTGGAGTCGTTCGACGAGGTCGTCCGACGTCACCCGGACAGCGTCGCGGTGTGCTGCGGAGACCGGCGGATGTCGTACGCCGAGGTGGCCGCCCGGTCGACGGCGCTCGCCGCGGCGATCAGGGCGCGGGTCGACGACCCGTCCCGTCCGGTGCTGCTGCTCCTGCCGCGCTCGGTGGACATGGTGATCGCGAGCCTGGCCGTGCTGCGGGTGGGCGCGGCGTACGTGCCGGTCGATCCGTCCACTCCCGCCGCTCGGCTGAGGCTGATCGTGGCGGACGCGGCGCCCTCGGTGGTGTTGACGACCCCCGAGCTGGCGGAACTGCTGTCGCCGGACACCCCGGTGATGGGGCCGCGGGACGTCGCGGAGGACCGCAGCGACGACACCGACGGGCGGTGCCCCGCGGCGTGGGACACCCGCGCCTACGTGATCTACACCTCGGGCACCACCGGGCGGCCGAAGGGCGTGGAGGTCAGCCACGGCAACGTGTTGCGCCTGATCCGGGTCACCCAGCCGCAGTTCGGCTTCGGCGCCGGGGACGTCTGGACGATGTTCCACTCGTTCGCCTTCGACTTCTCCGTCTGGGAGATGTGGGGGGCGCTGCTGTCCGGTGGCCGGCTGGTCGTCGTGGGACAGGACGTCGCACGGGACCCGGTGGCCTTCCGGGCGTTGCTCGCCGAGGAACAGGTGACGATGCTCAGCCAGACGCCCACCGCCTTCAACAGCCTGGTCGCGCACGAGGTCACCCAGCCCGACAGGCTGCCGCTGAAGTGGGTGGTCTTCGGCGGTGAGGCGCTGCGCTTCGGTGACCTCCGGCCCTGGGTGGGCAGGTACGGCGACCAGCAGCCGCAGCTGGTCAACATGTACGGCATCACGGAGACGACGGTCCACTCCTCGTACCGCAGGGTCCTGGAGGCCGACCTGACGAGCACGGCCAGCCTCATCGGTCGTCCGCTGTCGGATCTCGGTTTCTTGCTCTGGGACGAGCAGGGCCGGCCGGTGGCCCCGGGCCAGACCGGTGAGATCGTCGTGACCGGAGCAGGGGTGGCCACCGGATACCTGGGCCAGCCCGCAACGACCGCCGAGCGGTTCCTCGACCTGACCGTCGACGGCAGGCCCGTGCGGGGATACCGGTCCGGTGACCTCGCGCGCCTGACTCCCGCCGGGGAGTACGAGTACCTGGGGCGGGCCGACGACCAGGTCAAGATCCGTGGGCACCGGGTCGAGCTCGGGGAGATCCACGCGGCGCTGACCGCGGTACCCGGCGTCGGGCAGGTCGCGGTGACCGTCCGTCGGGCGCGGCCGCAGCGCAATCCGGTGGTGAAGGAGGAAGCGGTGTCCGGGCGGATCTCCTCGGTCCGCAGCCTCGTCCGGGCCGGGCGGCCGGCGGCGTCGGGCACCGGCAACAACCGGACGCAGATCGTCGCGTACGTGACCCACGACCCCGGCTGCGAGCTGGGGGAGATTCCGGAACTGCTGCGGGCGAGCCTGCCGTCGTACATGCTTCCGGCGTTCGTCGTCCCGGTGCCGGAGATTCCCGTCAACGCCAACGGGAAGGTCGACTTCACGCTCCTGCCCGCACCGACCGCGGCCAACCAGCTCCGGGCGCCGATGGCCACGGAGGAGGTCGCCGACGCCTCGTCGGCGGCCGTGGAGCGGGCGATCTGCGCGCTGTTCGAGGAGGTGCTCGGCGTCGAGGGGGTGGGACCCGACGACTCCTTCTTCGGCATCGGCGGGGACTCCATCATCGCGGTGCAGCTGCGGGCGGCCGCGGCGAACCGCGGGATGGCGCTGGACCTGGCCGACATCTACGAGCTGAAGACGCCGCGTGCGCTGGCCGCCAACGCGGTCACCACGGACGAGTCGGTCGACCCGCCGGTCGAGCCGTTCAGCCTCATCGATCCGGCGGACCGGGCGCACCTGCCGGCCGGCACGGTGGACGCCTACCCGGTGGCCACCCTCCAGGCCGGCGTGCTGTTCCACAGCGCGTACGCCGAAGGCGTCAACATGTACTGCGACATCTTCATGTTCCGGTTGCGCGCCAGGTTCGACCACGACGCCATGAGCCGCGCGCTCGCGCGGGTGACCGAGCGCCACGAGATCCTGCGGACGTCGTTCCACCTGTCCGGCTTCTCGCAGCCGCTCCAGGTCGTCCACGCGCAGGCCCGCACCCCGCTGAGCGTGACGGACCTGAGCCGGTTCGACGAGGACCGGCAGCTGGCCGAGTTCGAGGCCTGGCGACGTCGGGAGATGAGCAACCCGTACGACTGGGCGCAGCCGCCACTGGTCCGGTTCACGGCGCACCTGCTCGGCCCGGACGAGTTCATGTTCTCCATGAGCTTCCACGACACGATGTTCGACGGATGGAGCGAGACCTCACTGCTCGCGGAGATCCTCGTCGACTACTGGCAGGACCTGCAGGGCATCGCGTCGCACGACCGTGCCCTGCCCGTGCGCCGGTACGCCGACTTCATCGCCAAGGAACAGGCCGTGCTCCGCGACGAGGCGGTCCGGGAGTTCTGGCGACAGGAACTGGCCGACGTCGAGCCGAGCCTGCTGCCCCGCCTGGCCCGGGGCTCCGGCGACGTCCATGAGGGACGGATGGGCTTCCTCAGCGTGGACCTCCCGGCGGAACTCTCCGACCGCCTGCACCAGCTCGCCGCCGCCTGCGGGGTGTCGGTCAAACACGTGGTGATGGCCGTCCAGGCCCGGGTGGTGATGGTGCTCACGGGACGCGACGACGTCGTGCTCGGCGTCGCCGCCAACGGGCGGGTCGAGGAGGAGGGCGGCACCGAGGTCATCGGCCTGCACCTCAACCTCGTACCCTTCCGGCTCCGGCCGCGGGGTCGCACCTGGCGCGACCTGATCGCGGCGACCAGCGACAAGGAGCGGGAGCTGCTGCCGGTGCGGCGCTTCCCGCACGCCGAGATGCTCCGACTCGCCGGCGTGCCCGAGCTGACCGACATCATGTTCAACTACACCCACTTCCACGGCTACGAACGGCTCGCCCATGCCACGGGCATCGAGGTGGTGGACGGATTCGGCTACATCCAGACGAACTTCACCCTGCGGGCCGAGTTCAACAAGGATCCGTTCAGTCGACTGCTCACGCTCGACCTCGAGGCGAACATGGAGCGGATCTCGGAGGACCAGCTCCACGACGTGGCGGACATCTTCCTGCGGGCGCTGACGAGCGTCGTCGACCAGCCGGACGACGAGCCGACGCAGGTCGCGCTGCTCGGTGAGCAGCGGTACCGGGCGTTGCTGGCGATCTCCCGCGGGCCGGTCGAGCCGGCGACGGCGACGGGCTTCCTCGAACGGCTGGCCCTTTCGGTGCAGACGTTCCCCGACGAGGTGGCCGCCATCTGCCGCGGCCGCGAGATCACCTACCGGGAGCTCGCCGCACAGGTCGAGCGGGTGGCCGGATGGTTGCGTGCGCGGCAGGTGGGTCACGGCACCGTGGTCGGCCTGGCCAGCGGCCGGAACATCGACTACCTCGTCGTCACCCTCGCCATCCTCCGCCTCGGCGCGGTGTACCTGCCGCTGCCGCAGGGGCCGGCCGCACGCGTCGCCCGCATGGTCGGGCGGGCGGAGGCGAGGCTGGTGGTGTGCGACGAGACGCACCGCGCCGCGTTGGCCGCGATCGGTGACCTCGAGCTGGTCGACCTGGCCGACGTCCTCGCCGCACCTGGCGCCCCGGTCGCGCTCGGCCCCGCACCGAGCGGTCGGGACAGTGCGTACATCCTCTTCACCTCGGGCTCCACGGGCGACCCCAAGGGTGCCCTGATCCGGCACGACGGCATGCTCAACCACCTCGACGCCAAGATCCAGCAACTGGACCTGCGGCCCGGCGACCGGCTGGCCCAGGACGCCGCCGCCACCTTCGACATCTCCGTCTGGCAGTTCCTCGCGCCACTCGCCGTCGGTGCCACGACCGTGATCTACCCGGACGAGATCGGTCAGGACGCGGCGTCGCTGCTGCGGGCCGTCGCCGAGGACGGGGTCACCGTGCTGGAGGTGACGCCCTCCGTGCTCAACATCATGTGCGCCGAACTCGCGTTCTACGGCCTCGACGCGTTCCCGCCGTTCCGCCTGCGCTGGGTCGCCTCGCAGGCGGAGACGCTGACCCCGCAGTCCGCCAACGCGTTCCGCCGGCTGCTCCCCGGGGTGGGGCTGCTGAACATGTGGGGGACGACCGAGACGTCCGACGACGTCCTGCACCACCTCGTCTCGGCGGACGTCGACGAGCGGGCCGCCTCCGTCCCCCTCGGACGGCCCGTGCGCAACACCGCCCTGTACGTGTTGGACGGCGGCCGGGAGCCGGTGCCCACCGGCACGCCGGGGGAGCTGTACGCCGGCGGCATCTGCGTCGGCGGCGGCTACGTCAACGACCCCGACCGGACCGCCGCGGTCTTCGTCGGCGACCCGTTCGCCGTCGACGGGGACGGCGTCATGTACCGCACCGGCGACCGCGGCCGCCGGCTGGCGGACGGCTCGCTGGAGTTCCTCGGCCGGATCGACAACCAGCTCAAGATCAGAGGGAACCGGGTCGAACTGGACGAGGTCAACCGCGCCCTCGCCGGTGTCGAGGGCGTCCAGGAGAGCGTGGTGATCGTCCGGCAGTCCGACGACGGCGGCAAGCAGCTCGCCGGATTCTTCGTACCGGAGGTGGTCTCCGGCGGCGCCGGCGGTTCGACCGAGGGCTCCCTGGTCCGCCGGGACCTGCGGCCCGAGGAGGTCCGCTCCGCGCTCAGCCAGGTCCTGCCCCGCAACGCCATCCCGGACTTCCTCGTCCGCCTCGATGAGTTGCCGCGTACGAGTCACGGCAAGGTCGACACCCGGTCGCTGGCGGCGACAGCCCTGTCCCCGGTCGACGAACCGACCGGGGAGGGCTCCGCCCCGATGACCTCGATGGAGGAGGTCGTCGCCGAGATCTGGGCCTCCGTGCTGTCGGGGCGCAGGCCCGGGCCCCAGGTCAGCTTCTTCGACCTGGGCGGCCACTCCCTGCACGCGACGCAGGTCCTCGCCCGGCTGGGGGACCGTCTCGGGGTCCGCCTGCCGATCCGGGAGCTGTTCGAGAACCCGACGCTGCGGGGCTTCGCCGCCCGGGTCGAGGCAGCGCTGACGGACGACCGGGAGGCGGAGGTGCCGATCCCGGCGAGGCCCGCCGGCCTGCGGGAGTTCCCGCTGTCCATGGCGCAGTCGAGCCTCTGGTACCTCGACCAGCTCGACTCCGACGGCGCCTACACCGACGGTTACCTCCTGCACCTGCATGGCGAACTCGACGTGACGGCGCTGCGAGTGGCCGTCGACCGCCTCGTCGCGCGGCACGAGGTGTTGTCCAGCCGGGTCGTCGAACGCGACGGTGTGCCGTTGCTGGTCGTGGATCCCGAGGCGAAGCCGCGCCTGCGGGTGCGGGAGGCCACTGACGCGGGGGTCGCGCAGGGGGACACCGAGGCGATGCTGGAGTACGTCCGGCAGCGGGCGACGCGGCGCATCGACCTCGGTGGTGTGCTGACCCAGGCCACCCTGTACCGCTTCTCCGACCGGGACCACGTGCTCGAATGGACGAGCCACCACGTGGTCACCGACGGCTGGTCCAACGAGGTGATCCTGCGGGAGATCGCGGAGTCGTACGCGGCACACCGGGCGGGACGGGAGGCGGACCTGGCCCCGCTCCCGATCCAGTACGGCGACTACTCCCGCTGGCAGCGGGACTACCTCGAATCGGCGCCGGCCCGACGCGATGGCGACTTCTGGCGGTCCTACCTGAAGGGCTACGACGGGGAGCTCGCCCTCGCGACCGACCTGGAGCGGACCGAGGACCGTGCGCGGGCCGCGGGCCAGCGCCGCGGGGAGTGGGACGAGGCCTTCTCCGCCGAGGTGAGGGCGTTCGCGCAGCAACACCACGTGACCCTCTTCATGGTCGTGCACGCCGTCAGCGCGGTGCTGATGGCCAAGCTCGCCCAGCAGTCGGACGTGGTGATCGGTGCGGCCGTCGCCGGTCGGCACCCGGCGGAGACGAAGGACCTCGTCGGCTTCTTCGCCAACACCGTGCCGTTCCGCTACCAGGTCGACCCGGAGCACAGCGCGCGGGCCGTCATCGCAGCGGTCCGGGACAGCGCCCTGAACGCCCTGGATCACCAGAGCCTGCCGTTGCAGAGGATCGTGGACCTCGTGGGGGCACCCCGTCGACCCGGAGTCAGCCCTCTGGTCCAGGTCGTGGTCTCCGTCGCCCGGTCGATGCGCGGCGTCGCCGCGTTGCCGGGCCTGGACACGACCGTGACCCAGCTGGGCGCGCAGACGAGTCGCTTCGACCTGTTGCTGCACTTCACCGACGCGGACCGGATCGGGCTGACCATCGAGTACGACCGGTCGCTGTTCACCCCGGAGGCCGTCGACCGGCTGGCCGGGGCGGCCGACCGGCTGCTGAGGTTCTTCCTGGGCAGCCCGGACCGGCCGGTGGAGGAGGCGACGCTCGTCGACGACGGGGACCGCGGGGCGCTCGGGGAGATCTGGCGGGAGGTGAGCGGCCAGTCCCTGGAGATCGACCACCGCGCGACGGCGACGCTCATCGACTCCCCGCACTGGGGCGCGTACGTGTCGCGGGTCGAAGCGGCCGGGCTGATCGTCCCGCTGGTGCTCGCCCTGTGAGAACCGGCGATCCGAGACCTGGGGAGAACCGCTCATGACGTCGACCGATCGCGCGCTACGGCTGCGTCGGCGGCTCGCCGGACGCCGCGACGTGTCCGTACCGGCGGTCGGCCGGGCCGACACCGCGACGGTCACCGCCGACAACCTGGTCGCCGCCTTCGACGAGGTCGCCGGTCGGCACCCGGACCGGGTCGCCGTCCGCTGCGACCGGCAGGCCCTGACGTACCGGGAGCTGGCCATCGCCTCCCGGGCCCTGGCCGGCCGGATCGCGACGGTCGCGTCGCCCAACCAGCCGGTCGGCGTGCTGCTGCCGCGCTCGGCGCGGATGATCGTGGCGGCGCTGGCGGTGCTCCGCACGGGTGCCGCGTACCTGCCGCTCGATCCGGAGGCGCCCGCCGTCCGTACCGGCATGATCGTCGGTGACGCGGCGCCGTCTTTGGTGATCACCACGGGTACGTTGGTCGACTCCCTGCCCGCGACGGTCGCGGCTGTCCTGCTCGACGCGTCGGACGGCGGCGAGGAGCAGCCGGACCTGCCCGCCGCACCGGTCCGCCCGATCGCGCCCACCGACCGGGCGTACGTCATCCATACCTCGGGCACGACCGGCCGTCCCAAGGGGATCGAGGTCTCGCACGCCAACGTCCTGCGCCTGGTCGGCGCCACGCAGCCACTGTTCGGGTTCGGGCCCGGGGACGTGTGGACCATGGCGCACTCGTTCGCCTTCGACTTCTCGGTGTGGGAGATGTGGGGGGCGTTGCTCACCGGCGGGTGTGTGGTCGTCGTCGAGGCCGAGGTCATGCGGGACCCGGTCGCCCTGCGGCGCCTGCTGCGGGCGGAGCGGGTCACGATGCTCAGCCAGACGCCCACCGCCTTCAGCTCGCTGGCGGCCCAGGAGGACGAGTACGACGACCGGCTGCCGCTGAGGTGGGTGGTCTTCGGCGGTGAGGCGCTCCGGTTTGCAGACCTGCGGCCCTGGGTCGCCAAGTACGGCGACGCCGCGCCCGAACTGGTCAACATGTACGGGATCACCGAGACCACCGTCCACGCGTCGTACCGCCGGATCCTCGCCTCCGACGTTGCCGCCACGACCAGCCTGATCGGCGCTCCGCTGCCCGACCTCGACTTCCTGTTGTGGGACGAGGACGACCAGCCGGTCGCCGACGGCGAGATCGGGCAGATCATCGTCACGGGCGCGGGCGTGGCCCTCGGTTACCTGGGGCAACCGGAACTCACCGCGCAGCGGTTCATCACCGTCACCGACGCGCAGGGCCGGCCCGCACGCGGCTACCGCTCCGGGGACCTCGCCCGGCGGACGCCCTCCGGCGAGTACGAGTACCACGGGCGCAACGACGACCAGGTCAAGATCCGCGGCTACCGCCTGGAGTTGGGGGAGGTGCACGCCGCCCTGGTCGCCCTGCCCGGTGTGCGGCAGGCCGCGGTGGTGCCGCACACCGCACCCGGCACGGGCACGCGGCTGGTGGCGTACGTCGTCGGTGACGGTGGCGCCGCTCCGGCGCAGCTGCGCTCCTGGATGGAGGGTCGGCTTCCGGGGTATGCCGTTCCGTCCGCGTTCATCCTCGTCGACGCGCTGCCGCGCACCGCCAACGGCAAACTCGACCGGGCAGCCCTGCCCGACTCGGGCCCCGTCCGGACGCCACACCTGCCCGCAGGCGTCGACGACGTCACGCGGTCCCTGCTGGCGATCCTGGCCGAACTGCTGCCCGGCACCGAGGTCGAACCAGACACCGACTTCTTCCGGCAGGGCGGGAACTCCCTGCTGGCGACCCGCCTGCTCGCCGCCGTACGCCGACAGACCGGTGTCGTCGTCCCGCTGCGCGACTTCCTGAAGGCGCCGACGATACGAGCGGTGGCGGACGCGGTCCGTCGGGCCCGGCAGGCCGGACAGGGTGCGGCGGCCCGCCGCCCGGTCGGCCTGTTGCCGCTGGGCGACTCCACGGCGGGCGGGGCGCCCGTGGCGGCGCTGCCCGGCGTCTTCGGGATCGGCGCCTCGATGGCGCGGCTGTCGACGCACGTCCGGGACCGCCCGTTCTACGCCCTGCACACCCGCGACCTCCTCCGGGCGCAGGACGGCACGCCGTCCGCCGCCGTCGCCGCGCAGGCCTGCCTGGCCGAGCTGCTGCCCGTCGCCGATCCCGGGGTCCACCTCGTCGGACATTCCCTGGGTGGGGCGATGGCACTGCACCTCGCCCACGCGATGCGGGCGGCCGGCCGCCAGGTGCGCAGCATCACCCTGCTCGACGCGCCGAGCCCACGGTGTCTCCACCAGCGCCTCTCCGAGGACCACCGGACGCAGCTGGTCGCCTTCCTCTCCGACGTCGCCCTCGCGTTTCCCGAGCACACCCGCCGGTGGCGCGAGCTCTCCCCGCAGTCCGCGGCCGGGTTGGCCGACGCGGAGCTCCTGCGTTGGGCCGCCTCCACCGCGGCGCCCGCGCTGGCTGCCACGATCGGCGAGCTCGCCCCCGCCTTCGAGGACTACCGGACGATGGGACGGATCATGGCGGAGCCCGCGCCTGCCCTGGCCGTGCCCGCACTGCTGCTGGTGGCGGGCCTGGAGAGGTCCCACGACGACGACGGGCACACCGAGGGCTGGCACCTGGTGCTGCCGAACCTGACCGAGACGGTGGTGGCCACCAGCCACGAGGGCATGCTGCGGGACCCCGAGGCGGCAACCGTCGCCGAGGAAATGATCGAATTCCAGAGCCAGCAGGACAAGACGGAAGGAAACCCGAGTTGACCCGGGAACCGGCTGCGAGCGCAGCGTTCCGCCCACCGCGACTGGCCAGGATCCTCGTCGGCGGCTCCGGCGTGATGAGCCTGGCCAACGGCGTGACGATTCCCTTCCTCGCCATCTACCTCCGCAACGAACTCGGCCTGTCCGTCTCGACGGTCGGCCTGGTCATCGGCTCCTCCGTGCTCTTCGGCATCTCCGGCGGGTTCCTCGGCGGCGCGCTCTCCGACATCGTGGGACGCCGCCGGGTCCTGCTCTCCTGCCTACTGGTGGTGATCGGCAGCTTCGTCGGGTTCTACTTCGCGGGCGACGCCGTGACGGTGTTCGTCTTCAACGCGTCGATGGCGTTCGCCACCAGTGCCTTCAGCCCGGTCGCGAAGGTACTCATCAGCGACCTGCTCCCCGTCCCGCTGCGGGTGAAGTGGTTCTCCTACCAGTACCTCGCGATCAACGCCGGCTACGCCGTCGGTCCGCTGGTCGGCGTGGCCCTCGGGTTCACCGGCGCCCGGATCTCCTTCCCCGCCGCCGCCGCCGTGTACCTGGTCTACCTCGCCGTCCTCTGGACGGCCACGCGGCAACTGCCACGACCGTCCATCGGGAACAGCGGGCTGGCGACGCTCGGCCGCAGCACCCGCGCCATCGTCCGCGGACTGGGCGAGTCGGCCCGGGCGGTGGTGTCGGACCGCCGCCTGCTTCTCCTGCTCATCGGCGCGATCCTGTTGGAGACGGTGCACAGCAGGATCTCGGTGCTGCTCGCCCAGAACTTCGTCATCGACTTCGCCGACAGCGCCCGGGTGCTCGCCGCGGTCATGACCACCAACGCGGTGGCGGTGATCATCCTCCAGCTCTTCGCCGCCGGCTACGTGCAGCGCTACAGCCCGCTGAACGCCATCACCCTCGGTGGGATCCTCACCTTCGTCGGGATGGCCGGCTTCGCGATCTCCGAGCAGATGTGGCACTACATCGTGGCGATGGTGGTGTTCACCGTCGCCGAGACCCTGATCGTGCCGTCGGAGTTCGCGCTCGTCGACCGCATCGCGCCCGAGGACCGGCGCGGAGCCTACTTCGGCGCACAGACCTTCGCGCAGGTCGGCGGGTTCACCGGACCGTTCCTCGGCAGCCTCGTCCTCGCGTCCTTCGGCGGGCCAGCCATGTTCCTCGCCATCGGCTCCCTGGCGTTGGTGAGCGTCGCGATCTACCTGCTGGTCGGCCGGCGCCTCCCCGACCTGAGTCGCGATGACACGCTCCCGGAGACCGAAAAGGCGTCATGAGGGCCGCGGCGGGCATCCTGCGCCTGGCCGCCTGGCCGAGCAGTCGTGCGCTCCGGCGAACCCGGGTACTTTCCATGGCGGCCCTGCACGGGACCGTCGACATCGACCGCGACGAACGCGGCATCCCGTGGATCCGTGCGGGCGACGAGCGTGATCTCTACGTGGGCGTCGGGGTCGCGATGGCGTACGACCGGCTGTGGCAGATGGACGTCCTGCGCCGGCGGGCGACCGGACGACTGGCGGAGGTGTTCGGCGAACGCGCTGCCGGTTCGGACGTCCTCGCCCGTACCCTCGCCTTCGAGCGGGCCGCCCACCAGAGCGAGGTCCTGCTCCCACCGCCGGCCCGCGCCAACCTCGCGGCCTTCGCCCACGGGGTCGACACCGCGGTGCGCCGGATGCGGCGCCGCGGGCAGCTCCCGCTCGACTTCCACCTGGTGCGGTACCGGCCGGGCCCGTGGTCGGTCGGCGACTCGCTGGCCATCGTCAAGCAGCTCGGTTTCCACCTGGGCCGCAACCTGCAACAGGAGATCTTCCGCAGCCGGCTGCTGGCGGAGCGACCGGACCTCGTCGGCAGCTTCCTGGCGCCGAAGTACCCACCCGGCGGCAGCGTCACCATCAGGGCCGACGCCCCGGCGGGGCCGGCGGCACGGCGCGGCGACACCGCGCTGCTCTCCGCGGCCGGGGCCGCCCACCTCGGCGACCTCTTCGCGGGCCGGCAGGGGAGCGGTTCGAATGCGTGGGCGGTGTCCGCGGCCAGGTCCGCCACCGGCTTCGCCGCGCTGGCCAACGACCCGCACATCCTGTTCACCCAGCCGAGCCTCTGGTATCAGCTGGGACTGGACCTCGACGGCGAACGCGCGTACGGGGTGACGGTGCCGGGCGTGCCCGGACTGGTGATCGGCGCCAACCCGGATCTCGCGTGGGGGGTGACGAACTCCACCGTCGACACCCAGGACCTGGCCGTGGGGGAGCGGACGGACCCGACGGGAGAGCCACGGTGGTCGCAGACCAGCGTCATCCGGGTGCGCGGCGGGAACGAGATCACCGTGACCGCCGCGGGCGGGACGGGATACGTCGACCTGCCGGGCCCACCCGGTGCGGATGTCGAGCCGGTGGCCCTCTACTGGAGTGGTCTGCACCCGTCCACCGAGGCCGAGAGCTGCCAGCGGATGTGGCGGGCGCACGACTACCCGGCGTTCCGCGAGACCCTGCGGGGTTTCGGTGTGCCCGTGCTCAACCTCGTCGTCGCGACCCGCGACGGTGTGGTCGCGCTGCGGACGGCCGGGATCGTGCCCCGCCGGGACCGTCAGGAAGGCCTCGCCCCGGCCGGCGCGGCCGAGGTGGCCGCTCGCTGGACCACCACGCTCGCGTTCGACGAGCTGCCGGAGGTCGTCGATCCGCCCGGGGGCTTCGTGGTCAGCGCCAACCACCAGATCCTGCCCGACGGGGTCGCCCCGCACCTGGGCAGCGACTGGGGCGGACCGTACCGGGCCGACCGGATCGAAGAGCTGTTGACGGCGCTGCCGACGGCCCGTCCGGACGACTTCGGCGCGTGGCAGATGGACCTGCGCAACGGCCGGGCACGGCGCATCCTGCCCACCCTGCTGAAGGCGCTCGACGAGAATCCACCGGAGTCGCCGCTGGCCGTGTTCGGCCACCAGTCGTTGGCCACCTGGGACGGCAGGGACGACGTCGACCAGGCCGCACCTCTGGTCTTCGGGGCGCTGGCCCGGGTGTTGACCGAGCGCTGGATCACCAGCCGGCTCGGTGCGGCCGTCGCCGACGCCATGACCGACGTCACCCTTCAGGTGGACCACCTGGTGATG
The DNA here is from genome assembly GCF_040640115.1 of Micromonospora sp. NPDC023644. Taxonomy (NCBI): domain Bacteria; kingdom Bacillati; phylum Actinomycetota; class Actinomycetes; order Micromonosporales; family Micromonosporaceae; genus Micromonospora; species Micromonospora sp. NPDC023644. The sequence goes on along the minus strand of NZ_JBFABA010000002.1, from coordinate 166,477 downwards.
GACGTGGACGCCCGCCGGCGGCTCGGCGAGACGGAGGAACTGCCGGTCATCGTCGCCGACGCCCTCACCGAGGCGGCGCGTCGACTCGCCGACAGGTTCGGCGACGACCCCACCGCCTGGCGCTACGGCAGGTCGAACCGGATCGCGGACCAGCACCCCCTGGCCGCGGCGTCGGAGACGCTGCGTTCGCTGTACGGATCGCTCCCGACCCCGGTGGGCGGTGGCGGGCAGAGCGTCTGCCTGATGTATCCCGACCGCGACGGCCAGGTGGTCGAGGGCGCGCCGTGGCGCTTCGTCGTCGAGTTCGGCCCCTCCGGCAGCACCCGCATCCGCGACGTGCTCCGCCACGGCAGCTCGGGCAATCCCCTCTCGCCCCATTACGGAGATCAGACGCCGGCGCACGCCGAGGGGCGGCTGTACGAGGTACGCCTCGACAGCCTGCCGGAGGTGCGTAGCCGCCTGACCCTGGCGCCCCGGACGGCGGGGCGGTCGGATCGTGCACGTCGCGGGCGCGGCGCATGAGCTCACGCACCGGCGGCGGTAGCCGGGGCGGGCCGTCCATGGCTGAGGCCGACCGCCCGTTGCGGCTGCCCGCTACCCGAGCTGAAGTTGGCACCGCCCGTGCGCGGTCGCCGGGTGCGGAGGGTGCGGCTGGCGACGCACCACACAGGACGGTGGGGCGGGCTCCCGGGCGAGGCTGTGTGACACTCTGCGGGTGACGTCGCCTCCGCCGCCGAGCGAGCCCGGCCAGCCGACCTCCACGCCACCAGCACTCGGGGCCCCACCACCGATGTCGCCGCCACCGCCACCGCCGATGCCACCGCTGTCGCCGCCGAAGCGCAACACGCCCCTGATCATCGGTGTCGTCGCCGCGGTGCTGGCGCTCTGCCTGATCGGCGTCTGCGGGGTCGCACTGGGCGGGGTGGCCCTGATCAAGGCCAGTAGCGGCGAGCAGGGCCAGCCCGCGGCGAGACCCCTGCCCGAGCCGATCGGGACGACGAGGGAGCTTCCGCGCGAGCCGACGTACTCACCGCCGCCGATCCTCCCCACGACGGAGGCGGCTCCGCCCCCGCCGCCAGCGAGGATCGGGCAGTGCATCGCCGTCAGCGTGGCGGGCAGCTTCCAGGGCATCGGCAACTGCAACGGCAGCAGCGGCACCTACCGGGTCGTCTCGGTGGACTACTCCCAGGGGCAGTGCGCCGACCCCGGTTCGGCGTACCTCACCGAACGCGGCTATCGGCTCTGCCTGGAGCGCCATCTGGTGCGTCTGCGCTGCTACAGGTTCCCGACGGGCGACGGCTGGATCGTCGGCGCGCCGAAATGCAAGGCGAAGGGGACCGTCCACATCATCGACATCGTGCCCGGCGCCACCAACGGAAACAGTTGTACGCGGGACCAGAGATGGAACCGCTGGTACCGATTCACGAATCCCACCGTGGTCTATTGCGTGATGAAGTACTAGTCGGCGGGCGGCTCAAGCTCTATCCGGGTACGCACTTCTCCTTCGGCCGGTTCTCACCTTCGTGCGATCCAGCGCTGTCGGCGCCAGCCACCGTCAGCCCGGTGGCGGTCTTCCGATCGATGGAAGTTTCTGACATCATCCGGCATATAGATCGAAGGTTATGACCGTGGAGGTTCGGATGCGTTCACGTCTGACGAGTTCCCTCGGCGTCGCTGTGCTGGCGATCGCCGCGTTCCTGGTGCCGGCGTCACCCGCCGCCGCCGCGCCGTCGTTCCGCACGCCGTTCCCGTGCCACCAGACGTGGTCCGGTGAGACCCGCACCGGGCACAGCCCGCAGTACGCGATCGACTTCAACCGGGCCGACGACCACGGCGATCCGGTGAAGGCCAGCGCGCCGGGCACGGTGGACGTGGTGGCCAACCTCGGTGACACCAGCTACGGCCGGTACGTGCGGATCAACCACGGCAACGGGTACACCACCTACTACGCCCACCTCAGCGGGTTCAACGTCTCGGTCGGCCAGTCCGTCGGGTACAGCACCACCATCGGGTACGTGGGCAACAGCGGCGGCTCCTACGGCTCGCACCTGCACTACGAGCAGCGCCTGAACGGCAGCGACATCATGGTGCGCTTCAGCGGCAACCTGGCGCTCTACTTCGGGACGCAGAACTACACGCGTACCGCCGGTTGCTGATCCACTGATCGACCGCGCCGGTTCCGGTCAGGAGCGGCGGCCCTCCCGGGTGAACCGTGGGATTCACCTCGGGCGGGCCGCCGGGATCACCGGCGCGTCGATCGCCGGCCCCTGCCGCCGTCCACTCGGGCGGCACGTGCCAACAATGACCGTCGATATTGACGTCCGACGACGGCGCGGACAGAATCACGGCACCCACCCATGATCCTTCCTCTGGGAGTTGCCGTGACCCGTCCCCGCCTGCCACTCCTGCGGGCGGCCAGCCGGCTGGCCGCGTTCGCGGCGGCCACCGCCGGTGTGCTGCTCGCCCTCGCCGCCCCGGCCAACGCCGCCGCACCCACCGGGCGCTACGTCGCGCTCGGTGACTCGTACACCTCCGCCCCGCTGGTGCCCACCCAGATCGACCTGAACTGCCTGCGCTCCAGCCGCAACTACCCGTCGTTGGTCGCGGCCTCCGCCGGCTCGTCGTCCTTCGCCGACGTGAGCTGCTCCGGCGCCACCACCGAGGACATCCTCGTCGGCGGCAGCGGCGCACTGGGCATCGCGCTGCCGCCGCAGCTCAACGCGATCACGCCGGACACGAGCCTGGTCACCGTGCAGATCGGCGGCAACGACATCGGCTTCTCCGGCATCATCAGCGACTGCGCGGAGGCGAGCCTGAGCAGCCCGCTCGGCTCCCCGTGCAAGAACCGGTACACCGCCGGAGGCGTCGACCAGTTGCAGGCCAGGATCGCCGCCACCGCGCCGAAGGTGACCGCCGTGCTGCAGGCGGTCCGCCGGGCGGCCCCGGGCGCGCGGGTCGTGGTGCTCGGGTACCCGGCGATCCTGCCGGACAGTGGTTACGGCTGCTGGCCGGTGGTCCCGATCGCCTACCAGGACGTGCCGTACCTGCGCGGCGTCCAGAGGTCGCTGAACACGATGCTCGCGAACACCGCGGCCGCGAACAACGCCACCTACGCCGACGTCTACGCCCCGTCGGTCGGCCACGACACGTGCAGGAGCAGCAGCACCCGGTGGGTCGAAGGGCTGGTCCCGCAGAACGCCGCCGCCCCGTTCCACCCCAACGCCAGGGGCGAGCAGGGCATGGCCAACGCGCTGCTGGCCAAGCTGAACAGCTGACCGACCGCCCCCGCCAGCGGGGAGCAGGCTCATCCACCGCCGGCACGGACCACCGTGCCGGCGGTGGCCGGGCCTGCCCGGCCCGGCCACCGCCCACCACACCCCGCTGACGCCTCCGGTGCCGCGAGGGCCTGCCACGGTCTCGACCAGGACGTCGCGCCGGTGCGGCGCCTGGTCACCGACCGGTGGCGGGCAGGTCGCCTCGGCGGTACGGCGGCCCGTGGTCAGCCGGTCGTGCAGGCCAGCCCGTCGAGGGTGAAGCCGACCGGACGGTCGTTGCCCGTGCGCCAACTGCCGAGGAAGCCGAACTCGACCGTCCCGCCGGCGGGCAGGGCGGAGTTCCAGGACGTGGGGGCGACCGTCACGTCCGGGCCGTCCTGTCGAACCGTGCCGTTCCAAAGCTGGCTGATCACCTGCCCGTCCGGGAACCGCCAGCGCACCGTCCAGCCGTGGTGCGCCCGTACCCCGGTGTTGGTGATCCTGAGGCTCGCCTGGAAGCCGCCCGGCCACTGGTTGGTGACGGTGTACACCGCCCGGCAGGTGTCCGGCCCCGTGGTCGGCGTGGGCGTCGGGGAAACCGTGGGGGAGACGGTCGGGCCGACCGTGGGGGAGACCGTCGGCGTCGGGGTCGGGTCGATCCGGGTCGGGTCGACGATCCCCCAGTACGCCGACTTGGCCTGGAGTTCCGTGTCGAACAGCAGCGGCGCGTCCTTGCGGGCCACTGGGAAGGTGTCCAGCCAGGTGTCGTCGTCCGCCAGCCCCCACAGGGTCACCGAGGTCAGTTCGTCGGCGTAGCGGCGGTAGAGGGCGAAGAGGTCCCGGTACCGGTACGCCTGGGTCAGCAGCCGGTCGGCCGGCGGGGTGGGGAAGGACTCGTCGTTGTTCACGTAGATGCTGACGTCCATCTCGGTGACCTGCTGCTCCACGCCGAGCGGGACGAACGCCCGGAGCATCGCCTCGGTCTCGGCGATCGAGGGCCACTGGACGTTGACGTGCATCTGGTGCCCGACGCCGTCGACCGGCACCCCTTCGGCGCGCAGCCGACTCACCAGGTCGCGCAGCTTGTCGCGCTTGGCCGGCACGTTGGTGTTGTAGTCGTTGATGTAGAGCCTGGCCGTCGGCGCGACCTCCCGGGCCACCCGGAACGCCGTCCGCAGGTAGTCCAGTCCGCTGATCTCGTACCAGCGGCTGCGCCGCAGCCCGTCGGCCTGGTTCTCGTCGATCACCTCGTTGGCGACGTCCCACACCCCGATCGCGTCGCCGTACCGGCCGACGACCGCGCGGATGTGCGCCTCCAGCCGGGACAGCAGCAGGGCCTTGTCGGCCGGGTCCGAGGTCAGCGGGGTGCCGTCGGTGTCGGTGAAGACCCAGGCCGGGGTCTGCTGGTGCCAGACGAGGGTGTGTCCGCGTACCGCCAGGCCGTTGTCGGTGGCGAAACCGACCTGCGCGTCGGCGTCGGCCCACCGGAAGGCGCCCTCGGTCGGCTGGGTGGCGTCCCACTTGAGCGCGTTGCCGGGTGTCACGGTGCCGAAGTGCCGGCGCAGCAGGACCGCCTGGTCGCCGATGATCTGCCGGTTGCCGATCGCCGCCCCGATCGGGAAGTCGGCGGCCAGCACCTCGCGCAGGGCCGGGATGTCGGTCTGCACGGGCTTGGTCGGCTGGTACGCCATGGTGAAGTCGTCGAGGTGCAGGTCGGCGGTGCCGCTGGCGGTCTCCACGTACGCCGACAGCCCGTCCACGTCGTGCGCGAGCACGTACGTGCCACTGAGCCGGACCCAGGCGTCGGCGGTGACCGCGGTGTCACCCACCACCTGGTCGTAGGCGGAGGTGCCGCCGGAGTCGCGTTGCACGCTGAGCCGGACCTGGCCGGGCGACTGGCCGGCGGCGAGCCGCACCCACACCGCCAGCGTGTAGCGGGTTCCCTTGACCATCTCGTCGAGCAGGTCTAGGGCGGGGCCCTGCCAACTCGCCGTGCGGCCGGAGGTGAGCAGGCTGTGGGTGCCGCCGTGGGCGACGGCGGTGCTGACCGCGACGGTCTCACCGGCCCGGGCCCGGAAGCCCTGGGTGGTGCCGTCCTCGAAGGTGGCGTCGAGCACCAGGACGGGATCGGCGGCGCGGGCGGGCGGGGTGGTCAGCGGAACGGCGGCGGCCACGGCGACGGTGGCGAGGCAGGCCAGGGCCAACAGCCCCGGCAGAAGGCGGCGACGGCGCGTCCAGGGAGCGCGCATGGGGGTGTCCTTTCGGGTACGGGTGGATGCGCGCGGACCGCTGGGCGAGGTTCTCGCGGACACGGTCGCACGCCGGTCGACCGGCATGAGCCCGCATGCCGGTGGTGGGTGGTCCCGCTCCGCTCGCGGCGCCCGTGCCGGGCGCCGCTGTCGAGGACTGATGGTACGGATCGCGGACGCGGCGCTCCAGCGCTCATGGTGAGCGGCGCGCCCCGCGACGCCCGCCACGGGCTCGAAGGAGCCGCCGTCCGCGTGCCCGCGGCGTCGGCGAGCCGGGGCTGTCACCGCCCGGTGACAGCGATCGACCTTGTCAGATATTTACGTATCCGTATATCGTGCCGGTGCTAAGTTCCGGACCCGGACGAAGGGCGGTCGCATGGCAGCCAAAGGGGCGCCGGTGATCCATCGGGCGATCGACCAAGGCCGATTCCAGCTCGACGGCTCACTCGACCTCAGCGCACCGTTCACATCCGTGGCCGACGTGACGATCGGTGGCCGACTGCACGAGTTCACGGCCGGCTCGATCGGGCTCGCGGACGACGTGGCCCGGACGCTCGGCGTCGAGACGTTCGACGAGGAACTCACCTACCAGGGCGGAACGCTGCTGACCGCGCGGATCCGGTCCTACGACCCGCAGATCCAGTTGGCCGAGGAGCGGCTCGTGGCGGTCTGGCGGGGACGGCGACACTGCTTCTTCACCGAGATGTACGGCGCGGCGACCACCGACCTGCTCGGCGCGTTGCGGACGCTGCGCGTCGAGGAGCACGACGACGGGCTGGCCCTGCGCCCGACCTCGAAGACCGGGGCCGAGTTCGCCGAACCCGCCACCGTGCTCAAGGAGGTGCCCGGGCTCGGCCTGCTGGAGATCGCACCGCTCACCAAGCGGCGTGTCGGGCAACTGCCCTCCTGGCGCGGCCTGCGGACGCAGGCGGGCGAGCTCTTCCGGGACGTCCTGCCCGACGGGCAGCCCTACTTCGTGCTGGCCGCGGCGGACGCCTGGCTCAGCCTGGTGCCGTTCGGCGACACGGACATTGAGCAGGTGCCCACCCTGGTCGACCGGCTCCGCGTCCAGAGGGCCCGGTAGGTCGGGGTGTCCGGACTGCTGGCCGGCGTGGCCACGTACACCGTCCTGTTCACCCTGCTCGTCAGCACCGCCGAGCACCTGTCGCGGCCGGCGGCGCTCGCCGAGGCCCTGGCCGCGCACCGGGTGCTTCCGGCTCCGGTCGCGGTCGCCGCCGTCGCCATCGCCGGCGAAGGACTGCTCGCCGGCGCCGGGATCGTGGCGCTGTTCCACCCCGGCGGCCGGGGCCCGCTCGTCGCCGTCCTCGTCGGCAGCGTCGCGCTACTCGCCCTGTACGCCGGCTACGGCCTGCACGTGAGGTCGACCGGGCGCGCCGGGTCGTGCGGATGCTCCCGGGTGGAACTGCCGATGACCGGCTGGGTGGTGGCACGAGCGTCGATCCTCGCCGGGCTGGCCCTGGTCGCGCTGCTCCTGTCCGACTCGATCGTTCCGGCGTACCGGGCCGACGCCTCGCTCGCCGTCGTGCTGCTGGCCTCCGCCACGTTCACCGCGCTGCTGTGGCACCTGCCCGCCGCGATGTACGAGCCGGCGACGGCGACAGCCCGGCGGCCCACCACCGGCCGGGCCATTGGCACGACAGAGGGAGGGCTGCCCGGATGAGCTTCCAGACCAGCGCACTGATCCTGAGCTGGATCGCGATACTTCTGCTGGCCTTCACGGTCTCGGGCCTGGTACGCCAGGTGCACGCGCTGTCGAGCGGGGCGGTGCAGCGTCGCCCCGAGTCGGTCGGTCTGCGGCCGGGCGCGCCGGCCCCCGGATTCGCCCGGCTGGCCCCGCCGACCCCGGCGGTTCCGCTGGTGCTGCTCTTCCTCGAGCCCGACTGCGGGACGTGCACCGAGGTGCTGGCCGAGGCGAGCGACCACGTCCGCCCCGGCCTGGAGTTCCGGGTCCTCTACCGGGAGGACCCTCCGGCGCGGGCGGCGGAGCTGCCGATCACCGTGCTCGGCGGGCAGGCGGAACTGTTCGAGCGGTACGACGCCCTCGCCACCCCGTTCGCCACCGTCGTCGACCAGGCCGGGCGGGTGCTCCGCGCCGAGCCGCTCGGCTCCCGCGCGGCACTGCACCGCCTGCTCGACGAAGTCGACAGCCCACCCGGCGGCTCCGCACCGACGGCCGCCACGAATCAGGGAGGCCGGGCATGACCGGTATCGACGCCGTGCCCTGGTTGCGCGGAGACGACCCGGGGACCGGGCCCGCCGTCCGGCGGGTGCCGGTGCAGCCGGGCGGCCGGAGGCGCGCGGGGTGGGAGCTGTCGCGACGCACCCTGCTCCGGGCGGGCACCGCGGTGGGAATGGCCGCGCTCAGTGTGTTCCCGGCGGCCCGCCGCGCGTACGCCGACGGTTACACGATCTATGCCGGATGCCCGACGTACGCCAGCGACCACAACTGCTCACCGGGGTGTGGCCCGAGCACGATCTTCGCCGACTCCTGCAACACCAGCGGGACGTACACCGGATTCCACAAGAACGACGGCGTCACCTGGATCCTGCGGCCGAACCAGTGCTACGGCGGCACCTACGACGGCTGGCTGTGGGCCTACAACGGGGCGTGCGGCGCCTGCGCCTGCTCGGTCGAACGCCGGTGCCACGACGGGTACAAGAAGACCAGCTCGGGCTGGGTGAAGTCGATCTGCCGCTGGAACACCAAGTGCGGCTGCCTGGGCACGGCCAGCTGGCCCACCACCCAGCGCAGCAACACCGGGGTGAACGTCTACACCGTGCAGCACCTGCTGACCGCCCGCGGGTACGCCACCGAGATCGACGGGATCTTCGGCAGCGACACCGAGGCGAAGGTGAAGAGCTTCCAGGCGGCGGCGGGCCTCGGGGCCACCGGTGTCGTCAACGCGACGACCTGGCCGGCGCTCGTGCTCACGGTCCGCTCCGGGAACAGCGGCCACGCCGTCAGCGCCGCGCAGCGCCAGCTGAACAGGCGCGGCTACGCGCTGGTGGTCGACGGGTCCTTCGGCCCGGCGACGGACAGCGCGGCGCGCGACTTCCAGCGGCAGAACGGGCTGACGGTCGACGGCGTGATCGGGGTCAACTCCTGGCGGACGCTGACCGGCGCCGCCGTATGACCCGGACGCTGCCGGGGCATGCCCGCGCGGCACTGCGCCGGGCCGGCGACCCCCTCGTACCCCTCGTGCTGCTCGTCGCCGGTGCGCTGGCCGCCGCCGCGTACGGACACGTGCTCACCTGGGCGATGATCGGGGGGCTCGCGGGTTACACGCTCTCCGGCTCCGTTTGAACGCACAACAGCGCGCACGCGCTGGCCTCGCCCGGGTGGCGGGATCGAGATCGGCAGGGCGTCGTCCTGACCCTGTTCGTCGCGGGGTTGGTCGCCGGTGGCCTGCTCAGCGGACTGGTGCTGGGGTTGCTCTCCGGCCTGTCCGCTCCGCTGCCCGTGCCGTGGCGGTACGCGGGCATCGTGGCGGTGGCGGTGCTGGGGCTGCTCCGCGAGGTGGGCCTGGTGTCCATCCGGCTGCCCCAGAACGCCCGGCAGGTGCCGCAGGACGTGCTTCAGCGCAGCCTGCGGCGCGGGGCGCTGCAGTTCGGCTTCGAGATGGGCACCGGAGTCCGCACCTACGTCTCGGCGAGCGCCCCGTACGTGCTGGCGGTCGCCCTGCTGCTCGGCGGTCAGCGCCTGCATGTCGCGATGCTCGCCGGGATCGGATTCGGTGTCGGACGCGCGTTGACGCCGCTGGCCCGCCGCGCCGCCGGCACCGGCGACAGGTGGGACGCCGACCTCCGGGTGCGGATCCGGACGATCACCGTCACGGCGGGCGTCGTGCTCGTGGCCGCCCTCGGCCTGCTGGCCGTGCGGCAGTTCTGAGCGCGGCGCGACGGTCCGTGGTCAGCAGGCCGGCCGCCGCCTGACGAAGCCGGCCGGCCACGACTTGACGGACGGCATGTTATCGCTCACAGTCGATGTCTAAGGGCGACGACAGTGCGGCTTACCGGGCAAGCCCTCCTCGTCGGACCCGGATCAGGCGCGCGCCGAGCCGAGCGGGTGGTGTTAGCGCTCACTTCCACGGTGCCGCGCGCGTCACGCGTCGTGCTGCGCCCATCTCCGGGTAGCCCGCTGGCTCTTGTCATCGAGGGAGGATCATGTCCGCATCTGGTAGGTCTCTGACGATCGCGCCGCCGTCGCGGCGGCGCGGGTGGTTGCTGCGGGTCGTCGCCGCCGGCGTGGCCGTGCTGGTCGGTGGCGTCGCCGCGGCGGTGGCGTCGTCGTCACCAGTCGCCGCGGCGACGGTCGACACCGGCGCGTGGTACGTGTTGGTCAACCGCAACAGCGGCAAGGCACTGGACGTGTACAACCTGGCCACGAACGACGGCGCGCGGATCGTGCAGTGGGCGCGGAACAACGGCAACCAGCAACAGTGGCAGTTCGTGGACTCGGGCGGTGGCTACTACCGGTTGCGCTCGCGGCTGTCCGGCAAGGTGCTGGACGTCTACAACTTCTCGACGGCCAACGGTGGCAGCATCGTGCAGTGGGCCGACAACAACTCGGCCAATCAGCAGTTCCGGTTGGCCGACTCCGCCGGCGGCTACGTCCGCCTGATCAACCGGAACAGCAACAAGGTGGTGGAGGTGCAGGGCGCCTCGACCGCCGACGGCGCGAGCATCGTGCAGTACGACGACTGGAACGGCAGCAACCAGCAGTGGCAACTCGTCCGCGTCGACGGCGGGGGAAGCCCCACCACGCCGCCGCCCGGCACGTGCGCCCTGCCCTCGACGTACCGCTGGACGTCGACCGGTTCGTTGGCGAACCCGAGGTCGGGGTGGGTGTCGCTGAAGGACTTCACCCACGCCCCCTACAACGGCCGGCACCTGGTCTACGCGACCACGCACGACACCGGGACGAGGTGGGGTTCGATGAACTTCGGCCTCTTCACGAACTGGTCCGAGATGGCCTCGGCCAGCCAGAACGCGATGTCCTTCTCCGCCGTCGCGCCCACGCTCTTCTACTTCGCCCCGAGGAACATCTGGGTGCTCGCCTATCAGTGGGGCGGGACCGCCTTCTCCTACCGGACCTCGAGCGACCCCACCAACCCGAATGGCTGGTCGTCGGAGCAGGTGCTCTTCTCCGGAAGCATCTCCGGCTCCGGTACGGGGCCCATCGACCAGGCGGTCATCGGTGACAGCACGAACATGTACCTGTTCTTCGCCGGGGACAACGGCAGGATCTACCGGGCCAGCATGCCCATCGGCAACTTCCCGGGCAGTTTCGGCTCCACCTCGACGGTGATCATGAGTGACACGACGAACAACCTGTTCGAGGCCGTGCAGGTCTACAAGCTCCAGGGTCAGGACCGGTACCTCATGCTCGTCGAGGCGATCGGTTCGCAGGGTCGCTACTTCCGCTCGTTCACGGCCACCAGTCTGGGCGGTACGTGGACGCCGCAGGCCGCGACCGAGAGCAACCCCTTCGCCGGCAAGGCCAACAGCGGCGCCACCTGGACCAACGACATCAGCCACGGCGAGCTCATTCGCGGCAACGCCGATCAGACCATGACCGTCGATCCCTGCAACCTGCAGCTGCTCTACCAGGGCCGCTCTCCCGACTCCGGTGGCGACTACGGCCTCCTGCCGTACCGGCCGGGTCTGCTGACACTGCAGCGCTGACGGCGCGGCACAGGTCCGGTCCGGACGTTCCTGACGTGCGCGCGAGCGGTGTGGTGTCGCGCGGTGAACGTTGCCACCGCTCCCGACCGGGATCGGGGTGGGACCGGAGGGGCGGGCTCGGCGCAAGGTCGAGCCCGCCCCGGTCCACGCGGCGGCGTGCGGCCGGTCGGGAGTGCTTCTCCGCAGGCAGGTGACGGTGGCCGTGATGCCACCGGTGCGCGCCGAACGCCCCGCCTGTCCTTCCATTGAGGCTGTTTGCCCACCAACATCTTGACGACGATGGATGTGAGCGTTAACACTAGGTCGGTCGTCGATCGGAGGTGGTCATGAGCGGTGTGGACGGTACGGGCGAGCGGTACGTGGTCGGGGTCGACTACGGCACCCTCTCCGGGCGGGCCCTGGTGGTGCGGGTTCGCGATGGCGCGGAGGTCGGGACGGCGGTGCACGCGTACCGCCACGGCGTGATCGAAGCCGAGCTCCCCGACGGCGGCCCGGCACTGCCCCCCGACTGGGCCCTGCAGGACCCGCAGGACTACCGCGACGTCCTGCGGCGCGCAGTCCCCGCCGCTCTGGCCGACGCCGGCGTGGACCCGTCGCAGGTGATCGGCATCGGCACCGACTTCACCGCCTGCACGGTTCTGCCGACGCTCGCCGACGGCACCCCCCTGTGCGAGGTTCCGGAGCTGCGCCACCGCCCGCACGCCTGGGTGAAGCTGTGGAAGCACCACGCGGCCCAGCCGCACGCCGACCGCATCAACGCGTTGGCCCACGAGCGGAACGAGCCGTGGATCGGCCGCTACGGCGGCAGGATCTCCGCCGAGTGGCAGTTCGCCAAGGGCCTGCAGATCCTCGAGGAGGATCCGGAAATCTACCGCCGCGCCGAACGCTTCGTCGAGGCCGCCGACTGGATCGTGTGGCAGTTGTGCGACGCGGAGACCCGCAACGTGTCCACCGCCGGGTACAAGGGCATCCGGCAGGACGGCCGGTACCCGTCGACTGACTTCCTGACCGCGCTCGACCCGGGCTTCGCCGACTTCGCGACCAAGTTGGACGGTCCGCTGCTGCCGCTGGGCGAGCGGGCCGGGCCCCTCGGCGCCCGCGCCGCCGCCTGGACCGGGCTGCCGGCGGGTGTCGCGGTCGCGGTCGGCAACGTCGACGCGCACGTCACCGCGGCCGCCGCGCGGGCCTTGGAGCCCGGTCGACTGGTGGCCATCATGGGCACCTCCACCTGCCACGTGGTCAACGGCGCCCGTCCCGCCGAGGTGCCGGGGATGTGTGGCGTGGTCGACGGCGGCGTCAGCGCGGGCGCGTGGGGTCACGAGGCCGGGCAGAGCGGGGTCGGGGACATCTTCGGGTGGTTCGTCGAGCAGGCCGCCCCGGCCGGGATCGCGTCGCACGAGCGCCTCACCGAGCTGGCCGCCAGCCAACCGGTCGGCGCACACGGCCTGATCGCGCTGGACTGGTGGAACGGCAACCGGTCGCTGCTGGTCAACCACGACCTCAGCGGGATGATCGTCGGGCTGACCCTGGCCACCCGGCCGCAGGACGTCTACCGGGCACTGCTCGAGTCCACGGCGTTCGGCACCCGGATGATCATCGAGGCGTTCGTCGAGGCCGGTGTGCCGGTGGACGACCTGGTCGTCGCCGGTGGTCTCACCTCGAACCGGCTGCTCATGCAGATCTACGCCGACGTCACCAACCGCCCGTTGAGCATCATCGGCTCCGCCCAGGGGCCGGCGCTCGGCTCGGCGATCCACGCGGCGGTCGCCGCCGGGGCGTACCCGAACGTCCACCGGGCCTCGGAGGCGATGGGCCGGGTGGATGAGGGCGTGTACCAGCCGGACCCCGACAACGTGCGGGCGTACGACGCCCTGTACGCCGAGTACCGGACGCTCCACGACCACTTCGGTCGCGGCGGCGACGACGTCATGCTCCGCCTGCGGGCGATCCGGAACGCCGCCGCCGCGGCGCCGGGTGAAGCCGTCCTGGAGGTGGTCGGATGAACACCGACGCGGCGCGGCAGGTCAGCGCCCTGCGGGAGACGGTGGCCCGCCTGCACGGCGAGTTGACCCGGTACGCGCTGGTCGCCTGGACCGCCGGCAACGTCTCGGCGCGGGTGCCGGGCCAGGACCTCATGGTGATCAAGCCGAGCGGTGTCGACTACGACGCCCTGACGGCGGAGACCATGGTCGTCTGCGATCTGAACGGGACCGTGGTCGACGGGGACAAGGCGCCGTCCAGCGACACCGCCGCCCACGCCTACGTCTACCGGGCCATGCCACAGGTCGGTGGCGTCGTGCACACCCACAGCGGCTACGCCACCGCATGGGCGGCGCGGGGCGAGTCCATCCCGTGCTGGTTGACGGCGCAAGCCGACGAGTTCGGCGGGGAGATCCCGGTGGGCCCGTTCGCGCTGATCGGCGGGGACGACATCGGCAAGGGGATCGTCAGCACCCTGTCCGGGCACCGTTCGCCCGCGGTGCTCATGCGCAACCACGGGGTCTTCACGATCGGCAGGGACGCCCGTGCGGCCGTCAAGGCCGCGGTGATGTGCGAGGACGTCGCCCGCACCGCGCACCTGGCCCGGGCGCTGGGGCAGCCGCTGCCGATGGCGCAGGCCGACATCACCGCGCTCCACGACCGGTACCAGAACGTCTACGGCCAGCGCTCGGCCACCGGGTGACCGGGAACGCCACCACGCTCCTGATCGCCCTTCACCCGGCCGGCACGGCCTCTTCTCGCACCAACGCCATCACCACGTCCGGGCACCGGCGCGCAGGCCACGTGTCCGGACTTCCCCGACCCGAGGAGAACCGATGAGAACCAGGAGAACGGCAGGCACGATCATCGCAGCCGTCGTCGGCGTGCTGCTCGCCGGCAGCGTGGCGGCCTGCGGTAACAGCGACACCGGCGGCGGCTCCGCCGACGACGGCAGGATCACGCTGGGCTTCTCGCAGGTCGGCGCCGAGAGCGGCTGGCGGACGGCGAACACCACCTCGATCAAGGAAGCCGCCACCGAGGCGGGGATCGAGCTGAAGTTCGACGACGCGCAGCAGAAGCAGGAGAACCAGATCAAGGCGATCCGGAACTTCATCCAGCAGAAGGTGGACGTCATCGCCTTCTCGCCGGTGGTGGAGTCCGGTTGGGACACCGTGCTCAAGGAGGCCAGGGACGCCGACATCCCGGTGATCCTGACCGACCGCTCCGTCGACTCGGCCGACAGGTCCCTCTACAAGACCTTCCTGGGGTCGGACTTCGTCAAGGAGGGCCGGCTGGCCGGCGAGTGGCTGGTGGAGCAGACCAGGGGCGCCAGCGGCCCGGTGAACATCGTCGAGTTGCAGGGCACGACGGGCTCGGCGCCGGCCAACGACCGCAAGGAGGGCTTCGCCAAGGCGATCGCCGCCAACCCGAACCTGAAGGTCGTCGCCTCGCAGTCGGGCGACTTCAAGCGGGCCGACGGCAAGCAGGTGATGGAGCAGTTCCTCAAGGCCAACCCGAAGATCGACGTGCTCTTCGCGCACAACGACGACATGGGTCTGGGCGCGCTGGAGGCGATCACCGCGGCCGGCAAGGTGCCCGGCAAGGACATCACCATCATCACCATCGACGCGGTGAAGGACGGCATGCAGGCGCTCGCGGACGGCAGGTTCAACTTCATCGCCGAGTGCAGCCCGCTGCTCGGCCCCCAGCTGATGGACCTGGCGAAGAAGGTCCACGCCGGCGAGGAGGTGCCCGCCCGGATCGAGACCGAGGAGACCACCTTCACCCAGGAGCAGGCCAAGGAGGCGCTGCCCAACCGCAGGTACTGACCGACGCCGGGGGCGCCGTGCGCTGACGGCGCCCCCGGCTCGTCGCTGGCCCTTCTCGTACCGCCACTCTCCAGAAGAGGTCCGATCAGATGACGGGTAGCCGTCCGGTCCTGACCATGACCGGGATCAGCAAGACCTTCCCCGGGGTACGCGCGCTCCACGACGTCGACTTCCGGCTGTTCCCGGGCGAGGTGCACGCCCTGATGGGCGAGAACGGCGCCGGCAAGTCGACCCTGATCAAGGTGTTGACCGGCGTGCACGCCATCGACGAGGGCACCGTCGTCCTCGACGGTGAGCAGGTCACCTTCAGCGGCCCGATGCAGGCGTCGGCCTCCGGTGTGAGCACCGTCTACCAGGAGGTCAACCTCTGCGCCAACCTGTCCGTGGCGGAGAACATCTTCATCGGCCGCGAGCCTCGCCGCCTCGGCGCGATCCGCTGGGGCGAGATGCGCCGGCGGGCGCGGGAACTGCTGGCCCGGCTGGACCTCGACGTGGACGTCGGCGCGCAGCTCGGGACGTACTCCCTGGCGGTGCAGCAGATGGTCGCCATCGCCCGGGCGATCGACGTGCGTTCCCGGGTGCTGATCCTGGACGAGCCGACGTCCAGCCTGGACGCAGGTGAGGTCGCGCAACTGTTCCGCATCATGCGGCAACTGCGCGACGAGGGCATCGGCATCCTGTTCGTGACGCACTTCCTCGACCAGGTCTACGGCATCGCCGATCGCATCACGGTGCTGCGCAACGGCGCCCTGGTGGGGGAGTACCGGACCGACGAGCTGCCGCAGTTGAGCCTCGTCGAGAAGATGATCGGCAAGGAGCTCGACGTCCTGGAGCGCCTCGACGGGCAACAGAAGCGTACCGTCGCCGTGCGGTCCGACGCGGTACCGCTGGTGGACGCGTCGGCGCTGGGCCGCGACGGCGCGGTCGCCCCCTTCAGCCTGCGGATCCACGCCGGTGAGGTGGTCGGGCTCGCCGGCCTGCTCGGCTCCGGCCGCACCGAGGTGGCGCGTCTGCTGTTCGGCGCCGACCGCGCCGACCACGGCAGGGTCGCCATCGACGGCGGCGGGACGCAGTTGCGTCACCCGGGCCAGGCCATCGCCCGCGGCGTCGGGTTCTGCTCCGAGAACCGCCGTGCGGAGGGCGTCATCCCCGAGCTGTCGGTGCGGGAGAACATGATCCTCGCGATGCAGGCGGCCCGCGGTTGGCTGCGGCCGGTTCCCCGCCGCCGGCAGGACGAGCTGGTCGAGAAGTACGTCCGGGCGCTCGGCATCCGGCCGGCGAACCCGGACCTGCCGGTGCGCAACC
Organism: Micromonospora sp. NPDC023644; assembly: GCF_040640115.1. NCBI lineage: Bacteria > Bacillati > Actinomycetota > Actinomycetes > Micromonosporales > Micromonosporaceae > Micromonospora > Micromonospora sp. NPDC023644. The sequence goes on along the minus strand of NZ_JBFABA010000002.1, from coordinate 150,154 downwards.
TCTCCGGCGGCAACCAGCAGAAGGTGCTCCTGGCCCGCTGGCTCATCACCGAGCCGCGTCTGCTGATCCTCGACGAGCCGACCCGCGGGATCGACATCGGGGCGAAGGCCGAGATCCAGAAACTGGTGGTCCAGCTCTCCGACGACGGTATGGCGGTGCTGTTCATCTCCGCCGAGCTGGAGGAGGTGCTGCGGCTGAGCCATCGCGTCGCCGTCATGCGTGACCGGACGATGGTCGCCCAACTCGACAATGACGACACCCTCGACGCCGACCGCGTCATGCGGACCATCGCCCGCGGAACCGGCAGTGCGGAGGCGATCCGATGACCGCCGTCGCCGACCGCCTCCGGCCGCTGACCGGCCACCGCCTGTTCTGGCCGGTACTCGTGCTGCTGGTCATGATCCTGGCCAACACGGTCCACCGGCCCGGCTTCCTCGCCGTCGAGGTCAAGAACGGGCAGCTCTACGGCACCCTGGTCGACATCCTCCGGCTGAGCGCCCCGCTGATCCTGGTCGCGCTGGGCATGACCCTCGTCATCGCCACCGGCGGCATCGACCTCTCCGTCGGCTCGCTCTGCGCGATCAGCGGCGCCATCGCCTGCCTGCACATCAGCGAGGCGTCCGACCAGGACAGCCCGTCGACCGTCCTGACGGCGCTGGCGTTGGCCCTCGGCGCCGCGCTCGTGCTCGGCGCCTGGAACGGGGTGCTGGTCGCCGTCATCGGCATCCAGCCCATCATCGCCACGCTGATCCTCATGGTGGCCGGCCGAGGGCTCGCGCAGCTGGTCACCGAGGGCCAGATCATCACGATCAACTCCGGCCCGTACCGGGCGGTCGGGCTCGGACACTTCCTGACCCTGCCGCTGGCCATCCTCATCGCGCTCGCGGCGGCCCTGCTCATCGCCGCCGTCACCCGTCGCACCGCGCTCGGCCTGATCGTCGAGTCGGTCGGGGGCAACGCCGAGGCGAGCCGGCTGGCCGGCATCCGCTCCGGGCGCGTCGTCTTCCTCGTGTACGTGGTCAGCGCCGCCTGCGCCGCGATCGCCGGATTCATGATGACGGCGAACGTGTCCAGCGCCGACGGCAACGCCGCCGGTCTCTGGGTGGAGCTCGACGCGATCCTCGCGGTGGTCATCGGCGGCACCTCACTCGCCGGCGGCCGGTTCTCCCTCGGCGGCACCGTCCTCGGCGCGCTGATCATCCAGACCCTCACCACCTCGGTCTACGCCTTGAACATCTCGCCGCAGACGGCCCTGCTGTTCAAGGCGGTCGTCGTCATCGCCGTCTGCCTCATCCAGTCGCCGGCGTTCCGGGCCAGGTTCCGCCGCCGACGGGGCGCATCCACACCCGGGTCCGCGGCGGCGCGACGGGAGAAGGAGCAGGTGCCGGCATGAGCGGTACGTCGCTGACCACCGGCCGCACCTGGCGGCCCGGGGTGCCCCGCCGGCACGTCCCGGTCCTGGCCACGCTCGCCCTGCTGCTGGTCATGTACGGCGTCGGCGTGTCCCAGTACCGCGCGTTCTCCAACGTCCAGGTCGTGTTCAACGTCTTCATCGACAACGGGTTCCTGCTGGTCGTGGCGGTCGGCATGACCTTCGTGATCCTCACCGGCGGCATCGACCTGTCGGTCGGCTCCGTCGTCGCGATGACCGCGATGGTGTCGGCCTCGCTGCTCCAGGACGGATTGCCCGCGGCCCTGGTGCTGGTCGTCGCGCTGCTGATCGGTCCGACCCTCGGGTTCCTGATGGGCTGCGCGATCCACTTCTTCGAGATCCAGCCGTTCATCGTCACCCTCGCCGGGATGTTCTTCGCCCGGGGCATGTGCACGTTCATCAGTGACGCGTCCATCCCCGTCACCGACGGGTTCTGGACGGCCGTCTCCCAGGAGCGCATCGGCGATCCCGGGGGCAACTTCGTGTCGATCAGCGTCCTGATCGCGTTCGCGGTGGTGCTCGTCGCCGCGTACGTGCTGACATACACCCGCTTCGGCCGCAACGTGTACGCGATCGGCGGCAACCCGCAGTCGGCGGTGCTGATGGGCCTGCCGGTGGGGCGCACCCGGATCGCCGTCTACACGGTCAGCGGGTTGTGCTCGGCCATCGGCGGCATCCTGCTGTCGTTCTACACGCTCTCCGGGGCGCCGCTGATCGCCATCGGCATGGAACTGGACGTGATCGCGGCCGTCGTCATCGGCGGCACCGTGCTCACCGGCGGGTCCGGCTACGTCTTCGGCACCGTGCTCGGTGTGCTGGTGCTCGGCGTGATCCAGACCCTGATCACCTTCGACGGGAGCCTCAACTCCTGGTGGACGAGGATCGTGATCGGTGGCCTGCTCTTCGCCTTCATCCTCCTCCAGCGCCTCGTCGGCATCCGCCTCAAGTGACCGCCCCTCTCGGAAGGCAAAGGCATGGCAACGCATCCTGAACCCGAGGTCTGGTTCCTCACCGGCAGCCAGGGCCTGTACGGCGCGGACACCCTCCGGCAGGTCGCCGACCAGTCCCGGCAGATCGCCGCGCAGCTCGACGGCTCGCCGCAGATCCCGCTCCGGGTGGTCTGGAAGCCGGTCCTCACCTCCGGCGCCGACATCCTCGAGGCGTGTCGGGACGCCGCCGCGCAGGGTGCGGTCGGGGTGATCGCCTGGATGCACACCTTCTCGCCGGCCAAGATGTGGATCGCCGGTCTGGACGCTCTGCGGACGCCGCTGCTGCACCTGCACACCCAGGCCAACGTCCTGCTGCCCTGGGACGAGATCGACATGGACTTCATGAACCTCAACCAGGCCGCGCACGGCGACCGCGAGTTCGGCTTCATCCAGACCCGGCTCGGCGTCGCCCGCAAGACCGTCGCCGGGCACGTCAGCGACCCCCGGGTGACCGCCCGGATCGGCGCCTGGGCCCGGGCCGCGCTCGGCTACTCGGCGATGCGTTCGCTGCGGCTGGCGCGCTTCGGCGACAACATGCGCGACGTGGCCGTGACCGAGGGCGACAAGGTCGAGGCGGAGCTGCGCTTCGGCGTCTCGGTAAACACCTACGGCGTCAACGACCTCGTCGCGGTCGTCGACCAGGTGGCCGACGCGCAGGTCGACGAGCTGGTCGAGGAGTACGACGACACCTTCCGGGTCGACCCGCAGTTGCGGGCGGGCGGAGCACGGCACCTCTCGCTGCGCTACGCCGCGCGCCAGGAGCTGGGCCTGCGCGCGTTCCTGGACGACGGCGGCTTCCGGGCCTTCACCACGAACTTCGAGGACCTGGGCGGCCTGCGCCAGCTCCCGGGCATCGCCGTGCAGCGCCTCATGGCCGACGGCTACGGCTTCGGCGGTGAGGGCGACTGGAAGACCTCGGCGCTGGTCCACTCGCTCAAGTCGATGGCGGTCGGGGTCACGGGTGGGACGTCCTTCATGGAGGACTACACCTACGACCTCACGCCCGGCAGCGAGCTGGTGCTCGGCGCCCACATGCTCGAGGTGTGCCCGTCGATCGCCGGTGACACCCCCACGGTGGAGATCCACCCGTTGAGCATCGGCGGGCGCGAGGACCCCGTCCGGTTGGTGTTCGACGCCGCCCCCGGACCGGCGGTGGTGCTCGGCCTCGCGGACATGGGGGAGCGCTTCCGGCTGGTGGCCAACGAGGTCGACGTGGTGGCGCCGCCGCACCCGCTGCGCCGGCTGCCGGTCGCGCGGGCCGTGTGGCGGCCCCGCCCGCACCTGCCCGGCTCGGCGGAGGCCTGGATCACCGCCGGTGGCCCGCACCACACCGTGCTGTCCCAGGCGGTGGGCGTGGAGGAGCTGCACGACCTGGCCGAGATGACGAGGACCGAACTGGTCGTCATCGACGCGCACACCGACCCACGCCGCCTTGCCAACGAGATTCGGTGGAACCAGGCCTACTACCGGCTCGCCCGGGGGTTCTGACCCGCGCGCCCCGACGGATCCGGTCCCTGTCAGCAGCCGACGACACCGTGACCTCGGCCGCCGTCCCCGGCGGTGCGGCAGCCTGACGGCCGTACGGCGAATGGAGACGCTCCCCGCCGACTCGTCGGCGGGGGCAACGCCGGGCCCGGCCCGGTCGGCTCCGCCGCACTCTGGACGACGGGGCAACTGGCGTAGACTGTCGGCGTTCCAACCTCGGTCACCCGGCACACGTCGCCGTGGCGGATGGGAGGGCGGATGCAGCACCACGAGGCCGCTCCCGTCGACGTCGACGTGCGCGATCGCCGACGGGCAGGCGGGGGAGGTGAGGTGGCCGTGCGTAGTCCCGCGATGACGGACGTGGCTCGCCTCGCCGGCGTCTCCCACCAGACGGTGTCCCGGGTCCTCAACGGGCACCCCAACGTGCGCGAGCAGACCCGGCTTCGCGTCCAGGCGGCGATCGCCGAGCTGGGCTACCGGCCCAACCGGGCCGCGCGGGCACTGGTGACCGGCCGGTCCCAGGTGATCGGTGTGGTCGCGCAGAACACCACCCTCTACGGCCCGGCGTCGCTGCTGGCCGCCCTGGAACAGGCGGCCGCCGAGGCGGGCTTCGCGGTCAGCGTCGGCAGTGTGAGCGACCTGGACCACCGGTCCATCTCGGCGGCGGTGGAGCGGCATCTCGCGCACCGGGTCGCCGGCATCATCGTGATCGCGCCGGTGGAGTCGGCCGGGGAGGCCCTCGAACGGCTTCCGCAGGACGTGCCCCTGGTGACCGTCGACGGTGACCCGCGCCGGCCGATCCCGCTGGTGACGGTCGACCAGGCCGCCGGTGCCCGGGCCGCCACGCAGCACCTCCTCGACGCGGGGCACCGCACGGTCTGGCACGTCTCCGGTCCGCCCGACTGGTTCGACAGCGCGGGCCGGATCGAAGGGTGGCGGGAGGCCCTGCAGACGGCGGGCGCCGAGGTGCCGCCGTTGGTCCCCGCGGACTGGTCCGCGGCGGCCGGCTACCGGTGCGGGCAGATGCTGGCCCGGATGCCGGAGGTCACGGCGGTCTTCACCGCCAACGACCACCTGGCGCTCGGCGTGCTGCGGGCGCTGTACGAGCACGGCCGACGGGTGCCGGAGGAGATCAGCGTGGTCGGCTTCGACGACGTGCCGGAGGCGGCGTACTTCATCCCGCCGCTGACCACCGTGCGGCCCGACTTCGCCGCCGTCGCCCGGGCGAGCCTGGACATGCTGCTCGCCCAGATCGAGTCGTCGCACGTCGCCGGCCCGCTTCGGCAGACGGTCGCGCCGACCCTGGTCGCCCGCCACAGCGTGGCAGCCCCGCCGCGCCGCTAGGCACCCCACCCGCGCGGGCATCGGCGGCAGCGGTTTTTTCGATCTGCGGCCGTGTCCCGCCATCCGGTCGGGGCCGACGACCGGAGCCGCCCGGTGGGTCGTGGGCCGGGCTTGCTGACCTGCCACGTCTCCGCGAATAGCCACTAATCGCCGCAGGCGCCACTCGTCGGGCTGTCCGGGCCCAAGGTATGAGAAGCGGCCGAGTCAGACCAACCATCACTCTTGCAATCAATACGAGACCTATGAATAGATCGACGCCTCCGATCGGGTGAGCCGCATCGACCGATCGGGTGCCCGGGGCTACCGGAAGGCAGCCCGTGCTCAGCTCCATGGAGGTACCACATGCGACACTCCGGGTCTCCGCTGCGCCACGCCACCGCACTGTCGGTGGCCGGCGCGCTGGTCGTCGGCATGCTGACCGGCGGTCCCGCTCAGGCAGCACCCGCTACGCCCGCTTCCCCCGATCAAGCCGCCGCGCTCGCCGCCGCACTCGGCGACCGCTCCGGTGGGGCGTACGCCGGGGCCGACGGCGCCATGGTCGTCACCGTGACCGACGACGCCGCTGCCCGCAAGGTCCGCGCGGCCGGCGCGACCCCGAAGCTTGTCGCCCGCGGCGCGGGCGACCTCGCCCGGGCCACCGCCACCCTGGACGGCGCCGCGCGGGTGCCAGGCACCGCGTGGTGGACCGATCCGGCGACCAACCAGGTCGTGGTATCCGTCGACAGCACGGTGACCGGCGCGAAGCTGGCACGCGTCGAGGCCGTCGCGCAGCGGCTCGGCGGCACCGTCCGCATCCAGCGGGAGTCCGGCACGCTCAGCACCCGGGCGGCCGGCGGTGAGGCCATCTACGCCGAGGGTGGTGGCCGCTGCTCGCTGGGCTTCAACGTCCGCAGCGGCGACACCCACTACTTCCTCACCGCCGGGCACTGCACCGACATCACCGCCAACTGGTACGCCGACTCCGGGCAGGGCAGCCTGCTCGGCACCGGCGGTACCGGCAGCTTCCCCGGCGACGACTACGGCATCGTGCGACACACCAGCCCGGCCTCCGCCGACGGCAGCGTCTACCTGTACGACGGCACCACCCGGGACATCACCGGCGCGGCCGACGCCTTCGTCGGGCAGTCGGTGCAGCGCTCCGGCAGCACCACCGGTCTGCACGGCGGCGCGGTCGAGGCGGTCGACGCCACGGTGAACTACGCCGAGGGCAGCGTCACCGGGTTGATCCGCACCACGGTCTGCGCCGAGCCGGGCGACAGCGGTGGCGCGCTCTTCAGCGGAAGTACCGCCCTGGGCCTGACCTCCGGTGGCAGCGGCAACTGTTCCTCCGGCGGGACCACCTACTTCCAGCCGGTCACCGAGGCGCTGAGCGTCTACGGGGTGGAGATCGTCTGAGGGACGTCACACCAGCGGGGCCGCCGGACACCGGCGGCCCCGCCCCTGTGTCTGCGCCGAAGCGGCCGGTCCGGCCGCCCGCACCGTCGCACCGGGTCACGCGAGGGTGTGATGACCCGCCTTGACGACCTGGTCGTACTCGCTGCGTCGCGCGTCGTAGGCGGCCTCCAGGAACGTCTCCGAGTCCGGTCCCACCGGCAGCCGCAGCGGCGGCGACTCCAGCTGACTGAGCCGCCAGACCACGTCCGCGAAGAGCGCGGGGGAGTTCACCTCGATCTTGGTGTTCATGCCGCGCAGCGCGCCGAGCAGGCCGTCGCTGACCGGCGTGTAGTCCGCGATGCGCTGCTCCGGCATGATCAGGTTGGCGCTGTACCCGGTGGCGAAGCCGCCCGGTTGCAGGATGGTGACCTTGACCCCGAGGTGCCCGGCCTCGGCGGCCAGCGACTCGGCCGCGCCCTCCACCGCGAACTTGCTCGCCGTGTACGCGGCCAGCCCGGGGAAGGGAACCATGCCGGCGACCGAGCTGACGAAGATGGCGTGCCCGCCGCGCTGGGCCCGCCACAGCGGCAGCACGGCCCGGGTGAGCCGCCACGGCCCGAACACGTTGGTGTCGAACTGGGCGGCGAGTTCCGCGTCGGAGACCTCCTCGAAGGTGCCGAACTGGCCGTAGGCGGCGTTGTTGATTAGGACGTCGACGCCGCCGAAGGCGTCCACCGCCCGCTCGACCGCCCCCGCGCACTGCGCCGGATCCCGGACGTCCAGGGCGGTGGCCACCACGTTGCCCGGGTGCCGGGCCACCAACGCGCCGAGGGTCTCCGGCCGTCGGGCCGTCGCCACCACCTGTTCCCCCTCGGCGGCGAGCCGGACCGCGAGGGCCCGACCGAGCCCGCTCGAACACCCCGTGATCAACCAACGCTTCGCCATCGCCCTCGACCTGCCCAATCCGATGGGTTACCTGTCGGATGCAGACTGTAGGATCCGTCGACGCGAGTGAAGGGGCATCGGCTGTCGCCAACCGGATTCGTCGGGTACCCAACGCACCGCCGAGCGCTGCTCGATCGCCCCGGCCACGGCCTCGCCGATCTCACCGGGGGCGACGTGCGTTCCGCGCCGCCGACACGGTCAGGTGGCGACGGTGCGGTGCAGCCGGAGGAAGGACTCGGTGAAGCCAAGCGCCGGCCAGGCGCGCGACGCGAGCAGGTTCGTCACCCGCCAGTCGGTCACCACGCTGTCGAATCCACTGTCGACGGCCCAGTCGATGACGGCCTCGCCGAGCGCCCGGCCCACGCCTCTGCCATGCGCCTGCGGAAGGACGGCAGCGAAGCCGAGGAATCCGGCGTCGTCCGGGCGGGCCAGACTCAGATGCGTACTCGACTTCTCCAGAGCGCAGCCGATGGCCGAACCGACCACGCGGCCGTCCGACTCGGCCACGAACGTGGCGAATCCGGTGTCGGCGATGCTCTCCTCCCATTCGGCCACGTTCTCCTCGACAGTCGACAGCACGCCTGGGGAGAACGTCGGGGACGACCCGTGCTGGCGGGGGAGTTCGATGTCGAGCGCGGCGAGTGCCGGGACGTCCGCACGCACAGCCCGGCGCACCGACAGCCCGGCGACGTCGTCGGTCCGCGCCCGCGTCCTGACCGCAGGCCTGATGGCGTGCGCCTGCTGCTGGCCGAAACCGAGTCGGAACCAGGCCCGGACGAGGTCGGCGTCGTACGCCGGCACCAGCACGTAGTGTGCCGTCCGGCCTTCTCCGACCCATCGGGTCGCCGCCGCCGCGTACAGGTCCCGCATCACCTCTGCGTCGGTCACCGCCTGCCCCGCCGCTTCCACCCAGATGTTCGGCCCCCACACCGGCGACGACTTCGGGGATCCGAGGACGAAGCCGACCGGGGCGCCGTCGCGCAGTGCCACCGCACCCGATGCGTCGGTCGTCTCGAACGCCGCGGTCAGCTCGCGCAGCGCGGCGTCGACCGCACAGAACCGCGTGGACAACAGCGGCTCGGCCATCCTGTGCCGGCGGTGCCGTTCGGCCAGCAGCACGCCGCACGCGGCCAGATCGGCGGATTCCATCGGCCGTACGCTGACTCGGGGCATGCCCCGGGACGGTACCCACCGGCCCGCCAGCCGGCATCGGATTTCCGGGGCGGGCAGCGGTCGGACAGGTCGTTGCGGAGCTGCCGCGGCGCGTCCCGCCTACGCCGGGACCGCCTGCGGATCGCCGGCGGCGTCATGGGTGGCCACGGTCTCCTGCCGGCGGGGTTCCTCGCGCAGGATGGCGGAGTGCAGCCACGCGTCGGGGATGGCGAAACCGTCCACGAGCGTGCGCATGTGCGGGCGCAGCTCCTTGAGGAGACCGTTCACCACGCCGGTGATCGCCTTGCTGCGGGCCGGCGTGAGGCGGCCGTGCTCCAGGAACCATCCCTTGTCGGCCTCGATGACGCTGAGCGCGTACAGGTCACAGACCCGCGAGAGCAGCGCCTGGACCGCCGGGTCAGCGGTGTCCTCGATGCCGGCGACGAACGCCTCCAGGGTGACCCGGTCGATGTGCGCGGCGGCGACGGCGAGGACGTGGTCCTGCACGTCGTTGAAGATGTCGAAGGGGCGGTCCTTCTTCGTGGCCGCGCCGTTGCGCAGGCGGCGGACCGCGCCGTCGAGGAGGTGCCTCTCGCGGTCCTCGAAGACCTTGAGCTGCCAGCCGCGGTCGGTGACGGCGATCTCCTCGTCGCGGCCGGGCACCGCACTGATCAGCCGTTCGATGAGTGACCGCGCGGCGGTGCGCTCGAGCACCATCTCGCGGACGTGCTCGGCGACGAAGGAGGCGCGCCCCCAGCCGTCCAACGAGCCGAACTCGTCCCGGTAGCCGGTGAGCAGCCCCTTGGCCACCAGCTGGAGCAGCACCGTGTTGTCGCCCTCGAAGGTGGTGAAGACGTCGGTGTCGGCCTTGAGGCTGGGCAGCCGGTTCTCGGCGAGGTAGCCGGCGCCGCCGCACGCCTCGCGGCACATCTGGATGGTGCGGGTCGCGTGCCAGGTCTGCGCGGCCTTGAGGCCGGCGGCCCGGGACTCCAGCTCCCGTTGCCGGTGCTCGTCGACCGGCCCGTCGCCGCCCTGCACCTCACTGAGCGCGGCGACCAGCTCCGCCTGGGCGAAGTGCAGGGCGTACGTGGTGGCCAGGGCGGGCAGCAGCTTGCGTTGGTGGGCCAGGTAGTCGTTGAGCAGCACCTCCCGGTCCGCGTCGGGCGTGCCGAACTGGCGACGGATGTCGCCGTAGCGCACCGCGATGGCAAGCGCCGACTTGGTGGCCGCCGCCGCGGCGCCGCCCACGCTCACCCGGCCGCGGACCAGCGTGCCGAGCATGGTGAAGAAGCGCCGGGAGTCGTTCTCGATCGGGCTGGAGTACGTCCCGTCCTCCGCGACCTGGCCGTAGCGGTCCAGCAGCATGTCCCGCGGCACCCGCACGTGGTCGAAGCTGAGCCGCCCGTTGTCGACGCCGAGCAGGCCGGCCTTGGGCCCGGCGTCACCGATGGTCACGCCGGGCAGCGGGTCGCCCTGCGCGTCGCGGATCGGGACCAGCCACGCGTGTACGCCGTGCCGCCGCCCGTTGGTGACCAGCTGCGCGAAGACCACCGCCATCCGCCCGTCGCGGGCCGCGTTGCCGATGTAGTCCTTGCGGGCGGCCTCGTGCGGGGTGTGCAGGTCGAAGGTCCGCGTCCGCGGATCGTACGTGCAGGTGGTGCGCAGCTGCTGGACGTCGGAGCCGTGGCCGGTCTCGGTCATCGCGAAGCAGCCGAAGATGTCGCCCGAGACGATGTCCCGCAGGTAGGCGTCGTGGTGCCGCCGGGTGCCGAGGGCCGCGACGGCGCCGCCGAACAGGCCCCACTGCACGCCCGCCTTGACCATCAGCGACAGGTCGACCTGCGCCAGCATCTCGATGGCGACGATCGAGCCGCCGACGTCGGATCTGCCGCCGTACTCGGTGGGGAAGCCCGACGCGATACCCAGATCGACGGGGAGTTCGGAGAGCAGCCGGGTGATCCGCTCACGTGCCTGGTCGCCGGTCTCGCCGTACACCGGGAGGAAGCGCGCGTCGAGGTGGTCCCGGTGCGCGTTGCGGACGTCGGCCCACGGTCCGTCGAGCTTTTCCCGCAGGCGGGCGAGGTCGATGCGGCCGGACGCGTGATCGGGCATGGTCACCCCTCGAGATGGCGGACATTTGGTACGTCTCTACCCAATCAACGGTACCCGCCCCCCACCGCGACCCGGCGGGCGAGACCGCGGTGAGACGGGACACCATCGCCGCGTCGCGCCGCCGGCTCCCCGTCGTCCCGGCGGGCACCTACCCGTACGGCGGCACCCGCACACGTCCGGTCCACCCGCCGCCATGGCTCGCCACCGCCCGGGCGCGAATCGTCACGAGGTTGTCGTATTGCGGCGGAGCCTGCGGGGTAGGGCTCTCCGGGAGACGCCGAGACGTGAGGAGCGAGTCGTGACGTACCCCTGGTTGTTTCCCGACGGCCGACCGCCGCTGTTCCACGCCGAGCCCACCTCGCCGGACGCCCGGTTGGCCTGCCGGCTGCTCGACCGGATGCAGCGGGATCCGCTGCTGCGTCGTGAGCGCATCTGCATCGAGGTGCAGAACCGCGTGGTGATCCTGGAGGGGACGGTCAGCGAGCCCGACCTGAAGGTTCGTGCCCACGCCCTCGCGTGGGCCACCCCTGACGTGCACGACGTCAACAACCGGCTGAAAGTTTTCCCACCGAAGACCGTCGGCGATGTCGAGAACCCGGGACCGGCTCCGTCCCCGCTGTGAACGCGACCAGAATGGTCGGCGCCAGCATCGAGGAGAGACACCATGGCCAAGTACCTGCTGCTCAAGCACTACCGCGGCGCCCCGGCTGCCGTCAACGACGTGCCGATGGACCAGTGGACGCCGGAGGAGATCTCGGCGCACATGCGGTACATGAGCGACTTCGCGACCCGGCTCGAGGCGACCGGCGAGTTCGTCGACGGCCAGGCGCTCGCCCCCGAGGGGACGTTCGTCCGGTACGACGGCGAGGGCCGCCCGCCGGTCACCGACGGCCCGTTCGCCGAGACCAAAGACCTGATCGCCGGCTGGATGGTGATCGACGTCGACAGCTACGAGCGCGCCGTCGAGTTGGCCGGGGAGCTGTCGGCCGCCCCCGGGGCGGGCGGGAAGCCGATCCACGAGTGGTTGGAGCTGCGCCCGTTCCTGACCGCGCCGCCCACCATCACGGAGTGACCTGATGGACGAGGCCCTGCTCCGGAGCCTCACACCCCGCGTGCTCGGGGTCCTCGTCCGCCGCGGAGCCGACTTCGCGGCGGCCGAGGACGCCGTACAGGACGCGCTGGTCGAGGCGGTCCGCGCCTGGCCGGCCGACCCGCCGCGGGATGCGAAGGGCTGGCTGGTCACCGTGGCCTGGCGGCGGTTCCTCGACGCGACCCGGGCGGACGCCGCCCGCCGCCGGCGGGAGGACCTCGTCGACGAGGAGCCGCCGCCCGGGCCCGCGCCCGAGGTGGACGACACGCTCCAGCTCTACTTCCTCTGCGCCCACCCGTCGCTGACGCCGTCGTCCGCGGTCGCGCTCACGCTGCGCGCCGTCGGCGGGCTGACCACCCGCCAGATCGCCCAGGCGTACCTGGTGCCCGAGGCGACCATGGCGCAACGCATCAGCCGGGCCAAGCGCACCGTCTCCGGCGTGCGGTTCAACCAGCCCGGCGACGTCGCGACCGTGCTGCGCGTCCTGTACCTGGTCTTCAACGAGGGCTACTCCGGCGACGTCGACCTCGCCGCCGAGGCCATCCGGCTCACCCGGCAGCTCGCGGCCGCGATCGACCATCCCGAGGTGGCGGGGCTGCTCGCCCTCATGCTGCTCCACCACGCCCGGCGCGCCGCCCGGACCGCGCCCGACGGCAGCCTGGTGCCGCTCGCGGAGCAGGACCGCGGCCGGTGGGACACCACGTCGATCGCCGAGGGCGTCGAGATCCTGCAGGCGGCCCTCGCCCGCGACCGGCTGGGCGAGTTCCAGGCCCAGGCCGCCATCGCGGCACTGCACGCCGACGCGCCCACCGCCGAGGAGACCGACTGGGTGCAGATCGTCGAGTGGTACGACGAGCTCGCGCGCCTGACCGACAGCCCGGTCGTCCGGCTCAACCGCGCGGTGGCGGTCGGCGAGGCCGACGGACCGCGCGCCGGCCTGGCGGCGCTCGGGGCGCTGGACGACTCACTGCCCCGTCACGCGGCGGTGGCGGCGTACCTCCACGAGCGCGACGGTGACCTGGCGACGGCGGCACGGTTGTACGCCGAGGCGGCCCAGAAGGCACCCAACCTCGCCGAACGCGACCACCTGACGCGCCAGGCCGCCCGGCTCAACGCCCGCGGGCGTCCCTGAGGGGGCGGGGCTGGAGGGCGGACCCGGTCACCCGCGGCCGGCCGCCGGAAGGTGGTGCCGGCAGCGGCGGTGCTTCAGGAACGGCCAGCGCGCGGACGCTGCGTGGCGTGCCAGCGTTCGATCAGCGCGGGCATCTCGCCGAGCATGTAGCTGTAGAAGTCGCGCATCTCAGCGAGGCGGCGCCCGGCGAGGGTCTCGGTGCCGGCGGTGGCGATGCCCTCGTCGGCGGCCCGGGTCATCAGGTTCAGGGCGTCGTTCTGGCTGGACATCAGGGTGGCCCAGGCGCCGTCGCGGAACCGGAAGTGCTCCCTGCGGCTGCCAGGGGCCGGAACCCGCTCGATCATCCCCATGCTGATGAGGTTCTTCAACGCGCCGGACATCGCCCCGGAGCTGACGCCGAGTTGTTCGCCGATCTCGCCGGCTGTCAGTGCCTCCTGCTGGGTGAACAGCAACGCCGCCATCACGCGTGCGGTCATCCGCTGCAGCCCGTACTGGATCAGGGTCAGCGCGAAACGCTCGGCAGCCCGGGTCAGGTCATCGCTCACCACCACACTGTAACCAACATCAGAACACTCTGAGTGTTTACAGATTTCTGAAAACTCAGTACGGTCGACGCATGGATGACGTGATCGTGCTGGACCGCCTGGTCAAGACCTACGGCCGCCAGCGCGGTCTGGCCGGCCTCGACCTGCGGGTGCGTGCCGGTGAGGTGCTGGGCTTCCTCGGCCCGAACGGGGCCGGCAAGTCCACCACGATTCGTCTGCTGCTCGACCTGATCCGTCCGACGAGCGGCGCCGTCCGGGTCCTAGGGCTGGACCCGCGGGCCGACGCGGTCGCACTGCACCGCCGGGTGGGCTACCTTGCCGGGGATTTCGTCGTGGACGGCCGGCAGACGGTCGGCGCCTGCCTGCGGTTCCTGGCCGGGCTGCGCGCCGGTGTGCCGGCCGGGCGGATCGACGTGCTGGCCGAGCGCCTGCACCTGGACCTGTCCGCGAGGATCAAGAGTCTGTCGAAAGGAAACCGGCAGAAGGTCGGCCTGGTCCAGGCGTTCATGCACGAGCCGGAGCTGCTGATCCTGGACGAACCCACGTCCGGGCTGGACCCGCTGGTGCAGCAGACGTTCCTGCAGATGGTGTCCGAGGCGGCGGCGAACGGCCAGACGGTGTTCATGTCGAGCCACGTCATGGCCGAGGTCCAGGCGGTCGCCGACCGGGTCGCGATCATCCGGGACGGCCGGTTGGTCGCACTCGACACGGTGGCCGCACTGCGTAGCCAGGCGGTCCGCCACATCGAGATCACCTTCGCCGGACCGGTGACCGCGGACGCGTTCGACACGGTGCCCGGCGTGACCGGGCTCAGCGTGCGTGGCACCGTGCTGCGCTGCCAGCTCGACGGCAGCCCCGACGCGCTGCTGCGCGCGGCGACCCGCGAGCACACCGTGACCGGGATCCTCGCCACCGAACCGCAGCTGGAAGACCTCTTCCACCACTACTACGCAGGAGCCCCGCGTGCTGCCTAACGTGCTCACCAAGACCCTGAGCGACGACCGGCGGGTCCTCACCGGCTGGACGGTCGGCGCGACCCTCGCCGCCATCACGTACGCCAGCTTCTACCCGCAGATCTCCGGCGGTCAGATGGCCGAAGCCGTCGCCGGTTACCCCGAGGCGCTACGCGAGGCGTTCCGCCTCGACGACCTGACCTCCGCCGCGGGCTACCTCGGCTCGTCGGTGTTCGGGCTCATCCTGCCGCTGATCGCCATGTTCTACGGCGCCGCGACCGGCGCCCGCGCCATCGCCGGCGACGAGGAATCGGGGCGCCTGGACCTGATCCTCGCGCACCCGGTCAGTCGGACACGGCTCGTCCTGCATCGTTTCGGCGCGCTCAGCGTTGGCGCGCTGGTCATCGCCTTCGCGATCTTCCTCGGCATGCTCGCCATCCGGGACAGCGCCAAGCTGACCGACGTCACCGTCACCGAGTTCGCCGCACAGTGCCTCAACCTGGCACTGCTGGGCATCGTGTTCGGTGCCCTCGCGATCGGTATCGGCGCCGCCACCGGCAAGCGGGGCTTGGTGTTCACGGTCACCGCCGGGATCGGCGTCATCGCCTACGCGCTGCACACCTTCGCCGGGCAACTCGGTGCCGACAGCGGCAGGCTGCTGTCGCCGTTCCACTACTACATCGGGGGCGAGCCCCTCGAGAACGGCATCCAGTGGGTCGACGCCTCGGTGCTGCTCGGCGTAGCGCTCGCACTCGTGGCCGTGGGCACCGTGTGGTTCAACCGCCGCGACCTGAACACCTGAGGCATCCTTGCTCACGGTGACCTTGGTGTCCCGGTAGAACCGGCCGGCCCGGCTGTCCGGGGCGCAGCCGGCCGCACCGAGGACCTGTACGGCCGCGCCGGCGACCAGGGCGGCGGTGCGCGCCGCCGCGTACTTCGCCGCGACCGTGTCGGCGATCGCGTCGGGGGCACCGGCGGCCCGCCATCGGGCGGCCCGGGCGGCGAGCTCCCGCGCGGCGGCGGTGTCCACCGCGGCCCGGCCCAGCAGCGCCCGTACGGTCTGGTGTTCGGCGAGCAGGGTGTCGCCCTGCCGACGGGTGAGGACGTGCCCGGCCATGTCCCGCAGGCACGCCTCGGCCATCCCCACGCAGCCCCAGCCGACCGTGAACCGGCCGTGGTCCAGTGCGGTGGCGGCGACGTGCGACAGGCCGAACCCGGGCGGGGCGACGCGGTTCGTCGCCGGGACCCGTACGTTGTCGAGCCGGACGTGGGCCAGTTGGGCGGCCCGCAGGCCGAGCTGGCACATCCGGGCACGTGGCCGGGTGCTCCGTCCGGTCGACGCGGCTCGATGGATCTCGGGTCGGTCGGGTAGCCGGCCGGTGAGGAATATGGGGGCCGTTCCCCGTACCGGTCGCCGGGGCCGCGGTGACACTCTCGTTGCTGTCCGTCAGCAACGAGTTTCCTGGAGTGGTGCGCATGGACGAGCGGATACGGGTGCAGGTCATCGCCGTCGACCCGGCGGTACGCGTCGGCGTCGACGACATGGTGCGGGTGTGCCCGGAGCTGACCGTGGTGGCCGACCGGCCGGACGTGGTGCTGATGGTGACCGACGAGGTCAGCGACGCGGTCCTGGTCCTGTTGCGCTCGCTGTCCCGCGCCGGCCGGCGGGTGCTGCTGGTGACCGACACGCTGCGGGAGCCGGACGTGGTCGAGGCCGTGCAGGCGGGCGCCGGCGGGCTGCTGCGCCGCGGCGAGGTGCGCCTGGACCGGCTGCGTCCGGCGATCCGGGCGACGGCTGACGGCAGCTTCACCGTGCCGTCGGACCTGCTCGAGGCCGGCGACCGGGAGCCGGAACGGCCGCCGGCCCGGCAGCTCACCAAGCGGGAACGGACGGTGCTGCTCATGCTCGCCGACGGGCACGAGACCGAGGAGATCGCCCGCTCGCTGGCCTACTCGGTCCGTACCGTGACCGGCATCGTGCACACGATCACCCACCGGTGGCAGGTGCGCAACCGGGCGCACGCCGTGGCGTGCGCCCTGCGCGAAGGGCTGATCTGAGTCAGATCAGCCCGTGCCGGATGGCGTACGCGGCCGCATGGACCCGGTTGGAGACCTGCAACCGGGCCATGAGGTCGTAGATCAGGTTCTTCACGCTGTGTGGTGAGCAGCGCAGCTCCCGCGCGATCCCCGCGTTGTCGTACCCCTCGGCGACGAGTTCGAGCACCCGGAGTTGCTGGGCGGTGAGTACGGGCTTCGACTCGTTCCTCATGATCGCCTCCTGGCCGTGTGGGCGTGGTGTGACCTACCACCCCAGGCTAGGAACGCACTCGGCGCCCGCTCATCGGGCCGCCGCACCCAGATTGCCGGCCGGCGCCCCCGCATTGTCCACACCGGAGGCCCGGGCCCACTGCCGGGCCAGCTGCCCGACCGCCTGTTCGGGCCGGCGCACCGCCGCGGTGAGGATTCCGGCGAAGCCGTCGGCGATCGACGCCGCCCGGTCGGCGGTGAAGAGTTCGCTCTGGTATTGCAGCCACCCGGTCAACCGGGTCCCCTCCTCCCGCACGGTGAGCAGCAGGTCGAACGGGGAACCGCCCTGCCCGTGCCGGAACGGCTCGGCGGTGACCCCGGGGAGCCGGAGCCGACCGGTCAGGTCACCGAGAAGTTGGCAGGCGACCTGGACCACCGGGTTGTGGCGCAGGTCGCGCTTCGGCCGCAGCGCCGTCACCAGCCGGTCGAAGGGGAATCCCTGGTGCCGGTACCCGGCCAGCGCCAGGTCACGTACCTGGAGCAGCAGGTCGGTGAAGGCCGCCCCGGACGGGCAGGGCACCCGCAGGGCGAGGGTGTTGGCGAACATCCCGATCGCGTCCTGGGCCTCCTGCGTGTCGCGGTTCCCCGTGAACGTGCCGATCACCAGGTCGTCGCGGGCGGCGAGGTGTCCGATCAGGACGGTGAACGCGGTGAGCAGCACCATGAACGGGGTCGAGCCGGTGGTCCGCGCCAGCGTCCGCACCGCGGCGGTGGTCTCCGCCGACAGGCCGAACCGGACGGTGGCCCCGCCCTGCCGCAGCCGCGCCGGTCGGGGCAGGTCGGTCGGGAGGTCCAGGGTGGGCGGCGCGCCGGCGAGGTGCCGGCGCCAGTGGTCGAGGTCGGCCGGGTCGGCCGGCGGGGGCGGGGCCGGCGGCAGCGGGTCGGCGGCGCCCGCGTGGCCCTGGCGGCGCCGCGCGTACGCCTGGCAGAGGTCCCGCCACAGCACGTCCATCGACCAGTCGTCGGCGATGATGTGGTGGATGGCGGCGGCCAGGACGTGCTCCCCGGGGGCCAGCCGCAGCAGGGTGACCCGGAGCAGTGGCCCCTCGGCGAGCGCGAACGGCACGGCGGCGAGCCGTTCGACGGCCACCTGCGCCTCGGCGACGTCGGCCACGGTGCGCACCTCGACCGGCACCCGGGCGTCCGGCCCGATCTGCGCGTACGGGACGCCGCGCCGGGCCCGGAAGGTGGTCCGCAGGGCGGGGTGCCGGCGCACCGTGTCCGCCAGGGCGGCGCGCAGCGCGTCGACGTCGACCGGTCCGCGCAGCCGGTAGGACTCGACCATCGTGTAGGTGGTCGACCCGGGATCGAGCTGGTCGGCGAACCAGATCCGCTGCTGGGCGGCGCTGAGCGACCCGTCGGCGCCGACCTCCGGCGCACCCGGCGGCAGGGTCCCGCCGGCTGCGGCGCCCGCGCCGCCCGCCGGGCCACCCCCGGCGCCGCCCGCGACGAGTTCGGCCACGGTGGCGGTGAGCACGTCGGCGGGGGAGAGCGACCAGCCCCACAGGTGGCGGACGCGGGAGCAGACCCGGGCGGCCGCGAGGGAGTCGCCGCCCAGCTCGACGAAGGTGTCGTGCACCCCGACCGGCCCGGTGCCGAGCGACTCGGCCCAGACGCCGGCGAGCCGGCGCTCGTCGTCGGTACGCGGGTCGACCCGCTCCCCGTCGGCGAGCCGGCGCCCGTCGGGTGCGGGCAGGGCCGCCCGGTCCAGTTTGCCACTCGGGCTGGTCGGCAACGCCGGCACGGCCATGAACACCGACGGGACCATGTACCCGGGCAGCCGCTCGGCGAGGTGGGTCCGGAGCACCCGGACGCCGGGGACGGTGCCGGCCACCACGTACCCGACGAGCTGCTCGGCGTGCACGGCCGTGGCGGCGGCCCGCACCCCCGGCACGGTACGCAGCGCGGCGTCGATCTCCCCGAGTTCGACCCGGTGGCCCCGGATCTTGACCTGGTGGTCGACCCGGCCCAGGTAGTCCACCGCGCCGTCGGGCAGCCGCCGGGCCAGATCCCCGGTGCGGTACAGCCGGGAGCCGGGCGGGCCGAACGGGTCGGGAACGAACTTCTCGGCCGTCAGCCCGGGCCGGCCGAGGTAGCCCCGGGCGAGCTGCACCCCGGCCACGCAGAGTTCGCCGACCTCCGCTGCTTCGCCGCGGTCGTCCAGGATGTGGGTGCGGGTGTTCGCCACCGCGTGGCCGATGCTGACCGGCTCACCGGCCCGGCAGCGCGACCCGGTCACCTCCACCGCCGTCTCGGTCGGGCCGTAGAGGTTGAGCAGCTCGCACCCGATCAGCTCGTCGGCTTCGGTGACCAGGTCCGGGGCGAGCTCCTCGCCGCTGCAGACGATCCGGCGCAGGGTGGGCAGGCGGGCCCCGGTGGCGCGGACCTCGGCGAGGAACGCCCGCAGCATCGACGGTACGAAGTGGACGTTGGTGATCCCGTGCCGGTGGATCGCGTCGATCAGGTAGGCCGGGTCGCGGTGGCCACCCGGGCGGGCCATCACCAGCCGCGCGCCGGCGGCCAGGGTGCCGAAGAACTCCGGCACCGAGACGTCGAAGCTGTACGGGGTCTTCTGCAGCACCCGGTCGTCGGGACCCAGCGGATGCGCGTCCAACCCCCAGCGGATCCGGTTGACGATGCCCCGGTGCGGCATCACCACGCCCTTGGGTCGGCCGGTGGACCCGGAGGTGTAGATGACGTACGCCGGGTGTTCCGCGTCGACGGTGACCCGCGGTGCCCGGGCCGGCCAACCGGTGGTCTCCCGGTCCACCGACACGGTGGTGACGGGCCGGTCCGACCCGGCGGGAACCGGCAGGTCCGCGTCGGCGACCACGGTGTCCAGCCCCGCGTCGGCCACCATGAAGGCGATCCGCTGGGCCGGGTACTCCGGGTCCAGCGGCACGTAGGCGGCCCCGGCGGTGAGGACGCCGAGCAGGGCCGCCACCATGTCGCCGCCCCGGTGCAGGCACACCCCGACCCGGGACTCCGGGCCGACGCCCCGGGCGAGCAGCAGGTTGGCGAGCTGGTTGGCCCGTCCCACCAGTTCGGCGTAGCTGAGCCGTCCCCGCTCGGTGAGCACCGCCACGGCGTCCGGGGTGCGCGCCGCCTGCCCGTGCACCAGCTCGTGCAGGGCCGGCTGTCCCGGATAACTCCTGGCGGTGTCGTTCCACGGTGCGACGCCCGGCTCAGTCGGCATCCGGGTCCTCCGGCGCGATGGTCAGGAAGTCCGGCAGCCGGGTGCCGACGCCGTCCCGTTCCGCCGTGCGCCGCACCAGCTCGGCCACGGCGAGGTCGAGCACGCCCAGGCCGAACGGCGAGTAGACGGTGACCCGTTCCGGGTCGTGCCGCCAGCCGGCGCCGCCCAGGATCTCGCCGATGCCGGCGGCGATGAAGGCCCGGTCGCCGGTCTCCTGCTCCGCCAGGTGCAGCGAGGTGGCCGCCCGGCAGACGTGGTCGGCGTCGTCGACCACGTTGACCGCGGTGCGGATGTCCGCCGGGAAGATGTCGCGTAGCGACAGGTGCAGCACGAGTGCCCCCGGCCGGCAGTGTGCCAGCCCCAGGTGCGGTACGCCCGCCGTCGTGGCCAGGCAGACCAGCGGGTGGGCGGCGAGCGCCTCCTCGACGTCGCCGGCGACGCTCACCTTCAGGTCCCACCGCGCGCAGCGCCGGGCGAACGCGGCGGCCCGCCCGGCGTCCAGGTCGAAGAGGGTCACCTCGGCCAGACCGGGCAGTGCCGCCCGGAGGAATCGCAGCACCTCGAAGTTGATCACACCGCAGCCGACCAGGGAGACGCCGCCGGCTGGCGGGGCGAGGGCGCCGGCGGCCAGGGCGGCGCTGGCGGCCGTCCGCCGGGCGGAGATCGTGGAGCCCTCGATCAGTGCGACGGGGTGGCCGTCCGCCATCGAGTTCATGACGATCGCGGCGGAGGCGCGGGCCACCCCGCGGTCGATGTTGCCGGGGAACGACGAGATCCACTTCATGCCGGCGACGGGGGAGTCGTCGCCCAGGTACGCGGGCAGTCCGATGATCCGGTTGCGGGCGTCCTCCGGGAACCGCAGGAACACCGAGTGCGGCAGCACGGTACGCCCCTGCGCGTGCAGGACGTAGGCGCGGCGGACCGCGTCCAGGACGGTGTCCTCGCGGCCGGCCAGGATCTGCCGGACCTCGCCGGCGGAAACGATCAACATGGCGGTACGTCCATGGGCTGGTCCCTCCACAGGTGGGTGACGTCGCCGAAGTGCCCGGTCACCCAGTCGTCGTCGTAGATCGTGCTCAGGTAGCGCTCACCCCGGTCCGGGAAGATCAGCGCGCAGGTCGCGCCGGCCGGAATCAGGTCGCGCAGCTGCTCCAGGGCGGCCACCACCGCGCCGGACGAGCCACCGGCGAGGATGGCCTCCCGGCGGGCCAGCCGTCGGCACCCGGCCACGCAGTCCAGGTCGTCGACGTGCACCACCTTGTCGGCCAGCCCGTCCCGGTAGAGCTTCGGCCGGATCCCCGCGCCGTGGCCGGGGATGAGCCGCTTGCGCGGGCTGTAGTCACCGAAGATGGCGCTGCCCGCGGCGTCCACCGCGACCATGGTCAGCGCCAGTTCGTGCCGGCGCGCGTAGTCGGCGCAGCCGCGCAGCGTGCCGCAGGAGCTGGTCGCGCAGAACAGGAAGTCCAGCGGGGTGGGCACCCCCTCGACGATCTCCCGCATGGTCGTCTCGTGGGCGCGGGGGTTCAGCGGGTTGGCGTACTGGTCCGGCCACCAGGCGTTCGGGATGGTGGCGACCAGTTCCTGGACCCGGCGGATCCGCTGCGGCAGGTACTCGCCCGTGGCCGGGTCGGTGCGGGTCACCACCTCCACCTCGGCGTCGAACGCGCGCATGACCGCGATGTTCTGCGCGTTCGTGCGGGGGTCCACCACGCAGATGAACCGGATGCCGAAGTAGCGGCACACCTGGGCCAGCCCGATGCCGAGATTGCCCGAGCTGGACTCGACCACCACCGACCGGCCGGGTTGCAGCTCCCCGGCCCGGAGCCGGTCGATCAGCATGCCCAACGCCGAGCGGTCCTTGATGCTGCCGCCCGGGTTGTGCGCCTCCAACTTCGCCCACAGGGTGAACGGCGCGTCCGGCATGAGCTTGTCCAGCCGCACCAGTGGGGATCCGCCGATCGTGTTCAGCACCCCGCCGACGTCGGTCTCATCGGCCCGCATGTTCGCTCCCGCTACGGGGACCCGTAGCGGCCCGCAGGGTGGTGCCGGGAACGGTCGCGGTGCCGGGGACCGCCTCGGCCGGGTCGTCGGTGGTGCCGAGCATCCGGTTGGCCTCGTCCACCATCACCACCCGGGGCGAGTACCCCTTGGCGTCCGGGTCGATCATCGCCGCGTAGCTGATGATGATGACCAGGTCGCCGGTGTGGATCAGCCGGGCCGCGGCCCCGTTGATCCCGATGACCCCGCTGCCGCGCTCCCCGGCGATGACGTACGTCTCCAGGCGGGCACCGTTGTTGATGTCCACCACGTGCACCTGCTCGCCGGGGATCAGGTCGGCGGCGTCCATCAGATCCTCGTCGATGGTCAGCGAGCCGACGTAGTGCAGGTCGGCCTGGGTGACCACCGCGCGGTGGATCTTCGACTTGAGTATGGTGCGCAACACCTTCAGCTCCTCCTTGGGTGCTCAATGGGCAGAAAGCCCGCTCGGCGTACCGAGCGGCTCAGCGTCGCCAGGGCGGCGAGCAGGACCATCCAGACGGCCATCGACCACGCCGCGTGCGTCGGTCCGAGCGACTCCAGCAGGTAGCCCCCGACCAGGGAACCGAGCGCCACCGCGCCGTTGGCCAGCAGGCTGACCGCGCTGAGCACCCGGCCCTGGATGTGGTCGGGGGTGAGGGCCATCTGGTGACCGGCGACCGCGACGTTCCAGATCGGCCCCACGAACCACATCAGGGCGTACGCGGCGCCGATCAGGTAGCGGTCGTCGGTGACCGCGATGACGCAGGTCATCAGCGCCCACACCCAGTTCGCGGAGATGACGATCGCGCGCATGGAGAACCGCCCGGCGCACCAGGTCGCCACCAGCGAACCGGCCACCCCGCTGGTGCCGGCCACGCCGAGCAGCAGGCCGATGGCCGCCGGGGCCGCCCCGGCGGCCTCGAACGCCACGATGATGATCAGGAACAGGACGCGGAACAGCAGGTTGCTGCCGGCGACCAGCAGGGTGGCCATCCGCAGGAACGGCTGCCCCCACAACCAGCGCAGTCCATGGGTGAGTTCGGCGGCCAGTTTCCCGGCACCGGGTTCGGCGCCGGGCGCGCCGCCCGGTGCGGCCTGGAAGTCGCGGCGGATGAACAGCAGCGTCAGCAGGGAGACCAGGTAGGAGACCGTGTCCAGCACGAACGGCCAGATCCGCCCCAACCCGAACAGCACGCCGCCGAGCGGGGTGCCGGCCATCACCGCGGCCCGCTCGCGGGCCTCGTTGCGCGACAGCGCGGTGGTCACCTGACTCGGGTGCACCAGGTTCGGGATCGCGGCACCGGCGGCCAGCTCGTACCCGACCGACAACGTCCCCTCGATGAAACCGACGGCCAGCACGTGCCACAGGTGCAGCTCGTCGACGGCGATCGCCGCCACGATGCTGCCCACCCCCAGCGCCCGCAGCACGTCGCACCAGATCATCACCCGCTTGCGGTCCCACCGGTCCACCAGCGCCCCGGCCGGCAGCTGGAACAGCAGCGTCGGCACCAGCGCCACGAAACCGGCCAGCCCGGCGGCGCCCGGCGAGCCGGTCAGCGCCAGCACCAGCAGCGGGTACGCCACCAGCGACGCGGTCGAGCCGAGCATGGAGACCGCCGACCCGCTCCACAGCAGCAGGAAGTCCCGGTTGCGGTGCAGCGGCGGGATCCGCTCCCCGCGTACCGGATCGTCGACCCGGCTCACCGGTCACCGCCGATGCGGCGGCGACCGGCGGGGCCCCCGCGCGGGGTCACCGGGCACCCCGGCGGGCGGCGACGTCGGCCAGCCGGTTCCGGGCGGTCAGCCTCGGCACCGCCGGCCGGTCGTCCAGCTTCGGATAGCCGGGCAGCGCCCCGACCAGCCGGGCGACGGTGGGGTGGTCGAACAGGGCCCGGACCGGCACGTCGACGCGGAGCAGGGTACGCAGCCGGACCGCGACCCGGGTGGCCAGCAGCGAATGCCCACCGACCTGGAAGAAGTTCTCGTGCACCCCCACCTCGTCGGTGCCGAGCACCTCGCCCCACACCTGCGCGACCGTCCGCTCGTCGGCGGTCCGCGGCGCCACCCGCACGGTCTCCTCCCGGCCGCCGGCCCCGGGCCGCGGCACCGGCAGGGTGTTGCGGTCGACCTTGCCGGTCGGGGTGAGCGGAAAGGCGTCCAGCGGCACGTAGGCGGCCGGGCACATGTAGTCCGGCAGGGTACGCAGCAGGAACTCGCGCAGCTGCTCGCCCGTCGGCGCCGGGTGCCCCTCGCCGCCGACCAGGTACGCGACCAGCTCCTGCGCCCCGCCGATGCGCTGCGGGTGTACCACGGCGGCCCGGACGTGCTCGTGGGCCAGCAGCGCCGCCTCGATCTCGGCCGGCTCGATCCGGTGCCCCCGGATCTTCACCTGGTGGTCGACCCGGCCGAGGATCTCCAGGTGCCCGTCGGCGTGCCAGCGGGCCAGGTCACCGGTGCGGTACATGCGGGCCCCCGGCGCCGCCGAGTGCGGGTCCGGGACGAACCGCTCCGCGCTGAGCGCGGGCCGGCCCCGGTAGCCCCAGGCCACCCCGTCGCCGCCGATGTGGATCTCGCCCGGGACGCCGACCGGCACCGGCTCCAGCCGCTCGTCGAGCACGTAGAGCCCGGCGTTCGGGGCCATGCCGAAGTCGACGGGCCGGCCGTCCGGAGCCAGCCGGGTGGTGGTGGACCAGACCGTGGTCTCGGTCGGCCCGTAGATGTCCCACACGGTGGCGCCGGTCGAGGCGAGCCGGACCGCCAGTTCGGTCGGCAGCTTCTCGCCGCCGCAGAGGACGGTCGCACCGGCCGGCGCGGACCAGCCGGAGTCGAGCAGCATCCGGTACGTCACCGGGGTGGCCTGGAGCACCGCCGGCGCGGCGGTGTGGATCAGCTCGGCCATGCGCTGCGGGTCCCGGGTCTGCTCCGCGTCGGCCACCACCACCCGGCCGCCGACCAGCAGCGGCAGGTACAGCTCCAGCACCGAGGGGTCGAACGACACGGTGGTCAGGCCGACCACGGTGGCCCCCGCCGGCAGGCCCGGCCGTTGCCGCATCGCGGCGAGGAAGTTGCCCAGCCCCCGGTGGCTGATCATCACCCCCTTCGGGGTGCCGGTCGATCCCGAGGTGTAGATGACGTATGCCAGGTCGTCGGCGGACGGTCGGTCGGCCAGCCGCTGCTGCGGACGGGCGGCGATGGCGGCGTGCTCGGCGTCCAGCAGCACCGTCCGGATCCCGGCGGTGTCCAGCCGCCCGGCCAGCGCGGTGTCGGTCACCATCACCTGCGCGCCGGCGTCGGCCAGCATGAAGGCGGTCCGCTGCGCCGGGTAGTCGGGGTCCAGCGGCAGGTACGCGCCCCCGGTGGCCAGCACCGCGAGGAACGCCACGACCAGGTCCGCGCTCCGGTTCAGGTGCACCCCGACCAGCGTCCCCGGCCCGACGCCCAGCTCCCGCAGATGGTGGGCGAGGCGGTTGGTCCGGCGGTCCAGCTCGGCGTAGCTGAGCACGTCGTCGCCGAAGACCACCGCGTCCGCGTCCGGGGTGGCCGCCGCCTGCCGGGCGACCAGCTCGGGCAGCGTCCCGTCCGGGACCGGCAGCGGCCCGCCGGCGCCGAGACCGAGCAGGAGGTGCCGGTCGGCCTCCGGCAGCCCGCACCGGCGCGGGTCGCCCGCCGGGTCGGCGACCATCGCCTCCAGCACCCGCCGGTAGCACCGGGTGACCAGGTCCAGGTGGTCGTCGGAGATCCGGTCGGTGCCGGCCTCGATGATCAGCTGACCGGGCTCGCTGGACACCGACAGGCCGAACTCGTTCGGGGTGGTGTCGGTGATCGCCGACCGGTCGATGCCGCCCAGGTCGAGCACGTGCATGTCGGTGTAGTTGAAGAAGATGTCCACCAGCGGCTTCTGGTCGCCCCACTCGCGTTGCATCGCGGGCAGCGGGTAGTGCCGGTGCGGCCAGAGCGCGACCTCCCCGGCGAAGACCAGGCGGGCCTGCTCGGCCCAGCTCGATCCGGTCAGCTCCACGGCGAACGGCACGGTGTTGAGGAACATCCCCCGCACCTGGTCGCCGTCGGTCAGCTCGGGCCGTCCGTTGCAGACCAGCCCGGTGTGGAAGCGCCGCTGCCCGGTCACGACCCCCAGCGCCGTCAGGTGCGCCGTGAACAGCAGGCTCTTCAGGGGTACGTCCGCCGCCCGGGCCAGCTCCCGCAGGCCCGGCATCAGGTCGGCGAAGGGCAGCCGCACCGCCCGGTACCGGGCACCCTCGCCCGCCCACGCCGCCGGGACGCTGAGCCGCTCGTGGGTCAGCACCCGGGACGCCCAGAACTCCCGGTCCACCCCGGCGGCCACCGCCCGCCGCTCGAGCGCCACCGCGTCGGCGAACCGGACGGCCGGCTGCGGGGCGGGCCGCGGGTCCTGCCCGTCGCGGATCCGGCGGTGGTACGCCAGCAGCTCCGGCACCAGCGAGTTCTGGCTCCAGCCGTCGAGGATGGCGTGGCTGTAGCTGACCAGCAGTCGCCACCGGTCGTCGCCCAGCTGGTAGGCGTGCAGCCGCAGCAGCGACGGCGTACCCAGGTCGAAGCGGTCCCGCCGCTCCTCGGCGACCAGCCGGGCCACCGTCGCCTCCTGCTCCGCGACCGGTACGCCCCGCAGGTCGGTGTGGCCGACCCGGATCTCCGCGGTCGAGTGGATCAGCTGGAGCGGCTCGCGGTACCCGGTCAGGTCGACCGAGGCCCGCAGGATCTCGTGCCGGACGGCGAGCAGCTGGGCGGCGGCGCGCAGGGCGGGCAGCGAGAACGCGTCGCCCTCGATCGGGTAGCAGAGACTGTTCAGGTAGAGCTCGCCGGTCGGATCGGCGAGCATCTCGTACGCCATGCCGGCCTGCACCATCGACAGCGGGTACGCGTCGACCACGCCCTCGGGCAGTCGGGCCCGGTCCTCCTCGGAGATCAGCGCGAACCGGTCCACCAGGCGGGTGGCCTCGGCCGGCGGTCCGCACTCCCGGGCGTCGACGGCCTCGGCGAGTTCGGCGACCGTCCGGTAGCGGAAGAGGTCCGCGACGGTGAGGTCGAGCCCCCGGTCGCGGAGGTTCCCGACGACCCGGATGGCGCGGATGCTGTCGCCGCCGATGTCGAAGAACCGGTCGTGGATGCCGATCGGCTGGGTGTGGCTGGTGAGGGCCTCGGTGTAGGCGGTGGCGATGAGGTGCTGGGTGGGGGTGCCGGGCGGGACGTGCTCGGCGGTCCGCGCGGCGTGGCCGTGGGGAGGGGGGAGGGCCTTGCGGTCGATCTTTCCGTTGGCGCTGAGGGGGAGTTCGGCGAGGGTGGTCCAGTGGGTGGGGACCATGTACTCGGGCAGCCGCGCGCGCAGGTGGGCGCGCAGGGTGCCGGGGTCGACGGTGTGGCCGTCGGCGGCGGTGAGGTAGGCGGCGAGTTGCCGGTCGTCGGTGGGGCCGTGGGGGTGGACGACGGCGGTGTGGACGGTGGGGTGGTCGGCGAGGGCGGTCTCGATCTCGCCGAGCTCGATGCGGTTGCCGCGGATCTTGACCTGGTGGTCGAGCCGGCCGAGGTACTCGATGGTGCCGTCGGGGCGCCACCGGGCCAGGTCGCCGGTGTGGTAGGCGCGTTGGCCGTCCGGGGCGGGGGTGAAGCGCTCGGCGGTGAGGGCGGGTCGACCGTGGTAGCCGCGGGCGAGCTGGACGCCGGTGAGGAGGAGTTCCCCGGGGACGCCGACGGGGACCGGGTTGTGCCACGGGTCCCGGATGTGGGCGCCGGTGTTGGCGATGGGCGCGCCGATGGTGACGGTGCGGCCGGGGTGGACGGGGGTGGCGGTGACGTCGACGGCGGCCTCGGTGGGGCCGTAGAGATTGTGCAGCTCGACGTCGAGGTGGGTGTGCACGGCGATGGCGAGGTCGTCCGGGAGGGCTTCGCCGGAGCAGATGACGCGCCGCAGGTGGGGCAGGGTGGTGCGGGTGGTGGCGAGGTGGGTGGTGAAGGCGCGGAGCATCGAGGGTACGAAGTGGACGGTGGTGACCTGCCGCCGGTCGATGGTCTCGGCGAGGTAGGTGGGGTCGCGGTGCCCGTCGGGGCGGGCCATGACGAGGGCGGCGCCGGTGGTCAGGGGCCAGAAGAACTCCCAGACGCTGACGTCGAAGGTGTGCGGGGTCTTCTGCAGGACCCGGTCGGTGTGGTCGAGGCGGTAGGTGTCCTGCATCCAGCGGAGCCGGTTGACGATGGCGCGGTGGTCGATGAGGACGCCCTTGGGGCGGCCGGTGGAGCCCGAGGTGTAGATCAGGTAGGCGGGGTTGCGGTCGTCGGTGCTGACGCCGGGTCGTCCGGCGGGTTCGTCGGCGAGCGTGGGGTCGTCGAGGTGGACCCGCGGGCCCGGGTGCCAGTCGTGCTGGTCGGGGGTGTCGACCAGGGTGACGGGGCTGCCGGTGTCGGTGAGCATCCAGCGGAGCCGGTCGACCGGATGGGTGGGGTCGAGTGGGAGGTAGGCGGCGCCGGTCTTGAGGACGGCGAGGAGGGCCACGGTGAGGGCGACGCGGCGCTGCGCGCTGACGGCGACGATCCGTTCGGGGCCGGCGCCGAGGGCGATCAGCCGGTGGGCGAGCTGGTTGGCGCGGGCGTCGAGCTGGGCGTAGGTCAGCTCGTGGTGCTCGTCGAGCACGGCGACCGCGTCGGGGGTGGCGTCCGCCTGCGCCTCGACCAGCCGGTGGAGCAGGGTGTCGCCGGGGTGGTCGACGGCGGTGTCGTTCCAGGCCGCGAGTTGGGCCGTTTCGGTGTCGGTGAGCATGGGCAGCCGCGTGACCGGGGCGTCCGGGTCGGCGACGACCGCGGCCAGCAGTTGCCGGTAGTGCCCGGCCAGGCGCCGCACGGTCGCGCCGTCGAACAACGCCGTCGCGTACTCGACCACGGCGGAGAAGGAGCCGTCCGCCTCCTCGGTCATCTGCATGGTCAGGTCGAACTTGGCGGTGTGCCAGAGCGTCGGCACCTGCCGCGCGTGCAGCCCCGCCCCGGCGAAGTCGGCCGCCGAGGCGTTCTGCATCACGAACATGGTCTGGAACAGCGGGTTGCGCGACAGGTCCCGCTCCGGGGACAACGCGTCCACGATCCGCTCGAACGGCACGTCCTGGTGCGACTGCGCGTCCAGCACCGCCTCCCGGACCCGGGCCAGCACCTCGACGAAGGTCGGCTCGCCGGAGAGGTCGGTCCGCAGCACCAGCGTGTTGACGAAGTACCCGATCAGGTCCTGGACCTCGGGGCGGGTACGCCCGGCGGCCGGGGTGCCCACCGCGACGTCGGTCTGCCCGGTGTAGCGGGCCAGCACGACCTGGAACACGGCCAGCAGCACCATGAACGGGGTCGCCCGGTGCTGCCGCCCGACGGCGGCGAGGGTGCCACCGAGGTCGGCCGGCACGGTGAACGGCAGCGTCGCGCCCCGGGGGTCCTGCACCGGCGGGCGGGGCCGGTCGGTCGGCAGCTCCAGCGGCACGAGGCCGGCCAGCCGGTCGCGCCAGTGGTCGAGCTGCGCGGTCAGGCCGGCCGCCCGGTCCCGCTGCCGCACCGCGAAGTCCGCGTACTGGATCGGCAGCGGGGCGAGCGGGGACGGCTCGCCGGCGGCCAGCGCCGGGTAGAGCGCGCCGAGTTCCCGGGCCAACACGCCGACCGACCAGCCGTCGAACGCGATGTGGTGGACGACCAGCACCATGACGTGCTCGTCCTCGGCGAGCCGGACCAGCCGGACCCGCAGCGGGGCGTCCCGACCCAGGTCGAACGGAACGCTCGCCTCGTCCCGGAGCAGCGAGTCCAGCAGCTCCCGCCGCTGCGACGGGACGCAGCCGCGCAGGTCGGTGACCGGCAGCTCGACCGGCTCGGCCGGGCCGACCACCTGGCTCGGCCGGCCGTCCACCACCTGGTAGCGGGTCCGCAGCACCTCGTGGCGCCGGACCACCTCCCGCCAGGCGTCGCGCAGGGCCACCGGGTTCAGCGCTCCGGTCAGCCGCCAGCTGAACGGCACGACGTACTCCGCGCCGCCGGGCCGGATCTGGTCGAGCAGCCACACCCCCTGCTGCGGATAGGACAGCGGCAGCGGACCGGCCGGCCGCTGCGGCGCGTCCGGGGTGGCCCGCGACCGGTCCGGGGCCCGCCCGGCCAGCAGCGCCTCCACCAGCGCCCGACGGCGGGCGTCGGTCGAGGTCGGGGGCGGGGTGCCGGTGGCGGGGACCGGCGGGGTGTGCGCGGGATCCGGGGCGGCGCCACCGGGAGCCGCAGCGGGGACGGATCGGGACGGACCCTCGGGACTCTTCACTCCTTGCCCACCTGCGCCAACATCGTCTCCAGTTCGGACTCGGACATCTCCGCCACCCGTTCCTCGACGGCCTCCTGGAGCACCGTCGCCAGCTCTGCCACGGTCGGTGCCTCGAAGACCGCGCTGACCGGCAGGTCGACCGGGAACCGTTCGTGCAGCAACGCGACGACCTGGGTGGCCAGCAGCGAGTGACCGCCGAGGTCGAAGAAGTCGTCGTGTATCCCGCAGCGGTCGATGCCGAGCACCTCGGTCCACACCTCGGCGACGGCCTGCTCGGTGGGGGTACGCGGCGCCGTCGTCGGCCCGTCGGTCACCGGCCCGGCCGGGGCGGGCGCCGGCAACCGCCGACGGTCGACCTTTCCGCTGCCGGTCACCGGCAGGTGGTCGAGGGTCACCCAGCTCTGCGGGACCATGTGCTCCGGCAGCAGCTCGGCCAGGTACGCGCGGACCGCCCGGTGGTCGGGCGGCTCCGGGCCGGCCGGCAGCAGGTACCCGACGAGCTGCGGGCCGCCGACCGCGCCGTGGTGCACGTCCACCACGGCGGCGCGGACGGCCGGGTGCCGGCCGAGCACCGCCTCGATCTCGCCCAGTTCGATCCGGAAGCCCCTGATCTTCACCTGGTGGTCCAGCCGGCCCAGGTACTCGATGCTGCCGTCGGGCAGGTACCGGGCCTGGTCCCCGGTGCGGTACACGCGCTGCCCGGGCCGGTCGGCGAACGGATCGGGGACGAAGCTGGCGGCGGTCAGGCCCGGCCGGCCGAGATAGCCCCGAGCGAGCTGGACCCCGGCGAGCACCAGCTCCCCGGGCTCACCGACCGGTACCGGCCGCAGCTCGCCGTCCACGATGTACGTGCGCGTGTTGGCCACCGGCCGGCCGATGGTCACCGCCTCGCCGGGCAGGCAGCGGGTGCTGGTCACCTCGACCGCCGCCTCGGTCGGCCCGTACAGGTTGAACACCTCGCAGTCGAGCCGGTCGTGCGCCGCGGCCACCAGGTCCGCGGGGAGCGCCTCGCCGCTGCACAGCACCTGCCGCACCGACGGCAGGCTGGTGCGGCCGGCGGGCAGCACGTCCAGGAAGGCGCGCAGCATCGACGGCACGAAGCGGATCGAGGTGACCCGCCGCTCGGCCACCACCCGGGCCAGGTACGCCGGATCGCGGTGCCCGCCGGGACGGGCCATCACCAGGGTCGCCCCGGTGGTCAGCGGGGAGAAGAGCTCACACACGGAGACGTCGAAGCCGAAAGGCGTCTTCTGGAGCACCACGCCGCCGTCGGCACCCTGGGCGTCCGGCCTCCAGCGCACCCGGTTGACGATCGACAGGTGCTCCACGACCACGCCCTTCGGGCGGCCGGTGGAGCCGGAGGTGTAGATGACGTAGGCGGCGTTGGTCGGGCCGGCGACCGGCTCCGGGTCGTCGTCCGGCAGTCCCCGGTGGTCGTCGTCGACCCGGACCGGGGCGCCGGTGGCGGCGGCCAGCGGCCCGTGGTCGACACCCGGGCCGGTGACGACGGTCGCCGCCTTGGAGTCGGTGAGCAGGTAGCGGATCCGGTCCGCCGGCTGGTCCGGGTCCACCGGCAGGTAGGCGCCGCCCGCCTTGAGCACCCCCAGCAGCGCGACCACCAGGTCGACCCCCCGGTGCAGGCACACGCCCACCACCGACTCCGCGCGCACCCCGGCTGCCCGCAGCCGGTGGGCGAGCCGGTTGGCCTCGCGGTTCAGCTCGGCGTAGCGGACGGTCCGCTCGTCGGACACCACGGCGATCGCGTCCGGGGTACGCCGTACCTGCTCCTCGACCAGCTCGTGCAGGCACTGGTCGGCCGGGTACCCGACCTCGGTGTCGTTCCACTCCGTCGGGACCCGGTGCCCGTCGGTCGCGGTCAGCTTCGCCATGGCGGTCACGACTACCGGCCCGCCGCCTGCTCCATACGCCGGCGCAGGCTGAGCGGGCGCATGTCGGTCCACACCTCGTCGATCCGCTTCAGGCACTCCTCGCGGGTGCCCTCGGTGCCCTCCGCGCGCCATCCCAGCGGCAGCTCCCGGTCACCCAGCCAGATCGAGTACTGCTCCTCGTCGTTCACCACGACCCGGTACGCGCGCTCATCGGTGTTCTCGTCGGACATGCCGGCTCCTCATCGAGAAAGGGCAGCCGTGTCGTACGACACGACACTGGTCCCACTGCCGGTCACACCCTGCCGGGACGCCATCGCCGGCCGTAGAGAAGAACCGGCAGAAAAACGCGTACGAGCCTTGCCGGGGATTCTCTTTCTGACCCGTGCCTCAGCGGAGAGGCTGGGCCCTGCCGCGCAACCGCCAGCCCAGCGGCCGACAGGAGAAGCGATGAGTACGCCCCGGATGACGGTGCCGCCGCTGCCGCGCGGGTCGGCCGAGCAGGCGCTTCCGTTCGTCCTGACCGCCGGCACGCCGGGGGAGCCGATCGCCGGGCGGCTGGCCGCCGACCGGGCCGCGATCCGGGCCCGGCTGCGCGAGCACGGGGCCGTCCTGCTGCGCGGGTTCGACGTCGGCGGGGTGGACGGCTTCGACGGGGTGGTCCGCGCGCTCTCCGGACAGCCGTTGGACTACGTCGAGCGTTCGTCGCCCCGCAGCACCATCAAGGGGCAGGTCTACACCTCGACGGACCATCCGCCGGCCGAGGAGATCTTCCTGCACAACGAGAACTCCTATCAGGCCGACTGGCCCATGGTCCTGTACTTCCACTGCCTGCGTACGCCGGCCACCATGGGCGCCACGCCGCTCGCCGACACCCGCCTGGTGCGCCAGGCCATCGACCCGGCGGTGTGTGACGAGTTCGTCGCCCGGGGCTGGATGGTGGTGCGCAACTTCCACGAGGGCTTCGGCGTGCCCTGGCAGCAGGCGTTCAACACCGACGACCGGGACGAGGTGTCGCGCTACTGCGCGCGCAGCGGCATCGAGGTGGAGTGGACCAGCTCGGGGCCGCGCACCCGGGCCCGACGCGCCGCCATGCACCGGCACCCGGGCACCGGCGAGCTGCTCTGGTTCAACCATGTGACCTTCTTCCACGTGACCACGCTGGCCGGGGAGGTCTGCGCCGGGCTGCGGGAGCTGTTCGACGAGACCGAGCTGCCCACGAACACCTACTACGGCGACGGCGGGCGGATCCCGGACGACGTGGTGGCCCACCTGCGGGACTGCTACCGGGCGGCCCAGCGGCGCTTCGACTGGCAGTGCGACGACGTGCTGGTGGTGGACAACATGCTCGCCGCGCACGCCCGGGAACCGTTCACCGGCGACCGGCGGATCGCCGTGGCGATGGCCGAGCCGTACCGCGCGGCGCTCGCGGCGGCCGGCAGCGCCCCGGGCTGACCGTCGTCGGTGTGCCGGAGGGTCCTTCGCACACCGGACCGACGGGCGGCCCGTTCCGCACCCATCCCGGCACGGCGGCGGCGTCGCCCACCCGGCAACGGCAACTCCCCACGGCATCGCAGCGATGCCCGGCCTGGACACGGAGGCGAAGACCCATGACAGACGGCGACAGCCGGTACGTCGGCACCGGCGGGGCGGTGCCACCCGATCACGGGGACGGCTACGCCGTGTCGTCGGCGCAGGAGCAGCTCTGGTTCGTCGACCAACTGCGCTCCGGCGCCAGCGAGTACCTCCTGCACCAGGCGGTCCGGGTGCGCGGCCCACTCGACACCACGGCGTTGGGGGCCGCCTGGACCGAGATCAGCGCGCGGCACGAGATCCTGCGGACCCGGTACGACACGGTGGACGGGCGTGCCGTGCAGGTGATCGACCCGCCCGGCCCGGTCGAGATCGAGCTCGTCGACCTGACCGACTCGCCGGCCGACGACCGGGACCGCCGCCTCGACGAGGTGGTGGCCGCGGCCCTCGACGTCCCGCTCGACCTGCGCAAGGACCCGCCGCTGCGGACCCGGCTGATCCGCTGCGCGGCGGACGACCACGTCCTGCTGTTCGTGGTGCACCACATCGCCTTCGACGGCTGGTCCTGGGGCGTCCTCGCCAGGGAGCTGCACGCCCTCTACGGGGCGTTCGTCGCCGGCCGGCCCAGCCCGCTGCCGCCGCTGCCCGTCCAGTACGCGGACTTCGCCGCCTGGCAGCGCGAGAACTGGCTGTCCGGGCCGCACGTCGACGCCCAGGTCGGCTACTGGCGGGAGCGGCTGTCCGGGCTCGGCCCGCTGGAGCTGCCCACCGACCGGCCCCGGCCCGCGCAGTGGCAGGCCGACGGCGACGGCCTCACCTTCACCGTGCCGGCGGAGCTGGCGGCGGCGCTGACCCGACTCGGCGCGGACCGGGGCGCCACCCCGTTCATGGTCTTCCTCGCCGCCTTCCAGCTCCTGCTCGGCCGGTACGCCGGGCAGAGCGACGTGGCGGTCGGGGTGTCGGTGGCCGGGCGGCACGAGGTCGAGCTGGAGGACCTCGTCGGCCTCTTCGTCAACACCGTCGTGCTCCGGGCCGACCTGGCCGCCCCGGCGTCCTTCCCCGACCTGCTCGACCAGGTCCGGACGACCACCCTGGACGCCTACGACAACCAGGAGGTGCCGTTCGACCGGATCGTCGCCGAGCTGGCCCCGGAGCGGGACCTGTCCCGCAACCCGCTGTTCCAGGTGGGTTTCGGGCTGCACAACGCCGACCCGGCCCCCTTCGCCCTGTCCGGCCTGACCGTCACCGAGCAGCCCACCTCGTGGACCTCGTCCGCGTTCGACCTCTCCCTGCAACTGGTCGGGCAGCCGGACGGCTCGTACCACGGGGAGGTGGTCTTCCCCACCGCGCTGTTCGACGGCGCCCGGGTGCACCGGATGATCGCCAACTACCTGCATCTGCTGGCCGCCGTCGTCGCCCACCGGGTCCCCCTGGCCGAGCTGGACCTGCTGGCCCCCCGGGAACGCCGGGAGGTGCTCGGCGAGTGGAGCCGGGGCGCCGACCGGGCCGCGGGCCCGGGGCTGCCGGAGCTCTTCCTCGCCCAGGCGGCGGCGACCCCCGACGCGACCGCGCTGATCGCCGACGACGGCGCCGAGGTTCGCTACGCCGAGCTGGCCGGCCGCGCCCGGGAGTTCGCCGCGCACCTGCACACCGTCGGGGTCCGCGTCGGCACCCCGGTCGGGGTCGCGGTGCACCGCGGGCCGGACCTGGTGACCGCGCTGCTCGGGGTGCTGCTCGCCGGTGGCGTCTACGTGCCCCTCGCCCCCGACCAGCCGGTCGGCCGGCTGGAGTTCATGGCCGCCGACGCGGGGGTGTCGGTGCTGGTCACCGAGTCGGCCCTGCGGGGCCTGCTGCCGGCCGGTGACGCCCCGGTGGTGCTCGTCGACGCCCGCCACGACGCCGCGGTCGGGGCCGGTCGTGGCGACGGCGCCGCGGCGTCGCCGCCGGCCACCGACCCCGACGCCGCCGCCTACGTCATGTACACCTCCGGATCGACCGGCCGGCCCAAGGGCGTCGTGGTCACCCACGCCGGCATCCGCAACCGGGTGCTGTGGTCGGTCGAGCAGTACGCGCTCACCGCCGCCGACCGGGTGCTGCAGAAGACCGCCCTCGGCTTCGACGCCTCCATGTGGGAGTTCCTGGCCCCGCTGGTCAGCGGCGGCGCGGTCGTGCTGGCCGCCCCTGACGCCCACCGCGACCCGGGCGCGATGCTGCGGGCGGTGCGGGCGCACGACGTCACGGTGCTGCAACTGGTGCCGTCCGTGCTGCGGGTGCTGCTGCACGAGTCCGACCTGTCCGGGTGTGCCGCGCTGCGGCTGGTCTGCTCCGCGGGGGAGCCGCTGCCGGTGGCGCTCTGCGAGCAGCTTCGCGCCCTGCTGCCCGTGGAGATCTGGAACACCTACGGTCCCACCGAGTGCGCGATCGACGCGACCGCCTGGCGTTACCGTGGCGACGAGGGCACCGGGACCGTCCCGATCGGCAGGCCGCTGCCCGGCTGCACCGTCCTGGTGCTCGACGCCGGCGACCGGCCGGTGCCGGTCGGGGTGGCCGGCCAGCTCTGCCTCGGCGGGGTCGGCGTGGCGCGCGGCTACCTGGGGCGACCCGCCCTGACCGGGGAGAAGTTCACCCCCGACCCGTATGCCGCCACGCCGGGCAGGCGCCTGTACCGGACCGGCGACCTGGCCCGCTGGCGCGACGACGGCAGCCTGGAGTACCTGGGCCGCCTCGACGACCAGGTCAAGCTGCACGGGGTACGCATCGAGCCGGGCGAGGTCGAGGCGGCCCTGCGGCGGCACCCGACCGTCGACGCGGCGGTGGCGACCCTGTACCGGCCGCCCTCGGGCGATGCCGAGCTGGTCGCGTACGTGGTGCCCGCCGCCGGCGCCCGGATCGATCCGGACGGACTGCGCGACGCGCTCGCCGACCGGCTACCCGCCGCGATGGTCCCGTCCACCGTGATCAGCCTGGACGCCCTCCCGCTGACCGCGAACGGCAAGCTGGACCGGGCGGCCCTGCCGGCGCCCGACGGCCCCCGGCCCGGCGCCGACCGGAGGTACCTGCCGCCGGCCACCGACACCGAGCGGACCATCGCCGGGATCTGGGCCGAGCTGCTCGGCGTCGAGCGGATCGGCCGGGACGACAACTTCTTCACCCTCGGCGGCCATTCCATGCTCGCCATCCGGGGCGTGCTCCGGGTGCGCCGGGCCCTCGACGTGGAGCTGACCGTCGGGCAGCTCTTCACCGCCCCCACCGTCGCCGAGCTCGCCGCCCTGGTCGACGCGGCCCGCCCCGGCGCCGATGGCTCCGCCGACGAGCCGGCCGGTGCGGCGATCCTGCCGGTCGCGCGGGACGGCGACCTGCCGCTCTCCCTCGGCCAGCGCCGGCTGTGGTTCCTGGACCAGCTCGAACCGGGCAGCCTCGAATACCTGATCCCGATCTCGATGCGGCTGACCGGCCCGTTCGACGTGGCGGTGTTCCGGCGGGCGGTGGACGAGGTGGTCAACCGGCACGAGATCCTGCGTACCCGCTACCACTCGGTCGGCGGCGAGCCCGTGCAGGTGGTCGACCCGCCGGCACCGGTCGGCTGCGAGCTGATCGACCTCAGTGGGGCCCCGGACGCCGCCGACCGCGCCGAGGCGCTGCTGCGGGCGGCCGCCAGGCGTCCCTTCGACCTGGCCGCCGAGCGCGTGATCCGGGCCCAGGTGGTCCGGGTCGCCGCCGAGGAGCACCTGGTCGCGCTGACCGTGCACCACATCGCGTTCGACGTCTGGTCGATGGACATCCTCCTGCGCGAACTCGACACCCTCTACCGCGCGTACGCCGGCGGCGGCCCGGTCGCCGCCCTGCCCGACCTGCCCGTGCAGTACGCGGACTTCGCGGCCTGGGAGGCGGCCCGCCAGGACGGCCCCGAACTGGACGCCCAGCTCGCCTACTGGTCCCGGCAACTGGCCGGCGCGACGCCGCTGGAGCTGCCCACTGACCGGCCCCGCCCGGTGCTGCGCGACCCGGCCGGCGACAACGTGGTCGTCGACGTGCCGACCGACGTCGGGCGGGCACTGGCCGAGCTGGGCAACCGGGAGGGCGCCACGCTGTTCATGGTGTTGCTGGCGGCCTTCCAGGTCATGCTCGGCCGGTACGCCCGGCAGGACGACGTGGTCGTCGGCACCCCGGTCGCCGGCCGGACCCGACAGGAGACCGAGGACCTGCTCGGCTTCTTCGTCAACAACCTGGTGATGCGCGCCGAACTGGTCGACGGCCAGCCCTTCCCGGTCCTGCTCGACCAGGTGCGCCGCACCGTGACGGACGCGTTCCGCAATCAGGACGTCGCCTTCGAGCGGCTGGTCGACACGCTGCGGCCGGACCGGGACCTGTCCCGCAACCCGCTGTTCCAGGTGATGTTCGAGCTGCAACACCTGGAGCGGATGACCGCGACCCTCGGCCCGGCCGCCATCGAGCACGTCGACAGCGCGTACCCGGTGGCCAAGTTCGATCTCACCCTCTCCGTGGAGCAGCACCCGGACGGCCGGCTGCGCTGCTGGTTCGAGTACGCCACCGCGCTCTGGGACCGCCGCACCGTCGAGCGGATGGCCGGGCACTACCTGCACCTGCTCGCCCAGCTGGCGACCGCCCCGGGAACCGCCCTGCGTGACCTGACCCTGCCCACCGACGCGGAGCGGGCGTACCTGACCGGGGAGTGGGCCGGCGAGCCGGCCGGGCCGCTGGGCGCCGCCGGAGCGAGCGGCGCCGGCGTGGTGGAGCTGTTCAGCCGGCGGGTCCGGCAGCACCCGGACGTCGTGGCGGTGGAGTTCGACGGCCGGCGGCTGACCTTCGCCGAGCTGGACACCCGGGCCAACCGGCTCGCCCACCACCTGCGCGGACTCGGGGTACGCCCGGAGGTCCCGGTCGCGGTCTGCCTGGAACGCGGCCTGGAGGTGGTGGTCACGCTCCTCGCGGTGCTCAAGGCGGGCGGGGTGTACCTCCCGGTCGACCCGGACCATCCCACCGAGCGGCTGCACTTCATGCTCGCCGACGCGGGGGCCACGGTGGTGGTCACCGAGGCGCGCTTCGCCGACCGGGTCGCCGCCGACGGCGTGGCCGTGGTCGCCGTGGACGCCGACCGGGCGGTGATCGCCGGTCGGGCCGGCACCGCGCCGGACCCGTCGAGCGGGCCGGACGACCTCGCCTACGTCATCTACACCTCGGGCTCCACCGGGCGGCCCAAGGGCGTGATGATCCCGCACGGCGCGTACGCCCACCACTGCGGCGTCATCGCCCGGGCGTACGACATCGCCCCCGGCGACCGGGTGGTGCTGCTCTCCGCGCTCACCTTCGACGTGGCGATGGACGGCATGATGGCCACCCTGCTGGCCGGGGCGACCCTGGTGGTCAGCGACCCGCTCTTCTGGAGCCCGGCTGAGCTGCCGGACCGGCTCGCCCGGCACCGGGTCACCCACATGGAGATCACGCCCGCCTACTACCGGGAGGTGATGGACGCCCTGCCGGCCGGCGACGACCGCCTGCGGCACCTGAAGCTGATGAACGTCGGCAGCGACGTGGTCACCGTCGCCGACGCCCGGCGCTGGGCGGCCACCGGACTGCCCGGCCGGTTCCTGGTCAACTACGGCCCGACCGAGGCCACCGTCACCTGCCTGCTGCACCCGGTCACCGGCGACCCGCCCGGCGAGCGGGCCGAGGCGGCCCTGCCGATCGGCCGCCCGGTCCCCGGCACCCGGGCCTACGTGGTCGACGAGCACCTGGACCCGGTGCCGGTCGGGGTGCCCGGCGAGCTTCTGCTCGGCGGGGTACGGCTGGCCCGGGGCTACCTGGCCCGGCCCGGCCTGACCGCCGACCGGTTCGTGCCCGACCCGTTCGGCGACGGCTCCGGCGGTCGGCTCTACCGCACCGGCGACCTGGTCCGGTACCGGCCGGACTCGACGATCGAGTTCCTCGGCCGGATCGACCAGCAGGTCAAGATCCGGGGCTTCCGGATGGAACTCGGCGAGATCGAGTCGGCCCTGGCCGAGCACCCGGCGGTCCGCGCGGTCGCGGTGGTGGCCCGGGAGACCCAGCCGGGGGAGAAGGGCCTGGTCGCCTACCTGGTCTGCCGGGACGGCGCCCCGCCGTCGGTCGGCGAACTCCGGGCCCACCTGGGCGAGCGGCTGCCGGACTACATGGTCCCGGCCCAGTGGATGGTGCTGGACGCACTGCCGCTGACCACCAGCAAGAAGGTGGACCGCCGGGCCCTGCCCGCGCCGACACCGGTGCGCGCCGACACCGGCCGGGCGTACGAGGCACCCCGTACCCCGTTGGAGGAGACCGTGGCCGAGATCTGGGCCGCCGTGCTGGAGGTCGACCGGGTCGGCGTCCACGACGACTTCTTCAACCTCGGCGGTCACTCGCTGCTCGCCACCCGGGTGCTCGCGCACCTGCGGCAGAGCTTCGACATCGACCTGCCGCTGCGCCTGCTGTTCGAGCAGACGACCGTGGCCGACCTCGCCGACGCGGTGCACACGGCCATCGAGAACGAGATCGCACGGCTTTCCGACGCCGAGGTGGCGGAACTGCTGAAGGAAGGAAACCTGTGACCACCA
Organism: Micromonospora sp. NPDC023644; assembly: GCF_040640115.1. Classification (NCBI taxonomy): domain Bacteria; kingdom Bacillati; phylum Actinomycetota; class Actinomycetes; order Micromonosporales; family Micromonosporaceae; genus Micromonospora; species Micromonospora sp. NPDC023644. The sequence goes on along the minus strand of NZ_JBFABA010000002.1, from coordinate 109,768 downwards.
GCCACACCCCGAGCGCGTCCCTGCGACAGGAACTGCTGGAGCGGCGCCTGCGGGGGGCCGGTCAGTCCCGCCGCGCCGACACCATCACCCCGGCCCCGCGCACCGGTCCGCTGCCGCTGTCCTTCGGGCAGCACCGGCTCTGGATGCTCGACCAGTTGCAGCCCGGCGGCACCGGGTACCTGATGTCCGTCGGCCTCCGGCTGCGCGGCCCGCTGCACTCCGACGCGCTGTGCCGGGCGTTGACCGAACTGGTCGCCCGGCACGAGATCCTGCGGACCCGGTACGTCGTGGTCGACGGTGAGCCGGCGCAGGTCGTCGACCCGCCCGCCCCGGTCGAGATGGCGGTGACCGACCTCGGCGACACCGACCGGGAGACGGCCCGGCGGCGCCTCGGCGAGCTGCTCGCCGCGCCGGACCCGGTCGACCTGGCCGCCGGCCCGGCGTTGCGGGCCCGGCTGGTCCGGCTCGCCGAGGACGAGCACGCCCTGGTGCTCGCCATGCACCACATCTCCTCCGACGGCTGGTCCGAGGGGATCATCCTGCGCGAACTGGCCGCCCTGTACGGCGCGTTCGTCGCCGACCGGCCCTCCCCGCTCGCCCCGCTGCCGATCCAGTACGCGGACTTCGCCGTCTGGCAGCGGACCCGGCTCGCCGGGGACCGGCTGGACCGGCAGGTCGACCACTGGCGGGACCGGCTGGCCGGGCTGACGCCGTTGGAGCTGCCGACCGACCGGCCCCGGCCGCCGGTGTGGAACCCGGACGGCGGGCTGGTCACCTTCACGGTGCCGGCAGCCGTCGCTGGCCGGCTCCGTGACCTGGGCCGGGCGTCGAACGCCACCCCGTTCATGGTGCTGCTCGCCGCGTTCCAGGCCCTGCTGGCCCGCTACACCGGGCAGACCGACGTCGCGGTGGGCGCCCCGGCCGCCGGTCGGGACCGGTTGGAGGTGCACGGTCTGGTCGGGCTCTTCCTCAACACGCTGGTGCTGCGGACCGACCTCTCCGGCGAGCCGACCTTCGTCGAGGTGCTGGCCCGGGTCCGGGAGGCGGTGCTGGACGCGCAGTCGCACCAGGACGTGCCGTTCGAGCGGATCGTGGACGCGTTGTCCCCGGAGCGGGACCTGTCGCGCAACCCGCTGTTCCAGACCATGTTCCTCTTCCAGGAGGGCGGGTCGGCCGGCTTCGACGCCGGCGGCCTGGTGGGGGAGGAGCTCTCCGTCGGCCCGGCCACGGCGAAGTTCGACCTGACGCTCGGGCTGGCCGAGGAGGCGGACGGCTCCCTCTCCGGCGGGGTGGACTTCCCGACGGCGTTGTTCGACACCGCGACCGTGCGGCGCCTGGCCGGGCACTACCGGCAGCTGCTGACCGCGGTCGCCGCCGACCCGGAGACCCCGGTCACCCGGCTGCCCATGCTCACCGACACCGAAACGGCCCAACTCGCGGCCTGGAACGACACCGCCGTCGACCGCCCCCTTCCGGCCGCGACCCTGACCGCGCTGCTGGACGCGCAGGCCGCCCGCACGCCCGACGCGGTCGCGCTGCGCTTCGGCGGCGAGGAGCTGTCGTACCGCCGGTTGCACGCCGAGGCCGGCGTCCTCGCGCGGCGCCTGCGACAGGCCGGCGTCGGACCGGAGTCCGTCGTGGCCGTCTGCCTGCCCCGCGGCCTGGACCTGATGCGGGCGCTGGTGGCGATCCTGAAGGCCGGCGCCGCCTACCTGCCGTTGGACCCGGACCTCCCGGCGCAGCGCCGCGCCTTCATGGTGCGCGACTCCGGCGCCCGCCTGGTGATCACCGCGGACTTCATGGCCGCTGAGGACCACGCGTCCCCCGCCGGCGACCCGCCGCCGTCCGAACCGGTCACGCCCGGGCACGCCGCCTATCTCATCTACACGTCCGGGTCGACCGGCCGGCCCAAGGGCGCCCTGATCGAGCACCGCGCGATCGTCAACCGCCTGCTGTGGATGCAGGACGCCTACCGGCTCGACGCCTCGGACCGGGTGTTGCAGAAGACGCCGGTCGGGTTCGACGTGTCGGTGTGGGAGCTCTTCTGGCCGCTGGTCACCGGCGCGACGTTGGTCCTCGCCCGCCCCGGTGGGCACCGCGACCCGGCGTACCTGGCCGAGCTGATCCGGACGGAGGGGATCACCACCGTCCACTTCGTACCGTCGATGCTGCGGGCCTTCCTGGCCGAGCCCGTCGGACCGCTGCCGTCCCTGCGGCGGCTGCTCTGCAGCGGCGAGGCGCTGCCGCCGGAGCTGGCCGCCCGGGTGCACGAGCGGATCGGGTGCGAGCTGCACAACCTGTACGGCCCGACGGAGACCGCGGTCGACGTCACCGCGGTGCGGTGCGAGCCCGGCGAGCCGGTCACCATCGGCCGTCCGATCGCGAACACCACCGCCTACGTCGTCGACGCCGCCCTGGCGCCCACCCCCGTCGGGGTGCCCGGCGAGCTGCTGATCGGGGGCGTGCAGCTCGCCCGGGGCTACCACGGCCGGGCCGCCCTGACCGCCGAACGGTTCATCCCCGACCCGTTCGCCGCCGCGCCGGGGCGACGCCTGTACCGCACGGGCGACCTGGCCCGCTACCTGCCCTCCGGCCACATCGAGTACCTCGGCCGGCTCGACCACCAGGTGAAGATCCGTGGTCAGCGCGTCGAGCTCGGCGAGGTCGAGGCCGTGCTGCACGAGGCTCCCGGCGTCGCCGCGGCGGCGGTGGCCGTGCACGACGAGCAGCTCGTCGGCTACCTGGTCGGGCCGGAGACCGTCGACCGGGTGCGCGCGTACCTGCTCGACCGCCTGCCGGACGCGATGGTCCCGGCGCGCTGGACGATCCTGCCCGCCCTGCCGCTGACCGCCAGCGGCAAGGTGGACCGCCGCGCCCTGCCGGCGCCCGACCGGGGCGGGGCGGGCGACGGCCACGTCGCCCCGCGTGACGAACTCGAGAAGCGGATCGCCGACGCGTTCGGCGTGGCGCTCGGCATCGACGCGGTCGGTGTGACGGACAGCTTCTTCCTGCTCGGCGGCGACTCGATGCGGGCGATCCGGATGGTGGGGCTGCTGCGCGCGGCCGGCCTCGCGGTGTCGGTCCAGGACCTGTTCACGCACCAGAGCGTGGCCGACCTGGCGGGCGTGGTCGTGCCGACCGGGCCGGCCGAGGAGGCGGAGCCCACCGTCGACCGGTTCGCGCTGGTGAGCGACGCCGACCGCGGCCGGCTGCCGGACGGGCTCGTCGACGCCTATCCGATCACCCAGAACCAGGCCGGCATGCTGTTCGAGATGCTGTCCGGCGGCGACCGGCCGGTCTACCGCAACGTCTCCTGCTACGGGATCAGCGACCAGCTGCCCTTCTCGCTGGACGCGCTGCGGGAGGCCGGGCGGCTGCTCACGGACCGGCACGAGATCCTGCGTACGTCGTTCGACCTGTCCAGCTACTCCGAGCTGATGCAGCTCGTCCACGCGTCGGTCGACCTGCCGATCGGCTACGACGACCTGCGCGGGCTGCCGGCCGACGAGCAGGAGGAGGCGGTACGCGCGCACCTGCGGGCCGAGCGCGTCCGCCCGTTCGACATCACCACGGCGCCGCTGTTGCGCTACCACGTGCACCAGGTCGGCGACTCCGAATGGCGGCTGACCCACTCGGAGAGCCACGCGATCCTCGACGGCTGGAGCCACACCTCCACCGTGGCGATGCTGATCTCGTTGTACCGGACGCTGCGCGGGGGCGAGCGGCCCGCCCTGCCGCCCCCGCCGGCGGTGCGGTTCGCCGACTTCGTCGCCCGCGAGCGTGAGTCCCTCGCCTCGGTGCCGGACCGTGACTTCTGGGCGGCGACCGTCGCCGGGTCGGACCGGCTCGAGCTCCCGCCGGAGTGGGGCACCGAGTCGGACGCTCCGGCGACCGTCATCGAGGTGCCGTGGGCCGATCTGCGTCCCGGACTGCGCCGGCTCTCCGCCGCCGCCGGCACCTCGCTGAAGAGCGTCCTGCACGCCGCGCACCTCAAGGTGATGAGCATCGTCACCGGCCGGCAGCGGTTCTTCAGCGGCCTGCTGTGCAACGGCCGCCCCGAGCGGCTGCGCGGCGACGAGGTGTTCGGCATGTTCCTCAACACCGTGCCGTTCGCCGCCGACACCTCCGCGCGCACCTGGCGCTCTCTGGCCGAGGCCGTCTTCGCCGGCGAGGCGCGCCTCTGGCCGCACCGCCGCTACCCGCTGCCGTCCATGCAGCGGGAGTGGGGCAACGGCACGCCACTGCTGCGGGTCGGCTTCTCGTACCTGGACTTCCACGTGCTCGACGGTCCCGCCGAGTCGGTCGAGATGGTCGACGACTTCAGCCCGAGCAGCGTCGGACTGGACGTGTGGACCTTCCCGGGAGTCCTGCGCCTGGGCGCCCGGCCCGCCGACATCGACCGGCCGTACCTCGAACTGCTGGCCCGGACCTACCGGCACGTGCTGGAGGCGATGGCCGCCGATCCGGACGGCGACACGGACGTCGGCCTGAGCGCCGCCGACCGGGCCTGGGCGGTCGAGGCGTACCAGCCCGTCGAGCGGTTCCCGGCGGAGCCGTTCGTCCACGACCTCGTCGCCGAGCGCGCCGCCGCCGTGCCGGCCGCGGTGGCGGTGCGGCACGGCGACGCCACGCTCACCTACCAGGGGCTGGACAGGCGGTCCGACGCCCTCGCCGCGCGGCTGGCGGAGCTGGGCGTGCGGGCGGACACGATCGTCGGCATCCACCTGCCCCGCGCGACCGACCTCGTCGTCGCGATGCTGGCCGTCCTCAAGGCGGGCGGGGCGTACCTGCCCCTCGATCCCGCCTATCCCGCCGAGCGGATCGGCGACATGATCCGCGACGCGGCGCCCGTGGTCGTGCTGACCGACGCCGAGCTGGCCCCGAGGCTGCCGTGCACGGCAGCGACGGTGCTGGTCGCCGACCTGGCCGACGGCGGGCCCCGGGCGGCGCGCCCTCCGGCGGTGCGGCTCAGCGGGGACAACCTCGCGTACGTCATCTACACGTCGGGCTCCACGGGACGGCCCAAGGGCGTCGCGGTCACCCACCGCAGCGTGCTCAACTTCTGCCACGCGCAGCGACGGGTCCTGGACGCGCACGCCGGGGACGAGGTGCTGCAGTTCGCCTCGCCCAGCTTCGACGCGTCGGTCTGGGAGATCCTCCTGGCCCTCGCCAACGGCGCGGCGCTGGTGCTGCCCCCGCCGGACGTCGACCCCGGCGACTTGCGCCGCCACGCGGCCGAACTCACCCACATGACCCTGCCGCCGCCGCTGCTGGACCGCCTCGACCCGGCCGCCTTCCCGCGCCTGCGGGTGCTGACCACCGGCGGCGAGGCGTGCACGGCCGACCAGGCGGCGCGGTGGGCCGACCGGGTCCGCGTCCTGCACGCCTACGGGCCCACCGAGACCACCGTCGTCGCCACCATCGCGGAGCTGCGGGCCACGGACACGGCACCGCCGCCGATCGGGCTCCCGCTGGGCAACGTGCGCGCCTACGTCGTCGACGACGAGCTGCGCCTGCTGCCCCCCGGGGTACGCGGGGAACTGATGCTCGGCGGGGCGGGCGTGGTGCGCGGATACCTCAACCGGCCGGAACTCACGGCCGAGCGGTTCGTGCCGGACCCGTACGCGTCCCGACCGGGCGAGCGCATGTACCGCACCGGCGACGTGGTCTCCCGTGATCCCGACGGCACCCTGCACTTCCACGGGCGCCGTGACCACCAGGTCAAGGTCCGCGGGTTCCGGATCGAGCTCGGCGAGATCGAGCACGCCCTCGCCGCCCACCCGGCGGTGGCCGCCGCGGTGGTCGCCGTGCACCGGGCCGGCACCCCGGACGCCTCGCTCGTCGCCTACACCCGCCCCGCGAACGGGACGGCGGCGTCCCCGGCCGCGCTGCGCGACTTCCTGCGCGAGCGGTTGCCGCAGCACCTCGTCCCGCACCACTACCTCTCGGTGGAGGACTTCTCGTACACGCGCAACGGCAAGGTCGACCGGACCGCCCTTCCGGCGCCGGACGGCTCGCGGCCGGTGACCGACGTCGAGTACGTCGCCCCGCGCTCGGACGTCGAACAGCACATCGCCACCGCCTGGAGCGAGGCGCTCGGCATCGAGCGGATCGGTGTGCACGACGACTTCTTCGACCTCGGCGGCCACTCGCTGGCGATGATGCGGCTGACCGCGACGCTGCGCAGCCGGCACGGCTACGAGCTGACGTTCGGCTCGTTCGTCGAACACCGCACCGTCGCTGGGCTGGCCGCGACCCTCCAGGACCCGGCGGCGGCGCCGGCCGGCGCGATGATGTGGCTGCGGCGCGACGGCGACGGCCGGCCACCGCTCTTCTGCGTGCACCCCGGCGGCGGCAGCGCCCACTGGTACCTGCGCCTGGCCCCGCACCTGCACCCGGACCAGCCGGTGGCGGCGTTCGAGTGGCCGGGCCCGCATCCGGAGGGGACACCCACCACGGCGCAGATGGCGGAACGCTACGACAACGAACTCCGCCGGGCCCAACCGCACGGACCGTACCGGCTGTTCAGCTGGTGCGGCGGCAGCGGCATCGCCAGCGAGATGGCCCACCGGCTGGTCGGGGACGGGCACGAGGTGACGCTGATCCTGCTCGATCCGGGCCTGGACATCCACACCCGCGCCGACGCCTGGAGCGAACTCGCCCTGATCCGCCGCCTCGAACTGCTGCTCCACGAGGTGAGCACCGGCGGCGACGAGGCCGACACGCTGGAACGCCGCAAGGAGATCCTCGACCTGCTCGAGCACATCGTCGACGACATCGACGAGGAGACCGGCATCACGCTGCCCGAGCGCGGCGTGGGGGATTCGTGGCCACGGCAGGTCCGGATCTGGCGCGAGGTCATGGAGGTGGACGTCGAGTACCGGCACCGCCCCTGGCCGGGGCGGCTCGAGCTCATCGTCAGCGACGAGCTCGCCTGCGGCCAGCACGAGGTCACCTCCGGCCAGAGCTACCCGGACTACCTGGCGCGCTGGGAGGAGCTCTGCACCGGCGGCGTGCGGGTGCACCGGGTGCCGGGTGACCACTTCAGCGTCATCAAGCCGCCGCACGTCACCGAACTCGCCCGCGTCATCGTCGACGTGCTCGGTGAGGGCTGACCGTTGTCACGGATGCCGGCCGCGCCCGTCGGGCGCGGCCGGATGAGAGGAAGAACTGGATGAGTACCCACACGAGCCCACCACCGCTATCGGTAGCCATCGTGGGCACGGGCAACATCGGAACCGACCTGCTGTTGAAGGTCGAGGCGTCCCCCCTGCTGAAGTGCGTCCTGTTCGCCGGGCGCCGCGCCGGGTCACCCGGGATCCAGTTGGCCGAGAGCCACGGGGTGCCCACCAGCGTGGACGGGATCGACGCGGTCGCCGCCCGCGCCGAGCACATCGACCTGGTCTTCGACGCGACCTCGGCCGAGGACGCCACCCGCCACTGGTCGGTCGTCGCGCCCACCGGGCTGCCGTTCGTCGACCTCACGCCGGCGCACCTCGGGAAGTTCTGCGTGCCGGCCCTCAACCTGGACGACTGCCTCGACGAGCAGTACCTCAGCATGGTCACCTGCGGGGGACAGGCGGCGGTCCCGATGGCCCACTGCATGGCGGAGGCCGCGGAGGGGATCGACTACCTGGAGATCGTCTCGGCCAGCGCCTCGGCCAGCGTCGGCCCCGCGTCACGGGCCAACCTGGACGAGTACGTGCACACCACCGAGCAGGCGACCATCGACTTCTGCGGCGTGCGGCGCACCAAGACCGTGCTGGTCATCAACCCCGCCGAGCCCGGCATCGTGATGCGCAACTCCATCGCGGTGACGACCGCCGAGCGGATCGACCTGGACGCCCTGCGCGCCTCCGTCGCGATGATGGAGAAGCAGATCAGGTCGTACGTCCCCGGCTACCGCGTCGTCGTCCCGCCGGTGGCCGTCGGGGACCGGGTCACGATCATCGTCGAGGTCGAGGGCCGAGGCGACTGGTTCCCGCGCTACGCCGGCAACCTCGACATCATCACCTGCGCCGCGCTCGCGGTCGCGGAGGCCCGGGCAGAACGGCGGCGGTCATGAGCGGCGCATCGAAACTCAGCATCTGCGACACGACCCTGCGCGACGGCAACCACGCGGTCGCCCACCAACTCGGCCGCGCGGACATCAGCGCGTACGCGCGGGCGGCCGAGGCGGCCGGCGTGGACGTCGTCGAGGTCGGCCACGGCAACGGGCTCGGCGCCTCGTCCATCCAGGTCGGCATGGCCGCGCTCAGCGACGCCGAGATGCTGCGCGCCGCCAAGGCCGAGCTGCGTACCGCCCGGCTCGGCGTGCTGTCCATCCCCGGGTTCGCCAGTGTCGAGCGCGACCTCAAGCCGGCGCTGGACTGCGGCGTGGACGAGGTCCGCGTCGGCGCGCACTGCACCGAGGCGGACGTCACCCGGCAGCAGGTCACGATGCTGCGGGCGATGGGCGTGGCGGTCAAGGGAATGCTGCTGATGAGCCACATGGCATCCGCGGCGAAGCTGGTGGAACAGGCCCGGCTCATGCAGAGCTACGGCGCCGAGGCGGTCATCCTGATGGACTCCGCCGGCGCGTACACGCCGGAGAAGGTCCGCGAGAAGGTCGGCGAGCTCGTCGAGAACCTCGACATCGAGGTCGGTTTCCACGCGCACAACAACCTCGGCATGTCGGTCGTCAACAGCATGGCGGCGATCGAGTCGGGGGCCACCATCGTCGACGTCACCGCGCGCGGCTTCGGCGCGGGCGCGGGCAACGCGCCGATCGAGCTCGTCGCGGCCAACCTGCACGTCGAGCAGCTCGAGACCGGCATCCAGCTCTTCGGCGCGCTGGACGCGGCCGACGTGGCACAGGAGCGTTTCGTCAAGCACGTACCCACCAACGACAGCGTCACCATCGCCAGCGGGATCGCCGGCGTGTTCTCCGGGTTCGCCGCGCCGGTGCGGCGCGCGAGCGCCCGCTTCGGCGTCGACCCCCGCAGGATCCTGCTGGAGCTGGGCAACCGGCGGGTGGTGGCCGGCCAGGAGGACACCATCATCGAGGTCGCCATGGCGCTGGCCGCCGAGAAGGAGACACCCAGCCAGGTGTGAGTGGGTCGTCAGGGTTCGCATCAAGTGACGTAGGAGGAGCAATGCAACGCCATTCCCCGCTCGACGGCGCGGCCGACCTGGCCGCGGTCGCCGCGCTGCTGCAGATCGGCGCGGAGATCGGAGTGGATCGACTGCTGGACTCGGGCGGCACGTTCAGCGCCGCGGAGCTGGCCGCGACCGCCGACCTCCCGCAGGCCGGCGTGGACGACTACCTCGCCGCGCTGGTCGCCGCCGGACTGGTGGTCGGCACGGAGGTCCCGGACCGGTTCCGGGCGGCCGAGGACTACCCGGACCGGCGGTACGCGGCCGGCTACGTGTCCTGGGCCATGAGCGCGAACGGCCCGTTCCTCGCCAACGCCCGGGAGTTCCTGGCCGACCGCGACGCGGCCGCCCGGGTCCACCGGCGCAACGGGCGCCGGGTGGCGGTCAGCTCCCGGTGGATCGGCGAGCGGGCGTTCTATCCGCCGATCGTCGACCGGGTCGTCTCGGCCGGCGCCCTGCGCGTGGCGGACCTCGGCGCCGGCGCGGGCGGGCTGCTCATCAGGCTCCTGGGGCAGGACCCGGCGCGTACCGCCGTGGCGCTCGACAGCAGCGGCGCCGCGTGTGCCGCGGCGCGGGAGGCGGCCGCCGCCGCGGGGGTGGCCGACCGGCTCGAGGTCGTCGAGCGTACGGTCGAGTCCCTCGCGGACGACCCCGGACCGGTCGAGGGCGCGAACGCCGTGCTGGCGTGCTTCGTCATGCACGACATCGTGGCGGACGAGGCGGTGGCGAAGGCCGTCCTGGGCGCCTGTCGCGACGCGCTCGCCCCGGGCGGGTTCATGGCGGTCGCCGACGCGGTCTCCTACGCGCCCGACCCCGCGGAGCGGAGGTTCAGCGCGCTCTTCACCTACCTGCACGCCACCTTCATGAGCGTGACCCTCCCGACCGAGCGGCGGTGGCTGGACACGTTCCAGGCGGCGGGCTTCTCCCGGACCGAGTGCGTGCCGCTCGGCGTGCCCGGCGGCCGGCTCTTCGTGGCGGTCAGGTAGTGGCCGACACGCTGCCCCTGCACCGCGAGCTCGCGCGGGAACTGCGGACGGCGGCGCGGACCCTTCGTGCCGTGCCGCCGGTCTCGGTCCGGCACCCGGAGCTCGACCTGGCGGACGCCTACGCCATCCAGAGCGAGCTGCGCGAGATGGAGCTGGCGGCCGGTGCGGTCCTGGCCGGGCTCAAGATCGGTGCGACGAGCGAGGCGATCCAGTCGATGTTCGGCATCGACCATCCCGACTTCGGCTACCTGACCGACCGGATGGTGCTGCCAGACGGGGCCGACCTCGACCTGAGCCGGTTCATCGCCCCGAAGGTCGAGGGCGAGGTCGCGTTCCGGTTCGCGGCGGACCTCGCCGGCCCGGCCGTGACCGCGCGCGACGTGCTGGCCGCCACCGCGGAGGTCCTGCCGGCGCTGGAAGTGCTCGACAGCCGGATCCAGGACTGGCGGATCGGTCTCGTCGACACCGTCGCCGACAACGCCTCGTCGGCGTTGGCCGTGGTCGGCGCCGGCGTGCCGCCCGACACGACGGACCTGGCTGACGCGCGCATGCAGCTGCGTAGCCGCCACGTCGCGCAGGAGGGGCGGGGCTCGGCCGTGATGGGCCATCCGGCGGAGTCCGTGGCGTGCCTGGTCCGCATCCTGTCCGGGTTCGGCACCGGGATCGAGGCCGGTCAGCTCGTGCTCTCCGGTTCCTGGGCGGCGGCCGTGGACCTCGTGCCGGGGGACACCGTGCGGGCCTCCTTCGGCGCGCTCGGCTCGGTGTCGCTGACCACCCGCGGCTGAGCCGGCCGGGGCCCCTCGGCCCCGGCCGGGCCGACCGACCGCCCGCTGGTCGGGCAGCACGCACCCGACGACCTGTTCGACGACGAGACGACTACGACCGAGGAGACCCCGGACCGATGACCATGCTGGTGGACGAGACGGTACCGCCGCACAAGGCGGCCTACGACTTCTCCCTCTTCGAGGCGATGGAGTCGGAGGTGCGTTACTACTGCCGCAAGTTTCCGGTGGTGTTCGACCAGGCCCGGGGCGCCGAGCTCTACGCCGAGGACGGTCGGATGTTCACCGACTTCTTCTGCGGCGCCGGCACCTTGAACTACGGCCACAACCACCCCCACCTCAAGCGCCGGATCACGGAGTACCTCGCCAGGGACGGCGTGATGCACGGCCTGGACATGTACACCGTGGCGAAGCGGACCTTCCTGAGCCGGCTCCGGGAGCACGTGCTGGCCCCGCGGGGGCTGGACCACAAGGTGCAGTTCTGCGGGCCGACCGGCACCGACGCGGTGGAGGCGGCGCTGAAGGTGGCCCGCCGGGCCACGGGACGGCGCGGCATCGTCTCCTTCACCGGGGCCTACCACGGCATGTCCCGCGGGTCGCTCGCGGTCAGCGGTGGCCGCCGGGCCCGCGCCGCCGGGCAGGTGGGCACGGCGGACGTGACGTTCGTGCCGTACGAGGACGGTCCGGCGGGACCGTTCGACTCGATCGGCTACCTGGAGCGGATGTTGTCCGACCCGTCGTCGGGGCTCGACCTCCCCGCCGCGGTGATCGTCGAACCGTTGCAGATGGAGGGCGGGGTGTACCCGGCCTCGGCCGACTGGCTGCGCCGGCTGCGCGAGCTGACCACCCGGTACGGCATCCTGCTCATCTTCGACGAGATCCAGTCCGGCTGCGGACGGACCGGCACGTTCTTCTGCTTCGAGCACGCCGACGTGGTGCCGGACGTCATCACCGTCTCCAAGGCGATCGGCGGTTACGGCCTGCCGCTGTCGATGGTGCTGTTCCGACCGGCCCTCGACGTCTGGTCGCCGGGGGAGCACACGGGCACCTTCCGGGGCAACCAGCTCGCCTTCGTCGCCGGTGCCGCCGCCTGCGAACTCTGGGGCCAGGAGGGGTTCCGGACCACCGCCGTGGTCGGCGCCCGGCGGCTGGAGCGCTTCGGCGCCGAACTGCGCGACAGCGAGCCGGCCCTCGTCGTCCGGGGCCTGGGCATGGTCCTCGGCATCGACCTGCGGGCGGCCGGCGGCGCCGAGCGGGCCGACCGGATCCAGCGGCGCTGCTTCGAGACCGGGCTGATCGTCGAGCTCTGCGGACGCGACGACGAAGTGATCAAGGTGATGCCGCCGCTCACCATCGACCTCGCCCGGCTGGAGCGGGGCCTCGCCGTGCTGCGCCGGGCCATCCAGGCCGGCTGACCGACTCCCACCACCGCGACCGTTCCCGAAGGAGCCCGATGGACCGTCGTCCCCGCCGTCACCTGCTGTCGATCCAGGACCTGAGCGATGCCGACCTGCGGCACCTGGTGGCCCGCAGCGCCGACCACGCCGCCGGTCGGGTCCGCCCCGCCGACCAGTTGCGCGGCCTGGTCACCGCGGTCTACTTCCGCCGTACCTCGACGCGGACCCGCACCGCCTTCTCCAGCGGGGCTCTGCGGCTCGGCTCGCATCTGATCAGCTACGGCCCGGGGGATCTGCAACTGAACACCGGCGAGACGGTCGAGGACACCACCCGGGTGCTGTCCGAGATGGTCGACCTCTTCGTCGCCCGGACCGCCGACCCGGTCGCCGAGCTGCGGGCCTTCGCCGCGCAGGACCGGATGGGGGTGATCAACGCGATGAGCGCCGAGGAGCACCCCACGCAGGCGCTGGCCGACCTGAGCGCCATGACCGAGCGGTTCGGCCGGGTCGACGGGCTGCGGGTGCTCTACGTGGGGGAAGGCAACAACACCGCCGCCGCGCTCGCGCTCGCCCTCGGCCGGTTCACCGGAACCCGGTTGTACCTGCGCACGCCGCCCGGGTACGGGCTGGACCGGGACGTCCTCGCCGCCGCCGAGGTGGCCGCCAAGCGGACCGGCTCGGCAGTCGCCGAGGCGCACCACATGACGGACCTGCCGGAGGTCGACGTCGTCTACACCACCCGCTGGCAGACCACCGGCACCACCAAGCCGGACCCGGACTGGCGCCGCGTCTTCGCGCCGTTCCAGGTCGACGGGGCGGTCCTGGCGGCGAGCCCGCAGGCGGTGTTCATGCACGACCTGCCGGCGCACCGGGGTGAGGAGGTCACCGCCGGGGTGCTGGACGGGCCCCGCAGCATCGCCTTCGACCAGGCCAGGCACAAGATGTCCAGCGCTCAGGCCGCGCTGGAGTGGTGCGCCGGGTGAGCCGGCCGCCGGTCGCTGCGGCACCTGTCCGACCGGTGCCACGGCAGCGGCCGGCGGGCGCGGGAGCGTCGGCGGCCCGGCCCGCCTCGACGCGTGGCGGGCATCCCGGGCCGGGGTCGGTGCGCCGCCGAAATATGGGTACCGGCTACCCATGTGACCCCTTCGGGGGCGCCGGCACGATATCGGCATGGACAGGTCGGGGACGCGGGATGCGGCGGCGGTGAGTGGTGCGGGCGGCGCGTGGTGGGCGCCCGGCCTCACGCTCGCCGAACGGGTACGGGCAGCCGGCGACGGCGGGCCCGTCGCCGCCGACCCCGTGTCCGCGCAGGCCGTGCAGCGGCTGCAGGACTGGCGCTCGGCGTACGAGCTGGGGACGACGGGTCAGTTCGCGAACCGCCTGGCGGCGCTGAAGATCACCGAGCGGCAGTTCCTGGCTCTCCTCGACCGGCCGCCGGCGGCGCTGGCGGACGGGTCGGACGCGCCCGCCTGGGCCGGGTTCACCGAGCGGGCGCTCGGCCTCGCCCCCGACGAGACCCTCCAGCTGCCCGCCCACACCCCGTGGTCCGACGCCTTCGCCGGCGTGCTGGCGCCGTTCGTCACGGCCGCCTGCGCCGACCTGCGGCAGCGGGTACGCGCTCCCGGGACGTCCACGGTGGTCGACCTCGCCGCGGTGTACGCCGGGTTCGCCGACGCGCTTCGTCGCAGGCTGGTCGCGACGGCGTCGCGCACCTTCGTCCTGGAACTCAACGTCGCCCGCGCCGCCGGCCGGTTGGTGGGCCCCACGCCCGAGCACCGGTTCGCCGCCTTCGTGGCCGACCTCGCCCAGCGCGAGCGGCTGACCCGGCTGATGACGGACTACCCCGTGCTGGCGCGGTTGCTGGCGACCGCCTGTCGGCACGCCGTCGAGGCGACGGCCGAGCTGCTCGACCGGTTCGTCGCGGACCGGGGGGAGATCCTCCGCCGGCTGCTCGACGGGCGCGATCCGGGGCCGCTGACCGGATTCGACGTGGCGGGGGACTCGCACGGGCACGGGCGGGCGGTGGCGATGCTGCGCTTCGCCTCCGGCGCCCGGGTGGTCTACCGGCCGCGCTCGGTTGCCGTCCACGTGCACTTCAACGAGGTGCTGGACTGGCTGAACGGGTTGCTGCCGGAGCTGGAGCTGCGCACGTTGACCGTGCTCGCCGGCGGTGGCTACGGGTGGATCGAGGTCGTCGACCGTGCCCCCTGCTCCGACGTCGGCCAGGTGGGCGCGTTCTACCGCCGGCAGGGGGTGCTGCTCGCCCTGCTGTACCTGCTGGGCATGACGGACATCCACCACGAGAACCTGATCGCCTGCGCCGACCAGCCCGTCCTCGTCGACGTCGAGACGCTGCTGCACCCCGACCTGCCGGTGCCGACCGCCGCGCCCGATCCCGCCGCCCGGGCGCTGCGGACGTCGGTGTACCGCACCGCCCTGCTGCCGCAGCCGCTCATCGGCGAACGCGGCCTGCTGGACGTCTCCGGCCTCGGTGGCGACCCCGGCGCGCAACAGCTCCGGGAGGCCGTCGAGTGGGCCGGGGCCGGCACCGACACGATGCACCTGGTACGCCGGTTCGCGCCCGTGCGGGCCGCCGAGAACCGCCCGATGCTGGACGGCGTCCCGGCCGATGCCGCCGAGTACACGGCCGAGCTGCTCGCCGGCTTCCGTGCCGCGTACCGCGCCATCGCCCGGCGAACGGGCGACCTGACCGGCCCGGACGGCCTGCTGCGGCGCTTCGCCGCCGACGAGCTGCGGGTCATCGTCCGGTCGACGCGGACCTACACCGTGCTGCTGAGCGAGTCCACCCATCCCGACGTGCTGCGCGACGCGCTCGACCGGGACCAGATCTTCGACCTGCTCTGGGCGGCCTCGGTGGACGACCCGATGCGGAACCGGCTGGTGTCCCGCGAGATCGAACAGCTCTGGGACGGCGACGTCCCCCTGTTCACCTGCCGTTCCGAGGACCGCGACCTGGCCGGTGGCGACGGCGTCGGATTCGTCGACCTGCTCGACGAGCCGGTACTGGCGACCGCCCTGCGCAAGATCGCCGGCATGGGCGTGGTCGACCAGCGCGACCAGGAGTGGATCGTCCAGGCCGCGCTCGCCGGCCGGCTCGGCGGGGCACGCCACGAGTGCGCCGAGCCGGTGTCCGTGCGGTGGGAGGCGACGGCACCGGACCCGGGCAGGCTGCTCACGGTCGCCTGCGGCATCGCCGACAAGATCATCGCAGACGCCTACGACGACGGCGTGTTCGCCAACTGGCTCGGGCTCGAGCCGGTGGACGGCGGGCACAGCACGATCATGCCGCTGGGCGCGGGGCTGGGGACCGGATACCCGGGCACCGCCCTCTTCCTGGCCGAACTGGCCCGGCTCACGGACGTCGACCGCTACGCCGAGGCCGCCGGCCGGGCGGTGCGCCAGCTTCCCCTGTTGCTCACCGCGCTGGAGACCCGGCCGCACCTGGCCGGCACGGTCGGCAGCGGCGGGTTCACCGGCCTCGGGGGGATCGCCTACGCGGTGGCCCGGCTCGCCGGCCTGCTCCAGGACGACGCGCTCGGCGACTCGGTCGAGACGGCGGTACGCCTCGCGGCGATCGCCGCCGCGACGGAGACCAACCTGGGCGTGCTCGACGGGCTTGCCGGCTGCCTCGCCGCGATGCTCGCCGTCAACGAACTGACCGGTCTGCCGCTCGCCGCCGAGACGGCCCGCGACTGCGCCAAGCGGCTGCTGGCGGCCGCCCCCTCGCTGCCCGCGCAGCCCGGCTTCGCCACCGGCACGGCCGGGATCGGCTGGGCCCTGCTGCGATTCGCGCGGGTGGAAGGCGACGAGCGGCACGCCGAGGCCGGCCGCGCGATGGTGGCCCGCGCCGCCACCGGTCCATTCCCGCAGCCGTCGACCCACTCGTGGTGCCACGGCGTCCCGGGAATCGCGGCCGCCATCGCCGACCAGGGCCCGTTGCTGGCAGACCCCGCGCTGGCCGCCTTCGTGGACCGCGCGGCGACCGCCGTGTCGAAGACCGGGCTGGTCGGCGACCACAGCCTCTGCCACGGGGAACTGGGCCGGCAGGAGATGCTGTCGGTCGCCGCCGCCCGCGGTCGCCGGGCCGCGGTCAGCGTCCGCTCCGACCAGGCCGGACAACTGGTCGCGGCGCTGGACCAGGCCGGCCCGAGGTGCGGTGCTGCCGGCGGCGTGAGCGTACCCGGCCTGCTGGACGGCCTGGCCGGGATCGGCCACGGACTGCTCCGTATCGGCTTCGCCGACCATGTGCCCTCGGCACTGCTGCTGCATGCCGAGCCGACGACATCCGGACGCGGTGTCGACAGATAGAAGGGGGAAGACATGCGGGACGACGTGACCGCTCCTCATCCGGCTGGGCCGGTGGCGGAGCACGAGCCAGCCGACACGCACCCGGCGGGCGAGATCAAGCTCAGCTTCCTGCGGCACCTCGGCAGGCGGTCGGGCATCCTCACCGGCCTGATGGTGGCCGCGCCCGCCTTCGCGGGCATCATCGACACCGGCACCGGGGGGCACTCGGGGGCGTAGGCACGGCCGGCGGCACCCCTTTTCGTGTCGCCTCATCGACAGCGGGCGTTCCGCGTCGGACGCGGCAATGCGGGTGCAGCTCACGTTAGCCTGCGGCATGCGCTTCTCCTCGCCGGTGGTGATCGGACGTGACTCCGAACTCCGCGACGTCGACGCCCGACTGACGGCCACGCGGGCCTCGTCCGGCGGGACGGTCTTCCTGATCGGCGAGGCGGGGATCGGCAAGACACGGCTCGCGGAACACTGCGCGCACGCGGCGGCGGAGGCCGGCATGGAGCTGCTACGGGGACGTAGCAGCTCCACCGGCCCCATCGTGCCGTTCCGCCCGCTGACGGAGGCGATCTTCTCGCTGTCGCGTACGGGCCGGCTGCCGGACAACAGGGAGCTGGCGCCCTACCGACCGGCCCTCGCCCGGCTCGTCCCAGAATGGCGGGACCCCGCCGTGCCGGAACGGGTGGCCTCGATCGTCGAACTGGCCGAGGCCGTCCTGCGGCTCGTCACCGCCGTGGCGGGCAGCCGGGGCTGCGTGCTCATCCTCGAAGACATCCACGACGCCGACGCCGAGACCCACGCCGTCGTGGAGTACCTGGTCGACAACCTCGCCGACCTGCCCATCCTCATGGTGGCGACCATGCGGCCGGCCAGCGGCCCGGCGACCGATCTGGCCTGGGCCGCGGCGGTGCGCCGGACGGCGACCGTCGTCGAGCTGCGCCGCCTCTCCGACGAGGAGGTGCACGAACTCGCCTCCGCCTGCCTCGGCGCCGACGCCCTGCCCGCCGAACTGACCGACCGGCTGGTGCGCGACAGCGAAGGCAACCCGTTCGTCGCGGAGGAACTGCTCAACAGCATGATCGGCGCGCGCGCACTGGTCCGCGACAGCGACGGCTGGCGGTTCACCGACGACCCGGCCATCGCGTTGCCGAACACCGTCACGCTCAGCGTGACCCGCCGGCTGGACAGCCTCGACCCGCAGGCGCGGACACTGCTGCACACCGCCGCGGTGCTGGGCCGTCGGTTTCCCGTGGCCGCGGTCCGGGCGGCGACCGGCCTCGAGGAGCGGGCCATGCTGAGCCACCTGCGTTCCGGGGTGGACGTCGAAGTCATCATGCCCGACCGGTCGACACCCGACTGGTACTCCTTCCGCCACGCGTTGACCGCCGACGCGATCCTGACCGCGCTCACCCCGGCCGAACGGTCCGCGCTGGCGAAACGCGCCGCCGACGCGCTGGAGTCGGCGTACGCCGGGCTGCCCGGACACTGGTGCCAGCTCGCGGCCGAGCTCCGGCAGACCGCCGGCGACAACCACGCCGCGGGTCTGTTGTTCGCGGAGGCGGGCCGGCGGGCACTCGGCGACGGCGCGACCACGTCGGCCGTCACCCTGCTCGACCGCGCGTACCAGCTGATGTCCGACCCACCCGACCCCGACGCACGCGCCGGCATCCTCGAGTCGCTGCTCAACGCCCTGGCCGAAGCCGGCCACGCGGACCGGGCGTTCGCCCTGGTCAACGACGCGACCTGGGTGAACGCCGTGACCCTCGGCGTCGAGCAGCACGTCAGCCTCCGGACCCGGCTCGCCTGGGTCGCGGTCACGACCGGGCGGTGGTCCGACGGCGCGTCCCAGGTGCGCATCGCCCGGGCGATCCTCGGCAGCACCCCGCCGCCGGGGCCGGCGGCCCGGGTGGACGTGGTCGAGGCACACCTGATCTTCGGCGACGGCGACGGCTGCGGTCGGACCGCGGAGGCCGAGCAGCTCGTGCTCAAGGCCCTGGCGGTGGCCGAACAGGTGGCGATGGCGGAGACGGCGTGTCAGGCACTGCAACTCCTGGCCATGATCGCCCGGGCTCGCAGCTTCGACGAGGCGGAGTCCTACCTGACCAGGATGTTGACGATAGCGGAGGAACACCGCCTGCCCCTGTGGCGCATCAACGCGCTGTTCCGCCTCGGGGTCAACCAGAGCATGCGGACCGGTGAGCAGACGCTGCTGTGCCAGGCGGAGCAGGCCGCGCAGCTGTCCGGCGCCATCATGCTCGGGCACAGCATCGAGGGCGTGCACGCGATCCGTGCCGTGATGCAGGGCGACTACCCGAGAGGTGACGAGCTCGCCGCCCGGTGCGCCGCGGCGACCGCCCGGCTACGCAACATCGACGACCAGCAGTTCGCCCTGGTAACGGCCGCCGCCTCCGCCGCCCACCGCGGACAACGGCGACTGATGGAGCGCCGACTCGAGGAGTTCCGGGCGGCCGGTGGGGGAGAGTCCGGGCACGTACCGCTGGCCTACGGCCTCTGCGAAGCCGTCTGCGCGCTGCTGGAGGAGGACCGGCCGGCGGCGATCCGGGCCCTCGACCTGGCCCGCGCGTGGGAGGACGACCACCCGAACACCTACTACATGACGGGTCGCTTCGGGCTGCGACCGCTCCTCGACGCGCTGGCCGGGTCCGTGGACCGCACGGGCATGGAGGCCGTGGCGCTGGCCCCGGGAGCGAGCCTGCGCTGGAACCGGCAGTTCCTGCACCTGGGAAAGGCGGTGGTGCACGGGCGCGCGGGGCAGCGCGAGCGGGCCGCCGCGGAGGTCGCGCTGGCCCTGGACGCCGCGGCGCCCTACCGCATGGCCCGTCACCTGGGGTTGCGGCTGGTCGCCGAGGCCGCGCTCGCCGACGGGTGGGGCGAGCCCGTCGCCTGGCTGCGGGCAGCGGAGGACTACTTCCACAACGTCGACGCGCCGGTGATCGCCGGGGCGTGCCGGGGCCTGCTTCGTCAGGCCGGCGCATCGCTCGGGCAACGGCGCTCCGGCCACGACCGCATCCCGGCCCGGCTGCGCGCCCTCGGGGTGACCGTGCGCGAGCACGAGGTGCTCGTGCTGCTCGCGAAGGGCCACGACAACCAGGACCTCGCCGCGCTGCTGCACCTCTCGCCGCGTACGGTCGAAAAGCACGTCGCCAGCCTGCTGCTCAAGACCGGGCACGCGAACCGGAAGGCGCTGCGCGACAGCGTGGACGATCTGCTGCGGCACCCGCCGCACCCGTAGGCCGGCGACGTCGCGCGGTCCCGCACGCCTCGAACGGCGCCCTGACGGCCCCGGGCGGCCGAAGCCGCCCGGGCCGGGATCTGGCCCTGCCTGTCTCGCCTGGGCCAGGTGTTCGTCGGCCGCACGGTCAGCCGGTACGGCGGGAGCGGGCCAGGGCCAGTCCACCGAGGACCAGGGCGGTCAGCCCCAGCACCAGGGCCAGGTAGGCCCCGCCTCGCCCGTTGCCGGTGCCGATGCCGCTGTCGGAGGTGGCCACCACCACCCCGCCGAGGGCCGTGCCGACCAGCGCCGCCGCCAGGGCCACGGTGGCGCCCAGCCGCCCGTTGCCGGTGCCGAGGCGACTGGTGGGGCGGGCCAGGGCCAGCCCGCCGACGATGACGCCGGCCAGCCCCAGCACGGCGGCCACGGTCGCCCCGAACCGCCCGGCGCTCATGGTGAGGGCGCCGGCGGCGGCCGGCTGGCCCGTGACGTGCGCGGCCGCCGGTGCGGCGAGCCCGAACCCCCCGAGCAGGGCGGCTGCGGTGGCGGCGAGCACCAGTTGGAGCGACTTCAGGGTTTTTGACGAGCTCATGTCCGTCTCCTCTCGTACGTCTCGTTCCCGAGGCGTGGATGTCGCCCGATCATGTCGCCGCGCGCACCGCCGGTCGTCCCGCCGACGGAGGCAATCCGCGCTGCCGCCGGTGGCGCGGCCGGCTGCTGCGGACGCCGCAGGCGACCGGACGGTACTGCGCGTGCGGTAGGCGGCCGCTCGTCTGCGAGGGGGAGTCGCCCGCGGCCGGATCTGGCTAGGGTGCGCCCATGCACCCAGGACGGTCCGGCGTTCCGGCCGGTGTCAGAGATTGGGCGGTCGCCATCGGCGTGGCGGCGACCCTGCTGGTCGCCGGGCTGTCCGGCGACGGCTCCGCCGCGGGCGTCGACCTGCTCGGCTACGCGCTGCTGGTGGCCGGTGGGCTGGCGTTGGCCGCCGCCCGGCGGGCGCCGGTTGCCGTCCTGGCCGTCACCGGGCTGTGCGCGGTGGGCCACCAGGCGGTCGGCTTCGACGTGCCCGCCGTCGCATTCCTGTTCGCGGTGTACGCCGCCGTGCGGGCCGGCCACCGCGTCGGCACGGTCGTGGCGGCGGTGCTGATGCTGGCCGCCCTCCCGCTCGCGGCCCTCGCCCTGCCACCGGACGAATCCGTGGGCGAGGCGCTCGCACGGGCCCGGGGCGCCCTCGAACTGGCCTGGCTGGTCGCCGCCGGTGCGGCGGGAGAGGCGCTGCGGCAGGCCGAGCGGCGCGCCGACGAGGCCGAACGCATCCGGGAGGAGACCGCGCTGCGCCGCGCCGACGAGGAGCGGCTGCACATCGCGCGGGAGCTGCACGACACGCTCACCCACCAGATCTCGGTCATCAAGGTGCAGGCCGAAGTGGCCGTCCACCTGGCCCGCAAGCGGGGTGAACAGGTGCCGGAGGCCCTGCTGGTGATCCAGGAGGCCGGTCGTGAGGCGACCCGGGAACTGCGCGCCACCCTGGAGGCGCTGCGCGACGACGGCAGGACGCCGCCGCATGGGCTCGCCCACCTGCCGGCACTGGTGGAACGGGCCCGTAGGACCGGCCTGGACGCGACGTTGACGATCGAGGGACGACGCCACGACGTGCCGGCCGCGGTAGACCGGACCGCCTACCGGATCGTCCAGGAGTCGCTCACCAACATCACCCGGCACGCCGCCGCCGCCACGGCGTCGGTCCGGATCGACTACGGACCGGACGCCCTCGCGATCCGGGTCGACGACGACGGCCGGGCCAGGCCGGGCACCGCCCCGGTGCCCGGCGTCGGGCTGCTCGGGATGCGCGAGCGCGTCACCGCCCTCGGCGGTCGCCTGCGCGCGGAACCGCGCGACGAGGGCGGCTTCACCGTCCACGCCGAACTCCCCGTGGGCCGGTCGTGATCCGCGTCCTGCTGGTCGACGACCAGCCGCTGCTCCGCAGCGGATTCCGCGCGCTCCTCGACGTCGAGGACGACATCGAGGTGGTGGCCGAGGCCGCCGACGGGAAGGAGGGCCTGGCGCTCGCCAGGGAGCACCTGCCCGACATCGCGCTCGTCGACATCCAGATGCCGGTCATGGACGGCATCGAGACGACCCGGCGCATCGCGGCCGACCCGGCCCTGGCCCGGGTGCACGTCGTCATCCTGACCAACTACGGCCTCGACGAACACGTCTTCCACGCGCTGCGCGCCGGCGCGGCCGGTTTCCTCGTCAAGGACATCGAGCCGGAGGACTTCCTCCACGCCGTACGCGTCGCCGCGCGCGGCGACGCGCTGCTCGCGCCGTCGATCACCCGCAGGCTGATCGACCGGTACGTCACCGAGCCGCAGCACCTGGATGCCGAGGCGGGCCTGCCCGGGCTGACCAACCGCGAACGCGAGGCCGTTGCCCTGGTCGCGCGGGGCCTGTCCAACGACGAGATCGCCGACCGCATGGTGATCAGCCCACTGACCGCGAAGACCCACGTCAACCGGGCCATGGTCAAGCTGCACGCCCGTGACCGGGCCCAACTCGTGGTCCTCGCCTACGAGTCCGGCCTGGTCGCCCCCCGGACGCGGGACAGGTGACGGGCCCGGGCGATGCCGGGCTTCATGCGGATTCTCCTTCGATGCCGGTCGGGTCGGTGTCGGTCGGGCCAAGGTCGGCGAGCGGGAAGCAGCCGGCGAACGGGTCGTCGAGGCGGCGCCAGGCGTCCTCACCGTCGGCGAGCTCGGCGTCGGTGAGCAAACAGCCGGCGAGGGTGCGGTGCAGCGCCGCCGGGTCGAGGTCCAGGCCGACGAAGACCAGGTGCTGGTGCCGGTCGCCGTAGTACGGGTCCCAGTCCAGCGCGGCGGCGAGCCGGCGGTCGTCGGAGGCCTCGTCCCAGTACGGGTCGGGCAGGGCGGCCAGCCACCGGCCGAGCGAGCCGAGCCCGAGGCCGCCGCCGGCGAAGTCCCAGGCGACGACCGTCTCGGGCTGGCTGGCCAGCCACAGGTGCCCCCGGGAGCGGACGACCTCCGCGTTGACCTCCTCGAGGGCGTCGTGCAGCCGCCGGGGGTGGAACGGCCGGCGGGCGCGGAAGACCACTGAGACCACCCCGCAGTCGGGGTGCGGCTCGTGCACGCCGAGGACGCGGCCCTCCAGGCCCCGGGCCAGGACACCCGGGGTCTCGGGGCGGTGCCGGTGGGTGCCGCGCAGCTGGCGGGTCAGCGCGCCGGCGTCGACGAGGTCGCCGTCGACGCGGACCTGCGCCGCCCATGGCGCGATCCGCGCCAGCAACACCGACAGCCGGCTGGTGTCGTACGTCCCCTCGCGGGACTGCCCCCACAGGACGAGGGTGTCGGCGTACTCGATGTGCCGGACGACGACGTCGGCGAGCGCCCGGTGGTCGTTGTCGGCGGCCTGGATCCCGAGGGCCTTGAGGTCGTCGGTGCTGACCAGGCCGTCGAGCAGGTGCTCGGCGTCGACCACGGTCACGTAGGAGTCGACCCGGACCAGGTCGGTCAGCGGCACGCCGTCGACGAGGCAGTGCGCGCAGACGGCGGCCACCGCCTCGGGCTCGGCCACCTCGGGCAGCATCAGCACCAGGTCACGGCGCGGATGCGCGCGGGCCAGCCGGGCGAGGGTGGGCAGGACGTCCTCCCGCAGGGTGCAGGAGACGCAGCCGTGCGCGAGCGTGATCCGCTCGTCCTCGAGCACGCCCGAACCGTCGCGCACCATGCGGTGCACACTGCCGGCGCCGAGGCCGGCGAGATCGTGCCGGACCAGCAGCAGCGCCGGGTCCGCGGCGAGCAGGGCACGGGCGACGGCGTACGTGGCGGACGGCCAGAAGCCACTGAGCACGGTCAGTGAGGGGCGGGCGTCCGCCGTGCGGGCGAGGGCGTCGGCCGGTGCCAGTGGAGACGTCGACATCGCGGTCCTCTCGACTCAGATGAAAATGATTGTCATTATAAGCACGCGGTCGACCCGTCGGTGATCGGCGCCCCGTGGGGCCGTCGGGTGTCGCCCCGGCTCGTCGGTGCCGGTGGAGGGCGCCCGCACCCCCGCGTGACGGCCGCCCGAACGACCGATGTAAAAATGAAAACGAGTTTCATTAAGATGAGCCGCAACTGAAGGAGCAACCGTGTCGCGACGCTGTGACGTCACCGGGGCGGAGCCGAGCTTCGGCAACGCCGTGTCCCACTCCCACCGACGCACCCGTCGCCGGTGGAATCCCAACCTGCAGAACCACCGCTACTGGCTGCCGTCGCAGCGGCGATGGGTGAGCCTCACCCTGACGGCCAGGGCGCTGAAGACCGTGGACCGCAAGGGCATCGAGAGGGTCGTGGCCGAGCTGCGCGCCCGGGGGGTGACGCTCTGATGGCCCGCCAGACCGACGTGCGGCCGATCGTCCGGCTGCGCAGCACCGCCGGCACCGGCTACACGTACGTGACCCGCAAGAACCGCCGCAACGACCCGGACCGCCTGGTCCTGCGCAAGTACGACCCGGTCGTGCGCCGGCACGTCGAGTTCCGCGAGGCGCGCTGATGGCCCGCAGGAGTTTGGGCGGCCGGCAGGCCCGCCGGGAGGACCTCGTCGCCCGGCACGCCGAGCGCCGCGTCGAGCTGAAGCGGACCATCGCCCATCCGGACACCGACCCGGCCGTACGGGAGGAGGCGGTGCGCCGGCTGGCCCGGCTGCCCCGGGACTCCAGCCCCGTACGACTGCGCAGCCGCGACGTCGTCGACGGCCGGCCCCGGGGCGTGCTCTCCCGGTTCGGCCTGTCCCGGGTGCGGTTCCGCGAGCTGGCGCTGCGCGGGGAACTGCCGGGCGTCCGCAAGGCGTCCTGGTGACGAGGCCGCCCGACCCGAGCTGAATCTCCGGTGGGAGGGTACGACGCGGCGGCGGGCTCGACGGTGAGCAGCGCGGCGAGCTGGCGCAGGACGGCCGGGCGGGCCCGGTAGTAGACCCAGGTCCCGCGCCGCTCGGCGTCCACCAGTCCCGCCTCGCGCAGCGTCCTCAGGTGGTGCGAGATCGTCGGCCCCGTGAGGTCGAAGGCGGGGGTGAGGTCGCAGACGCAGGCCTCGCCGCCGTCCGCCGACGCGATCATCGACATCAGCTGCAACCGCACCGGATCCCCGAGCGCCTTGAACGCGGGGGCGAGCGCCGCGGCCGTCCCGGCCGGCACCCGTCGCGTCCTCGCCTGGTACCGTTCGATCGTCAATCGGCGATAGGCGATATAAGGAGTCGCGGTGGACGAGTTGCTCGACCGGACGACGGCGCAGACCTACGCGTCCTGGTTCCGCGCCCTGGCCGACCCGACCCGGGTGCAGATCGTCGAATACCTCGCCCGGCGCGCCCGGCCGATGAGTGTGGGGGAGATCGTCGCCGCGGTCGGCCTGGCGCAGTCCACCGTCTCCCAGCACCTGAAGATCCTGACCGAGGTGCGATTCGTGCTGGTCGAGCCGGTCGGCACCGCCCGCCACTACCGCATCAACGAGGCCTGCGTCGGCTGCTTCCCCTCCGCCGCCGACGTCGTCATGGGCCGCCCCGCCCCCTGTCCGGACGGAGCCTGCTGATGGCCGCCGTCACCGTCCGCCCGATGCGCCCGCGCGACGCCGAGCGGGTGCTGGCGATCTACCAGGCCGGTCTCGACGGGGGCGAGGCCAGCTTCGAGACGAGCGCGCCCACCTGGGCCGCCTTCGACGCGGCCAGGCTGCCCGACCACCGCTTCGTTGCCGTCGACGGCGGCGACAGCGTGGTCGGCTGGGTCGCCGTCTCGCCGACCTCGACCCGTGCCGTCTACGCCGGGGTGGTGGAGCACTCCGTCTACGTCGACCCCGGCACGCGGGGTCGTGGCGTGGCCCGGCTCCTGCTGGACGCGCTCGTCGCCTCGACCGAGGCGGCCGGCATCTGGACCATCCAGTCCGGTGTCTTCCCGGAGAACACCGCCAGCCTCAGCCTGCACCGGCGGGCCGGCTTCCGCGTCATCGGCGTTCGCGAACGGGTGGGCCGCCACCGCGGCCGGTGGCGCGACGTCGTCCTCCTCGAACGGCGCAGTCCGGTCGTCGCCTGACCGCTCCCGTCCCCGGAAGCCGGCCCCGTCCAGCCTTTGATTCGACAGTTTTCCAACCAGGTGGAGTTGTCTGATGAGTACCCTGAACGACCTGCCCGTCGTGGTGATCGGCGCCGGACCGGTGGGCCTGGCCGCCGCCGCGCACCTGCACGAGCGCGGCATCGCCTTCACCGTCCTGGAGGCCGGCGACACCCCGGGCGCGGCGGTGCGGCAGTGGGGGCACGTGCGGGTGTTCTCCCCGTGGCGCTACGACGTCGACCCCGCCGCCCGCCGGCTCCGGTCGGGTTCGTGACCGTGTGCTTGCCCTCCGTGACCGGATGGCCGAGGGTCGAGCCGTACTCACATCCGCCGCACGTGCGCCCGAGGAGTCCCATGCAGCCGTTCGATCCGACCAGTGGCGACCAGATCCTCCACCAGCCCGCGCTGGCGAACAACGTCAGCGGGATGAACCTCTCCGTACGGACCGATCTGGGCACCCGCGTGGAGGCGTGGCGGGCGGGGCCCACCGTCACCGGTGACCAGAGGTTCTTCTGCCACGGCTACTCGCTGGGCACCTTCGGCACGCACACGTACACCGTGTGGGGCGGCTTCCTGCCGCAGGTGCTGGCCGACGAGTACCAGACGCTCGGGCGGATCGACAACGCGCGGAACGTCGCGGCCAAGGACGTGCTGGTCTGGTGGCTGGGGGGCACGGACGCGTACCACTCCGCGGTGGTGGAGCAGCCGGCGTTCCTGCCCACCGGCGCCCTGGACCAGGCCCGCACGACGGTCAGCTCGAAGACCGGCACCGGCCCGCTGTGGATCGGTGTGCTGGCCGAGGACGTCAAGCAGCAGTACCGGGCCGCCGCGTACCTCGAGGTGTACCGCCGCAACGCCTGACGCGGGGCGCGGGGCTTCTGGGGTGGTACGACCCCGTCACCTGCCACGTCATCAGGTCAACGGGCAGCGTCACCGCCGGCGCCGCCCGGGTGGGCTGACCCCGTAGCCGGTGTCCCCGCGGCCGGGGCGGACGGTGGCCGTCCGCCGGTCACGGCCCGTTTCGCGTACCGGATCCGCTGCGACCCCCGCCACCCGACGTCGGTGCGGTGGCGGGGTCGCTGAAGGTGCTGACGCCGGGGACCAGCAGCGTGACGGCGCTGGCCGCGGCCGTCAGTGCGGCCGCCGCGACGAGAGTGGGCTGGATCCCGAACGCCGCGACCGCCGGCCCGGTGAGGGCGTAACCGACCGGCAGCAGGGCGAAGGCGCTGAGCTGGTCCAGGGCGAGGGTCTTGCCGAGCACCTCGGCGGGGATCTCGCGTTGCAGGGCGGAGAGCCAGGAGATGAAGTAGATCTCCACGACGAATCCGCCGAGGGCGAAGCAGAGCGCCGTGACCGGCAGCGGCAGGGCGAAGGCGAGGCTGGCGGGCAGGGCGGCGTAGGTGGTGAGGGCGAGCATGCTGACCGTGCCGGGCCGGCGGGGCCGCCACCGGCCGGCCAGCGCGATGGCCGGGAGGGCGCCGGCGGCGGCAGCGGCGAGGACGAGCCCGTAGGCGAGTTCGCCGCCGAGGCGGTCCGCGGCGATCAGCGGGAGCAGCGTCAGGCTGGGCGCGGTGCCGGCGAAGAGCTGGACCGCGACGGCAGCCATGACGGCGGCGACCCAGGGGCGGCGCCGGACGGTGGCGATGCCGGCCGCGGCGTCGGCCAGGATGCTGGTCCGGGCCCGGTTGTCGGCGGCGACGTCGCGTACGCCCAGCACCGCGAGCGCGCCGGTCGCGAACAGGAGGGCGGCCAGGCCCAGCGCGGCGTGGATGCCGATGGCGGTGACGATCGCGGCGCCGGCGAGCGCCCCGAGCAGGGTCGCGGAGCGCTGCACGGCGGACATCAGGGCGTTGCCGCGCTCCAGCAGGGCGGCGGGGAGCAGCGCCGGGATCAGCGACCGCATGGCCGGCCGGGACAGGGACTCGGCCACGCCGGACAGCGCGGTGACGATGCCGAGCGCGGCGAGGGGCAGGTCGTCGAGGGCGAACAGCGTGCCGAGGATGATGGCGGTGCGGAGCAGGTCGGCGGTGAACAGGATCCGGGGCCGCGAGACGCGGTCGGCGAGGATGCCGCCGGCGAGCAGGCAGACCACCAGGGCGATCGCCCGGCCGGCGAGGATTACGGCGATGGTGCCGGCACCTGCCCCGAGCTGTACGGCGTGCAGCGCGAACGCGACCGGCAGGATCTGGTCGGCGACCGCCCCGGCGGACTGGCTGGCCCACACCCGCAGGAACCGCGGATGCTGGCTGAGCTTCTCCGCCGTGCCGGTGGCGGGCCTGGTGGGTGCGCTCATGGCGTGGGGCGCGTCCGGTGGCGGCCGGTGGCGGACGGGCCGCCGAAGGGCGCCGGGTGGGCGGCGTGGCCGTGCGGGACCCCGCGGCGGGCGGCGCCGGGAGCCGCGGTGGGGACGCCGGTACGGCCGGTCGGGCTCATCCGAGCTGTTCCGAACCGGTCGTCAGGTCGGCCGGTGACCGGTGTGTGCTGGCGGCCAGGCGGGCCGGTGCGGGATACCCCGGCCCGGCGGCCCGGGCGCCGTCCTCGGGTGCGGGATTGCCGGCGGCGAGCAGGTAGGTGGCGAACTCCTGGTCGGGGTCCACCCCGAGCATCGCCTCGACGCGGCTGTCGTGGAACGCCACGGTCTGGAACGGTGCCAGGCCGAGGGCCGTGCAGGTCAGCGCGAAGGTCTGCCCGTAGTGGCCGGCGTCGAACATCCACAGCCGGTAGGCCCGGGGGTGCCGGTACTTCCAGGACAGGCGGGCGGCGACGGTGGTGGTGAGGCAGCTGAAGGCCCCCTGGTAGGAGGCGTCCTGCTCGTAGACCAGGTCGGCGATGCGCTGCCGGTCGACGGTGGGGTCGAGGAGTTCGAGGCGGTGCACCTCGGGCGCGTAGTGGTAGAGGCCCGCCGGCACGCCGCTGACGTCGAAGACGGCGACGTAGCACTCGACCTCGTGCCGGCCGCCGGCGGAGGCGCTGACGCGGCCCTGCTGCGGGCCGAACGCGCCGCCGTCGAGGAACCGCTGGGGGGCGAAGGTGCAGGCCAGTACGGTGGCGAGTGCGTCGATGCCGACGGGGGTGCCGGCGAACGCGCGGTGGGTGCGCCGGGCCGCGAACACCTCCTCGACGGGCGTACGCAGCGGCAGGTTGCGCCGGGGAAGGTACACGGCCGGGGCGTC
This sequence comes from Micromonospora sp. NPDC023644, assembly GCF_040640115.1. Lineage (NCBI taxonomy): Bacteria > Bacillati > Actinomycetota > Actinomycetes > Micromonosporales > Micromonosporaceae > Micromonospora > Micromonospora sp. NPDC023644. Next base: position 80,649 of record NZ_JBFABA010000002.1, on the reverse strand, counting down.
CGGGTACCGCTTGAACGGCGCCGGAGGCTCTCCGTCGGCGGCGATCTGCGCGGCGGTGGCGTCACGTCGCGGCGAGTCCACGAGGTAGTTGGCGTCGCGGGCCTCGGTGTGCATGCGGGACGCGATCGGCCCCCAGTGCTGCCAGACGGGCGGGGTGTCGGCGTCGTCGGTGTCGGCGACGAGGATGCCGGCCTCGCGGAGCTTGTGGACCGCCTGGGTGGCGGCGTCGGCGGCCTCGCCCCCGAAGTGGGCGGCGACCTCGTCGACCTCGGTGAAGTCGTCCAGCCGCTGCAACAGGTTCAGCAGATCGGGGGTGACGCGCAACCATCGGCGTTGACCGGGCAGGGCGACCATCAGCGCATCGTTGTCCCAGCGGCAGATGAGCTGGTCGCGGCGACGTACGCGCATTCCGGTGCCCTTTCGACGACAAAGCACGATGGACAGGACGGTGCCGGACCCGCGCGCGGGTCCGGCACCGCTCTGGTCAGGCAGCCCCGTGGTTCAGGATTTCCTCGTTGGTCTCGACGATAACGATGTCGAACGCCATGGCGTGTACCTCCTCTCCAGCGCGGTGGACTTGGTGCACCCCTGGACGCGACCGTCTCCGCCGGCGTTCGAGACGGGCGTTCGGGGGAACTTCAGTGCCGCGGAAACGCATTCGGGACGCGGATTCGTTGCTCGGGAGATGAGGCAGGAAAGCCGCTTGCGGCGGGCTTTCGGAGCCAGTGACGACGGAATGCGGAATTGGCTTCCGAACGGTGCGCCGTCACGACAACTCCCTTCATCCGTACTCCCTTGCGGCAATAGAGAAGGTAGCGAATGCGTCGTCCCCTTGCCAAGGGGTCGGCAACGGTTCATTCGCCGGTATACAGCGAGAATCAATGGGAATGCGAGGGGTCCGCCAGGGCGGGGGGCGGACGGCGCGGACCGGCGCCCGCGACCAGGGTGGGAGGGCGGCCGTCCAGCGGCCGGGCGCCGGCGCAGGCGTCCTGGCCAGGGCATCGACGCGGTGTGATCGCAGCTGGTCGAGCCCTGGGCGGCCAGCGGTTCGCCGACCTCGTCGCGGGCGTGGCTGCCCCGGCGGAACGGAATTCCCTTCCGCTGGGTCGGGGGTGGGCCATTCGTGTGTGGGCCGGTGTATGGCGCCGAAGCCTCCGGCCATTTTCCGTTGTCGGGAGAGTCGACAACTCCGGTCCGGGGTCCACGCAATGGGTCGCCGAATTCGGGCGCGGTCCAGCCCCACCGCGCGATGCGGTCGGCGCGCGGCCGCCGAGCCTGGGCCGGGCGCCGAAGGTCGCGCCGGACGGCACGCGCGCAGCGGCCGGCTGACCTGGTCGGACGCCAGGGTCAGCCGGCCGCTGCGGGGCGGGGCGGGGTCAGATGGCCCCGACGGCCACCGGTTCGGGAGCGGGGGCCGGGGCGGGAACGGACGCGGGGACGGCGACGGGAGCCGGCGTGGCCTCGGGCAGGTACCTGCCGAGCTTGCGGATCCGCCTGGCGTTGTTCTCCATGATGTCGATCGACGGCAGGTCGGCGTCGACCCGCACGACCGTCGGGTTCGCGGCGGCGGTGTGGATGTTGTTCAACAGCGTGTGGAACGACCGTGGGAACAGCGAACTGACGAACTTCGACTGCTGCCGGCCGCGCCGGATGCTGGCCACCGGCTTCGACCAGTCGATCTGGCCGGGCCGGAACCGGTGCTGGCGGATGAGCTCGCGGCGGAACGTCTTCCACGGCACCAGCTTCAGCTTGAACCGCTCGGCGATCTCCTCGGTGGTCACGGGGGTCACCGGGTAGCTGATCACCCGGGGCGCGTTCGACAGCGCGTTGGCCACCACGGACCGGGCCAGCACGTCACCCGCCACGACCGGGCTGGTGACCTCCGAGTCCCAGACCATGCCGAGCTGGAGGACGTGCGAGATCATGTTCCAGAACGAGTACTCCATCCCGGGGTCCTTGAACCCGGTGCTCGGCCCGCCCAGCGCGAACGGCGCCTGGTAGATGTGGATCGGCACGCCGTCGCGGTTCGCCCGCAGGCTGATGTGCTTGACGACCCACTTCATCCGGCTGTAGCCGGTGTAGAAGAAGCTGTTGCGGTAGAAGTCGCGCCACTGCTGGTAGACCTCGCTGCCGACCGAGCCGATGACGTGCAGCGTCTTGAACCGCTTCTGCAGGCAGAACTCGGCGAGCCGGAGCGTCGGCAGCACCTTCTCCTGGCGGTAGCGGGCGTAGGGGTAGTCGTGAGTCGTCGCCCCCGCGGCGTCGATGACCACGTCGACCTCGGTGAGCAGCTCGTCGTAGGCGGTGGGGGAGAGGCCCATCGCCGGCTCCAGGTAGCTGCCCTCCAGGACCGACAGCTTCCCGGTGTCGGGCAGCTCCATCTTGTACTTGCGCAGCTGCCGGGCAATGCGGTCCTCCCCGGACTTGTCGCCCTTGCGGCGCACCAGGGCGTAGACCGTCGCGACCCGGGCGTCGCCGAGGAGCTCACGCAGCATGTGCATGCCGACGTAGCCGTTCGCGCCCAGCAGGAGCACGTTCTTCGGCTCGTCGTCGCCGCGTCGCGGCAGCCGCTCCGCGACCGCTCGCGGATCCTCCGAGTAGCCGAGCGAGATCCGGTTGGGGTTGCCCATCGAGAGCGCGACGCGGTCACTGTGGTGGCGCAGGAAAATGTGCATGGGTCCGCCTTTGCATGGTGAGTGAGGGTCGTGGAGCCGGAACGGCACCGGGCGGGCGGCTAGGCCACGCGCCGGTCCAGGTGCTGCCAGAACCGTTCACGCAGCTCCCGGCGGAGAAGCTTTCCGCTGGGGTTGCGGGGCAGCTGGTCGACGAACTCGAAGCTCGCCGGGATCTTGAAGTCGGCGATCCGTCCCCGCAGGAACGGGGTGAGTTCGCGGGCGGTCGTCGGCTGGTCGGGGTGGGTCACCACGAAGCAGTGCACGACCTCGCCCCAGTGCTCGTGCGGCACGGCGACGGCGGCGGCCTCGACCACGCCCGGGTACGCGCAGACCGCGTTCTCGATCTCCGCCGGATAGACGTTCTCGCCGGCCACGATGATCGTGTCCTTGATCCGGTCGCGGACGAACAGGAAGCCCTCGTCGTCCAGGTAGCCGGCGTCGCCGGTGTGCAGCCAGCCGTCGACCAGGGTCGCGGCGGTGGCGTCGGGCAGGCCCCGGTACTCGATCATCCGAGCGGGGGTCCGCAGGCAGATCTCGCCGACCTCGAACGGTGGCAGGACCCGGCCCGTACCGTCGATGATCTTCACGCCGAAGCCCGGGTACGGCCGGCCGGCCGCCTGCATGCGCGGCCCCCCGACGACGTGCTCCGACGGCGGCAGGCAGACCGCGGTGTTGCCGCTCTCGGACAGGCCGTAGATCTGCGCGAACTCGCAGCCGAACATCTCGATGCTGCGGCCCAGCAACGCCTCGGAGATCGGCGACCCGCCGTAGACGATCTTGCGCAGCGAGACGAAGTCCTCCCGCTTCGGTCGGGGTGGGGCGAGCATCATCTGCAGTTGGGCCGGCACGACGCACGCCGTGGTGACGCCGTGCCGCCGGATGAGGCGGACCGCCTCGTGCCCGGCGAACACCCGGACCGAGACGTTGGTGACGCCGGCGCTGAACCCCTGGATCGACCACCAGAGCCCACCGATGTGGAACCCGGGGATGCCGATCAGGCTCACGTCGTCCGGCCGCCAGTCGATCCAGTCCAGGCCCTCGGAGGCGAGCGCGTCCCGCACCGCGAAGAAGCTGCGGTGCGCCAGCACGACACCCTTGGGGTTGCCCGTCGTGCCGCTGGTGTAGACCTGGGCTAGGGGCTGCTCCTCGCTCCAGGACGGGTCCAGGTCGCCGTCCTCGTCGGCCTGCCAGCCGGCGAAGCCGGCCAGCGACACGACCTCGCGCAGCTCGGGCAGGTCCGGTCGCAGCGTGTCGACGGTGTCCAGGAGGTCCTCGTCGCAGAAGAGGACCGTGCTGCCGGAGTCGCGCATGATGTGCCGGATCTCGCCGGCGCGCAGCCGCCAGTTGATGGGGACCAGCACGGTGCCGGTCTTGGCACAGGCGAACAGGATGTCGTAGTAGTGCTCGGACTCTTTGCCCAGGTAGGCGACGCGGTGCCCCGCCGTGACCCCGGCGCGCCGCAGGGCGTGTGCCGTCCGGTTGCTCGACCGGTGCAGCTGCGCGTAGCTGACGGAACGGTCCTCGCAGTGCACCGCCGGATGGTCGGGCCGCTGCCCGGCGTGGAAGGCGATGACGTCGTGCACCGTGCGCAGCTGCGGGTGGTACGCCGTCATCGGCCCGTTCCCTCCGGGACCGCCAGCGTCTCCTCGAGGAACCGCACGATCGCCGGGCCGGACGCGAGGGCCGGCAGCAGGTTCGGGTCGATCTCGATGCCGAACGCGTTCTCGAGCGCCATCATGAGCTGGATCTGGCGCAGCGAGGTCCAGCCCGGCACGGTGTCCGGATCCAGCTGCTCGGGCAGTTCGCCCGGTGCGACACCGAACACCGAGGCGACCACCTCGCGGACACGGGTCTCCAACATTGCTACTCCTTGGGTGTCGCGCCGAGGCCCTGCCCCGGGGTGAAGAAACGTCGCGTGATCCGGGAGATCGTGCGGAAGTCGTCCGTGCTCACCTCGTCGAGGGAGATCTCCGTGCCCAGCTCCGCCTCGATCAGGTAGAGCAGCTCGACGAAGTGCATCGAGTTCAGGACACCGGTGTCGACGAGGTCGTCGTCGACACCGACGGAGTCGATGTCCGGACACCTGGCGCGCAGGAACGCGGTGAGGAACTCGGGAACCGTCTCGGTCGTGCTCATGACCCCTCCTCAGGGCGCGTCGGTGCGGGAAGGATCTTCGTGGTGACCCGGGCCGCCGCCGGTTCGCCGGCGCACCGGTGCTCGGCCACGGCCCGGCCGGTGGGCAGGCCGGTCGGGATGAGCCGGTTGGTGCGCAGCGCGACGGCCGGATCCCGCAGCAGCGGGTTGGTGCCCGGAACGGTGGCGGAGAACAGCGCGAAGACCGGGTCGATGACCTTGGTCGCCCCGTCGGCGTCCTCGACCTCGACCCAGGCGTGGACCAGGTCGAGCATGCCGACCACCCAGCCGATCCGGGTGACCGCCGGGATGCCGGCCCGGACACAGAGCTGGGCCAGGTAACGGCTCGCCGAGTCGCAGCTCGCGACGCCGTGCGTGGTCACCAGGTCGACGTCGTTCTGCAGGGCCTCGGGCAGCTTGACCCAGCGCAGCTCCATGGCGGCGAACTCGGCGGCGATCGCGCGCAGCTCCGGGGCGCGCAGCTCGGCCAACTCGCCGCGGGTGTGGACGGTGGCGGTGACGGCGAGCTGCGACGCCGTACGGGTGACGGTGTCGCCGCTCGGCCCGGCGGCGCCCCCGGCGGGTTCGACCGTCAGGTCGTGCACCGCACCGCCGAGGCGTTCGGGACGCGGCAGGGCCAGCGTGCTGGTCGGCTCCGGGCCGCACGCCTCGGCGGCGCAGGCGATCCGCGTCGCGAACCGGGAGGCGCGGGGCGCGAGCAGCTCCTCGGTCGACGAGCGCATCCACCGCAGCGAGTAGGCGAACGCCTGCTCCGGCACCGTCGTGCCGGTGCCGGAGTACAGCGCCAGGTTGAACAGGTCCCGCGAGTCGAACCGCTCCTCGCCCGGGTCGCCGCTGGCCGGCAGCCCGCGGTCGAGCAGCGTGGACAGCGTGTGGTCGTCGCAGCCGAGGACCTGCCTCGCCGAGGCGCGGTCGACGTCGTCGAGCCGGTGCTCCGGCGGGACCGCGAAGAGCGTGTCCAGCCCGCGGCACAGTGCGGCCGCCGTCATGACCGCGCCGGGGCGTCGCGCCACATCGTCTTGATGACGCTTCCGGTGCTCAGCACGTACTCGTCCACGGAGGTCCAGCCGAGCATCTCGTTGATCTGCACCTGCTCCGGTCCGGCCGAGGTCTCCAGGTAGCCCGGTAGGCCGAGGGCCTCGGCCCGCTTCTGGCCGGCGCGCATGAGGACGTAGCCGACACCGACCGAGTCGACCCGCCGGCCGAGCACCGCGAACCACACGTGCGGGCTGCTGGGGCGCATCCGGTCGAGCGCGTTGGAGATCCGCACCGCCTCCCGCACGGCCCGCGGCCCGGCCAGCAGGCACGCCACCGAGCGCAGCGCCCATCCCCACCACGGCGTCGTGCGCTCGTCGCCGTAGAGGACGAGGATCCCGTCGAGCCGGTCGGCACGGTACGCGGCGAGGGTGATGCCCGAGCTCATCAGCTGGGCGATCACCAGCTCGGCCAGGTACAGCGCGGTCAGCGCGGACTTGCGCTGCCACCGGGGGAGCGAGCCGGCGGCGGCCCAGATGGCGCCGTTCTCGTACGCCTGGGCGAGCAGCCGGGCACCGGCCCACAGCTGCCCCCACCGCAGGTCCCGAACCTCGAGTCTGGGCTCCGGTCGCGCGATTGTCTGACTGTTCACATTGCACCCCACGTCCGGACGGCAGCCCGCTGACCTGGGTGAATTTAGTGGTCTTGGGTAATCCGCCAGTAACAACTAGGCCCCTCCGACGGTTTCCGCGCGCGGTGGCTTCCGGCGGGCTCGACGGCACCGCCACCGCGACCGGTCCCGCCCGCGAGGTGCTCGACCGAGTGGGCGGCCGCCCGGGCCGCTCCCTTCCCCGGGTCCGGTCCGGATGGGAGACTGAGCCGTGTCGCGTGACGACGTCGAGAGCCTGCCGGAGCGCCACCGTGCCGAGTCGGTGCCGGCGTGATCGGCGGCCACTGGGAGGTCGTCGTGGTCGGCGGCCGGATCGCCGGGGCGTCCACCGCCTGGGCCCTCGCGCCGTACGCGGAGCGGGTCCTCGTCCTGGACGCCTCCCGGCCCACCGCGTTCTGGCCGCAGCAGTCCACCTGGGACCGCTCCGGCAACCTCGCCTGGGCCGACATCGGCCTGCTGGAGACGGTCCTGGCCTGCGGCGCCCCGCGCACCTACGGCGACACCCAGCGCATCGGCGAGGACGTGGTGGAGCGGGTCTACCCGCGCGAGGACGCGTATTCGTACCGGATGAGCGTGCCCCGGGAGGTGCTGGACCCGGCGCTGCTGGCGGCGGCGCGCAGCCGGGGCAACGTCACCGTGCTGCGCCCGGCCCGGGTGCGGGACCTCACGATCGACGCGGGCCGGGTGCGCGGGGCGACCGTGCGGCACGGTGGCGTCGACAGCGAGGTCACCTGTGACCTGCTGGTGCTGGCCGACGGCCGGCTGTCGCGCAACGCCGAACGCGTGGGGGCGGGCGCCTACCGGGTCGTCGAGTCACCGTGGTTCGCGCTGCTGGCGTACTACGAGAACCTGCCGCTGCCCACCGACCGCTCGTACTTCTCGTTGCAGGACCGCAGTGTCCTCATCTCGACCCCCTGCGGCGACAAGCAGTGGTGCGTGGCGCTGGACCTGCACCAGAGCCTGATCGACGAGACCGGCCGGCATCCGGGGCGCTCGTTCGAGCGGATGGTGCGCGACGATCCGCACCTCGGCCCGGCCGTCGCCGTGGGACGCCGGAGCACCTCGATCGGCGGCGCCGGCCGGATGCGCATGCTGCGTCGGCCGATGAGCGGGCCGGGCTGGTGCCTGGTCGGCGACGCCGGTTACCACCTGGATCCCGTCACCGCCCAGGGCACCCGGGCCGCCGTGGTCATGGCCCGGATCCTCCGGGACCGGATCGCGGGTGCCGGCGGCGTGGCGGGCGCGGACCTGACCGGCCTGACCGACGAACGCGACGCCGCCCTCGACGCCGACTGGGCCTACACCGAGCAGATCGTGCGCGGCTGACCGCCGTCCGCCGTCCGCCGACCGCGGCCGTCGACCGGCGCTCGCCACCGGCGACCCGAGCCCGGCCGGGGACCCGACGCGACCCCGCCACCCGAGCCCGGCCGGCGACCCGACGCGGCCCCGCTACCCGGCCGGCCGGCTGCCGTTGATGGTCACCCGCTGGCCGTAGCGGGAGTGCGGGTAGTAGTCCCACACGGCGTGGTGCTGGGTGCAGCGGTTGTCCCAGAACACCAGCGTGTTCGGCGTCCAACGGACCCGGCAGCTCAGGATCGGCTGCTGGGCGACCCAGCCGAAGAGCATGTCCAGCAGCGCCCGGCTCTCGTGCCGGGAGAGCTGCACGATGTGCGAGGTGAAGCCGGCGTTGACGAAGAGCAGCTTGCGACTGGTCTCCGGGTGGCGTACGACGACCGGGTGTTCGCTCTTCGGCACGACGTACTCCGGCGGCGGGGTGTGGCCCTGCCACGGGATCAGGCCGTCGTGGACCGCGGTCAGGCCGTCGAGGAAGGCCCGCATCGGCGGGGAGAGCATCTCGTACGCCAGGTGCATGTTCGCCCAGAGCGTGTCGCCACCGACGCCGATCTCCGGCGTCCTGGTGACGTAGAGCATCGAGCCCAGCGACGGCTCGGCCTCGGCGGTGCCGTCGGTGTGCCAGTCCTCGCCGGCCACGAACCGCGAGTCCCGACCGGCGCTGATCTCGAGGATGGCGGGGTCGCCGCCGTCGAGGTCGGCGAGGGGCTGCCGGCGCAGCTCGCCGAAGTGGCCGGCGAAGCGCTTGTGGTCCTCGGCGGAGAGCACCTGGTCGCGGAAGACCAGCACGTGGTGGGCGAGGAAGGCGCGCCGGACCTCGGCCAGCTGCTCGTCCGACAGCTCGGTGGCGAGGTCGAGGCCGGAGACCTCCGCGCCGATGACCGGAGAGATCGGTCGGACGCTGATGGTGTCGTACCGCTCCGGCGGGCGGGTCGTCGCCCGCTCGACGGCGGCAAGGACGTGCTCTTCCATTCGTTCCCTCCTGGATTCGGTGTCACAGTCCCCGCGCCAGCAGGTCGGCCACGATCAGCCGGCCGAAGGCGAGGTTGCCGTGGATCGGGTCGCCCGGCTCGCAGAACGCGGCCCGCTGCCGGCCCGCGCCGTCGGTGACCCGGGCCCGCAGATCCACGATCTCCACGCCGAGCGCGACGAGCGCGCGGCGGATCGTCTCCTGAGCCGCCATGAAGACCAGGGGGTCGGACATCCCCGGCACCCGCTGCGGCGGCAGCACCGCGAGGACGCGCAGCCCCAGGTCGAGGGCATGGCGGTAGAAGGCCAGCGCGTCGCGGGCCATGGCGCGCACGATGTCGTCGAAGAGCCCGCCGGAGAGGAAGCCCGCCGGGAAGGCGCCGTCGCCCGCCCGGTAGATCCGCCAGTTCTCGGTGGTGGCGAAGAAGTGGGCGCTCAGGCCGAACGTCGAGACCAGCGGGACGGCGAGCTGCCCGATGTCGGCCACGCCCAGCTCGGCCAGGAAGCCGCGGTGGCGTTCCTGCACGGCGGCGTCCCGGAACACCAGGCCGTCGTCGCGTACGTCGAAGAAGCCGACGTTGAAGTCGCGCCCCGAGCCGATCGGGCCACCGACGAAGGGCAACCCGGCGGCGGCCGCCGCGCGGGCGATCGGCCCGGCGTGCGAGTCGCCCAGCAGCAGGAACCTAGCCGGCGCGGTAGTGGTCGAGGACGGCGTCGTCACAGTAGAGGTCACCTCCGTCGGCGGCGTCGGGGCGGCGGCCCGACGCGGCGGGATCCGTCGGCCGGGTCTCCCCGCGTTGCCGTTGCAGCGCGTCGAAGAAGTGGCGCATGACGAAGGCGACCCCCGCCGGTGTCACGGCGCGCAGGTTCGGCGCGAAGAAGACCCCCCGGAACGGGAAACCGGTGATCAGCTCGTACGAGGGGAAGTAGTCGACGTGGTCGTGCTCCTGGGTCAGCTGGCCCGCCGCGGCCCGCAGCACCGACTTCGAGTACGTGGTGGCGGTCAGCGCGTGTGCCCCGGTCGCCGTCGCGGTGAGCGGCACCGGCGACACGGTCAGCAGGACGGTCAGCCGGGGGTTGGCGGCGCGCAGCAGCGCGACGGCGGCGGAGAGGTCCCGGTGCACCTCGGCCACGGTGAAGTTGTGGAAGACGTGCCGCCCGGCGTCGAAGGTGCCCCGGACGGTGCCCGGGCAGACCGGGTGGACGGTGCCGGTGACCACGTCCCGCCAGGCCTCGGTCAGCCCGAGGGTGAAGATGAGGCAACCCGCCTCGGCGACCGCCCCCCGGATCGCCGCCAGGGTGGACCGGCGGGCGGCCAGGGTCGCCTCCGCCGAGTCGTACCCGTCGGGTTCGACCGAGGGGCGGTACGGGTCGAAGAACCGGTCGCCGTCGCGCCAGACCTCGTCGGGCCCGGTGTCGCCCGCCAGCGCCCAGGTCAGCCACTGCCGCAGGGTGGCGGCCGTGTAGATGGTGCCGGTGCGGAAGGAGAACGCGCCGTAGTGGCGGGCCCGGCGCTCGGCCTCGGTCAGCCCCGGCGGGGGCAGCTCGGCCTCCCGCCAGTTCATCCCCTCGTCGAGCAGGGCGGGACCGAGGTGGCGGGCGAAGCAGGAGCCGGCGGTGAGGACCGGATCGTCCGGGGCGAGGGCGAACTTCGGCGTCCACACCTCACCGATGTCCAGCATCTCCGGCTCGGCGACCGCGGTGCGCCAGAACGACCGCGACGGCAGCGACTGGTACGGGTTCATCGTGCCGCCTTCGGGTCGGTGGCCGGCTCCGCCTCGTCGATGGCCTCGGCCACCGCCCGGACGTGCGGCGCCCCGACGATGCCGTAGTGGGTGGTGTCGACGAGGTGCCAGGCGAGCCCGGCCAGGTGCGCCCGCCACTGCCGGGCCTGCTCCTGCGGCGCGGCGTGCGCCGGCAGGCCGGCCGTCGGCCGTCCCGCGAGCCAGAGCCGCCCGGGTGTCCCGGCCAGCCGGGGCAGGGTGTGTCGCGCCATGCTCGCCAGGTTCGCCCGGCAGCAGCGGGCCAGCGCGTCCGCGTACGCCGTCGCCGCGGTGTCCGCGCCGGTCGCCGCCCCCAGCTCGTGGGCGAAGAGGGCGGCGAGCCGTTCCTCGTCGTACTTCTGGAAGGCCGGCGCGGCGTCCGGCGGTGGCGGGTCGAGCAGGAACAGCTCGTCCGCCGGCTGGCCGGCCGCCTCGGCCTCCGCCGCCATCCCGACCGCCACCCAGGCGCCGAACGACCACCCGGCGAGCCGCCAGCGCCACTCGTCGGGCGGGAAGCGGTCCCGCAGCGCGGCGTGGTAGCGCGCGGCCCGCTCCGCGAGCGACCAGGCCGGCTGCTCGGGGCGGGCGAGCGCGGGATCGGCGATGACGCAGACCGTGAGCTCCGGGCCGAGCGCCGACACCAGCGGCCGGTACGCCTGCACGTCGCCGCCGACCGGATGGACCAGGCAGAGCACCGAACGCCCCCGGCCGGCCTGCCAGACCTCCACCGCGACGGCGGGCTCGGCGGCGCGGGCCGGCTCGCCGAGGAGCCCCAGCACCTCGGTCAGGCTCACCCGGTGGCTCAGCTGGGACAGGCTGAGGCTGACCCCGAAGTGCTCCTTGGCCCGGTCGATCAGGTCCAGCAGCAGCAGCGAGTCGGCGCCCAGGTCGTAGAGGGACGCGGCCGGGTCGAGCCGGTCGGTGCCCAGCCAGTCGCAGAGCCACTCGCCGACCTGCTCGGCGGCCGGCCGGGGCGGCACGGCGGGCGGCGCGACCTGCGGGCCGGCCGATGGCGCGTAGAACTCCCGCGCCCGGTCCAGCGCGGTGGTGCAGACGAGCAGGTGCGGCAGCCGCAGCCGCAGGGCCTGCGCGAAGAGTCGTCGCCCCTCGTTCACGGAGAGGCCGACCGCCAGGTGTGCCCGGTGCCGGGCGTCGGTGGGCAGGGCGTCCCGGGCCAGGCCCACCTCGTTCCAGACGTCCCAGTCGACGCAGATCCGCAGCGTGGCGTCGGTCCCGTCCGCCCGGTGCCGGGCGAAGCCGTCGAGCAGCCCGTTGGTGGCGGCGTAGTCGAGCTGGCCGATCCCGCCGAGCTGCGCCGACATCGACGAGCAGTAGACGGCGAACGCCGGCCGGTGGCGCGCGACCAGCCGCTCCACGAGCAGCGCGCCGCGGGTCCTGCCGGCCGTGGCCCGCCGCATCGCGGCCGCGTCCCGTCGGCCGATCAGCCCGCCGGCCGCGACCCCCGCGGCGTGGACCACCCCGTCGATTCGCCCGGCCCGGGCGTCGAGCCGGGCCACCAGTTCGTCGGGATCGGCCTCGGCCAGGTCCGCCTCGACCACGTCGACGCGATCGGCCCACGGCGCCAGCCCGGCCGGCAGCGGCCCGCGCCGCGCCAGCAGGATCACCCGGCAGTCGCCCTGCTCCAGCAGCCAGGCGGCGATGCTCCGCCCGATGCCGCCGGTGCCGCCCAGCACCACGTACACGGCCGGCCCGGGCGGCAGCGGACGCGCGGCCGGCGCGGCCGGCGGTCGGACCGGCAGCAGCGCCTGCTCCCACCAGTAGCCCTCGCGCAGCGCGAGTCGCCGGGGCGGTGTCTCCTCCGTCAGCAGCGCCGCGAGCGCCGGCGCCCAGTCGACCGGATCGGGGCCCGGCAGGTCCACCCAGTGGCTCTCGACGTCGCCCTCCTGGGGTGCCACCTCGCACGCCCCGGCGAGCAGGCCCAGCTCGGGCCGGCGTACGGCGCCGTCTACGGGTTGCGCCCGGTGCGACAGCCACCAGGCCCGCAACCGGGGCCGGCCCGGCAGCGCGGCGACGGCCGCCAGCAGCGCCGCCGGGGTGTCGACGCAGGCCCGGTACGAGTGGGCCAGCGTGTCGGCGTCGACCGGTCCGTCGACGGCCAGCGGCAGCGCGTGCAGCCAGTCGACCCCGCCCGGCCCGGCGGCGGTGGCGTCGGTCAGTGCGGGGAGCAGCCGGCCCAGCGAGTCGGGGTCGGCCGGGTCCACCTGGTAGCTGTCCGGCCCGAGCCGGGCGAAGCCGTCCGCGACGGTGACGGCCACCACCCGGGCGTGGGACGCCGCGAAGGCGCGCAGCGCGGCCGGCGACGGTGGTTCCGCGGCCATGATCACGAGCGTCGCTGGACGGCGGGCGCCGGGCTCGGCCCCCGCGTGCCGCCAGCGCACCCAGTGCGGCTGGTGCAACCACTCGGCCTCGGGCAGCCGCGCCGGCCACCGCTGGTCGCCCGGCGTGTCCCCGGCCGGCGACGCCACCCCGGCGGGCAGCGTGGCCCCGGCGAGGGCTGTCGTGCCGGCGGGCAGTGTGGCCCCGGCGAGGGCTGTCGTCTCGGCGGGCGACGTGGGACCGGCGAGGGCTGTCGTGCCGGCGGGCAGCGTGGGCCCGGCCGGGGCGTTCGCCTCGGCCGGCGCCTCGGCGCGGGCGAACTCGTGGTCGACGAGCACGAAGGCCGGCGGGGGGAAGTCCCAGGGCGGCTGCGCCGGCCCGACCGGCCACCGGATCGGCCGTCCGGCCAGCCAGGCGGCGACGAGGGTGGCCGCCGGCGGCGTACCGGCCGGGCCGCCGACCTCGACGGGCGCCGCCTCGACCGGGGTGACCTCGACGGCGGTCGCGGTGCGCAGCCAGGCCACGGCGGCGGCCACGTCGGCGCAGCCGGTCGCCGCCCGCCAGCGACCCGGCGACCGGCCGGCCTGCAGGTGGCGCAGCACCCGGTGGTAGGCCTCGGGCCGGGCCGCCAGGTAGTCGGCGATGCGCTCGGCGTCGGCGCGCAGGCCGGCCGCGCTGCCGCTGGCGAGCACCAGCACCGGTACGCCGGGGCCCGGCGGCGCCGAGCCGGTGCCGGCCGGTTCGGCCGCCTCGCAGACCAGGTGGGCATTGGTGCCGCCGATGCCGAAGCTGCTGACCGCCGCCACGCGCGGCCGGTCGAGCGGCCAGGGCCGGGCCTTCGTGGGGACGTAGAACGGGGCCGGGTCGGGGCCCAGCCGTGGATTGAGGCGACGGAAGTCGACGTTCGGCGGAATCAGCCCGTGGTGCACGGCCAGCACGGCGCGGACCAGGCCGACCACCCCCGCCGCCGCGCCGAGGTGACCGATCTGGCTCTTCACCGAGGCCAGCGCGGTGCGACCGGACCCGGCCAGGTCGAACGCCTGGCGCAGCGCCGCCACCTCCACCGGATCGCCCAGCTCCGTCCCGGTGCCGTGCGCCTCCACGTAGCCCAGGTCGCTGCCGGCCCGGCCACTGCGACGCAGCGCGGCACGGATCACCTCACGCTGACCGGCGACCGACGGCGCGGCGAAGCCGAGCTTCTCCGCCCCGTCGTTGTTGACGGCCGATCCGGTGATCACCGCATAGACGGTGTCGCCGTCGCGCCGGGCCAGCCGCAGGGGCTTGAGCACGACCACCCCCACCCCGCTGGCGCCGACGGTGCCGCCGGCGTCGTCGCTGAACGGCCGGCAGTGCCCGTCCGGGGAGAAGATGTGCTGCGGCTGGTAGCGGTAGCCGGCGGTCAGCAGCGGGTCCACCAGCACGCCGCCGACGAGCATCACGTCGCTGTCGCCCTGACGCAGCAGCCCGGCCGCGACGTGGACCGCCACCAGCGAGCTCGCGCAGGCCGCCTGCACGGTGAAGGCCGGCCCGGTCAGGCGCAGGTGGTAGGCGACCTTCGTGGCGAGGAAGTCCTTCTCGTGGTGCAGCGCCAACTGGAAGGAGTCCGGCAGCCGCGCCGGATCGGCCTCGCGCAGCATCGTCTGGAAGTAGGTGTTCTCGCCGCAGCTGGCGAGCAGACCGACCCGCTGCCCGCCCGGATCGGCGATGCCGGCGTGCGCCAACGCCTGGACGCAGCTCATCAGCAGGTGCCGCTGCTGCGGATCCATCAGCCGCGCCTCCTGCCGGCTGATGCCGAAGTGCCCCGGGTCGAAGCCGAGCAGCCCGGCCAGCTGGCTGCGGGCGCCGACCAGGCCTTCGGCGGCGTCGAAGTGCTCGATGCCCCGGTCGCCGGCCGCCACCATCGCCCAGAAGGCGGCCAGGTCGTCGGCGCCGGGCAGCCGGACGGCCATCCCCACCACGGCGACCGGCTCGTCCGCCGGGCCCGGGGCGGCCTGGTCCCGCCCGGCCGCCAATCCGGCCGCTCGGCGGGCCGCCTCGTCCGCCGGTGCCGGCTCCACCCCGGCCGCGCCGCGCGCCGGTTCGGCACCGGGCGGCGCCGTCACCGCCACCCCGGCCATCCGGCGGGCCGGCCCGTCCGCCGGTGGCGCCACGTCGGTCGCCTCGATCGGCGTCGGCGCGGAGGCGACGGCCCGCTGTCCGGTGAGGAACCGGGCGAGGCGGCGGATGGTGACGTGCTCGAAGAGGTCGGGGATGCTCAGCGGCAGCCCCTCGGCGGCGCAGCGCAGGTGGAAGCGCATCAGGTCGAGGCTGCCCGCGCCGTGGTCGAAGAAGCGGCGATCGGGTCCGATCGGTGTGCCGACGACCTCCGCGAAGAGCCCGGCCAGCCGCGCCTCCAGGGCCGACATGGCCGGTGCCGGCGCGCCGGCGCCCGGCCGCAGCTCCTCGCCCGGCGCGCTCAGCGCGCGGCGGCGGTCCAACTTCCCGCTGGCGGTACGCGGCAGCTCCGCCAGCCATCGGAACCGGTCCACCCGCACGTACGCGGGCAGGAGCCCCGCGAGGTGACCGGTCAGCTCCTCCGGGGTCGGTGGGTCGCCCCGGAACTGCAGGCAGGCGACCAGGTGCGGATGGTCGCGGACCACCACGGCGTTGACGACCGCCGGATGCGTCAGCAGCGCCGCCTCGACCTGGCCCAGCTCCAGCCGGTGTCCGCTCACCTTGACCTGCTGGTCGTCGCGGCCCAGGTAGTGCAGCAGACCGTCCCGGTCGAAGCGGGCCTGGTCGCCGCTGCGGAAGAACCAGCCGAGGCCGGGCAGCTCGACGAAGCGGGCCCGGTCGAGCGCCGGATCGTCCAGGTAGCAGGGCGCCACCAGCTCCCCGCCGATCAGCAGCTGCCCGGGGCAGTCCGGCGGCACCACCTCGTCGGCGGAGTCCACCACCCGCAGCCAGGTGTTGGCGATCGGACGGCCGATGGCCGGACGGGTCGGCCAGGTGGCCGGGTCGCCGTCGAGGCAGAGGCTGCTGACCACGTGGGTCTCGGTGGGGCCGTAGTGGTTGAACAGGCGCGCGCCGGGCAGCCCGGTGAACCAGCGGCGGATGCTGTCGGTGCAGATCAGCTGTTCGCCGGCGGTGACGACCTCCCGCAGCCGCGACGGATACCGGCCGAGGCGCACCCCGTGCTCGGCCAGGAGTTGCAGGGCGACGTACGGCAGGAAGATCCGTTCGATGCCTGCGGTGTCGAGGTGCTCCAGCAGCGCCGGCATGTCCTGCCGCCATCCGGGCCGGGGCAGGTGCAGGGTGCCGCCGCCGCAGAGCGTGCCGAAGACCTCCTGGAAGGAGACGTCGAAGGAGAGCATGGAGAACTGCAGGGTCGCGGCCTCGCCCGCCAGGCCGCCGGCCTCGCTCTGCCACCGCAACAGGTTGACCAGCAGGGCGTCGCCGACCTGGACCCCCTTGGGGGCGCCGGTCGAGCCGGAGGTGAAGAGCGTGTAGAGCGGGCGGCCGGCGTACGACGCGGCGACGGGGGTGGCGGAGGGGGACAGGACCACCGGGTGGCGGGGGTGGGCACCGTCGTCGATCACGTCGAGGGCGGGCTCGTCGCCGGGCGCCAGCAGCACGCAGAGCGGATCGACCTGGCCCAGGACCTGGCGGAGCAGCGCCGGCGGGTAGGCCCGGTCGAGCGGCACCACGGTGAGGTTGAGCCGGGCCGCCGCCAGCAGCGCCACCACGTGCTCCACCGACGGCGCGAAGAAGAGGGCGACGTGGTGCCGGCCGCCGGTCGACGCGGGACGGCGCCGCACCAGCTCGGCGGCGAGCCCCGAGGCGTACGCGTCGAGGTCGGCGTAGCTGAGGCGGCGGTCACCGGCGACCAGCGCGGTGGCGGCCGGCTCCGCCCGCACCCGCCGGGCGAAGGCCTCGGCCACGGTCGGGAAGGCCACCGGGGTACGCGGACCCCGGCCGGGCTCGGGCAGGCCGCCGCGGTGGGGCCGCACCAGCTCGGCCAGCGTGACGGCGCCGTTGCCGGTCAACGCGTCCAGGCCGCGCCGGAACAGGTCGGCCGCCGCGGCCACCTCGGCGGCGTCGAAGTGGTCGTCGGCGTACTCCCAGAGGCAGTCGAGGCCGGCCTCGTGCTCGACGACCGAGAGGGTGAGCGGGCACTTGGCCTCGGTCGGGGCCAGCCAGACCGGGCGAGACGCGCAGCCGGGCAGCGCCAGCGTGGAGAAGTCGGTGTTGTCGAGCACGAAGAGGAAGTCGAAGAGCGGCGCGTCGGCGCCGAAGTCGTGGTCGGCGACGGCGTGCGCGAGGGCCACGTCCTGGGCGTCGAGCACCGTACGCACGGCGGCGGCCTGTCGCCGCAGCTGCGCGCGCAGCTCCTCGCGGGGGGCCAGCGCCAGGGGCAGCAGCACCGTGTTGGCGAACATGCCGACGCTGGCCTCGAAGTCGCCCACGGGCCGGTTCGCCACCGGGCTGGCGACGCGCGGATGGGTGCGGCCGGTCACCCCGTGCACGGCCCAGCCGAAGAGCGTCAGCAGCAGCGGGAAGCGGGTCAGTCCCAGCTCGGCGCCGAGCCGGTCGAGGGCGCCGCGGCGCGCCGGGTCGATGGTGGTCCGGAGCAGGTGGTCCCCGGTGTCGCCGCGCTCCCGGATCGGCCGCAGCGGCGCGGCGGTCTCGTCCACGGTGGCGTAGTGGCGGCGCAGGGCGTCGCGCTGCGCCCGGTAGGCCGGGTGGGCGAACCAGTCGGCCTGCCACCGGGCGTAGTCCAGCGGGGTCGCGACGGGCTCGTCCTCGTCCTCGTCGAGGGTCGCGCCGTCCAGCGCCGCCGCGTACCCGGCCGACAGCGCGCGGAACAGGACGTCGAGTGACCAGCCGTCGACCGCGATGTGGTGCAGGTGCAGCAGCAGCACCCCGCCGCCGGCGCGGGCCAGCCAGTACGCCCGCAGCATGCGCGGCTGCCCGAGGTCGAAGGGGACGGCGAAGAGGGCGCGGGCGCGCTCCCGCCACCCGGCCGCGTCGCCGTCGTGATCCCCGGTGGGCTCGCGCCACGGGTCGTAGGGCTCGGCCACCTCCTGGCGCAGCCCCTCGGGGGTGGTCCGGAAGGCGGTCCGCAGCGCCGCATGACGCGCCACCACCCGGCGCAGCGCCTGCCGCAGCGCGCCGACGTCGACCCGGCCGCGCAGCTCGAAGGCGAGCCCCACATGGTAGGCGGTGGACGCCGGCGAGCGTTGCTGCAACAGCCAGAGCCGCTGCTGCTCGGAGGTGGCCGGCGCGGACCGGGCACCGGCCGGGGGCGCTGGCACCGGGTACGGCGAACCGGTCGTGGTGCGGGCCGTGCCGATCGCCGCGGCCAGCTCGGCGAAGTCGCCGCCCAGGACCACCGCCTGCGACACCTCGGCGCCCCAGCGCCGCTGGATCTCGAAGCGCAGCCGCAGCGCCTTCAGCGAGTCCCCGCCGCTGGCGATCCACCGGTCGTCCGGTCGCAGGTCGGGCACGCGCAGCACCTCGCCGGCCAGCCCCAGCACCGCCCGCTGCCACGCCGTCCCGGCCGCGTCGGCGGCGGCGGCACCCTCGCGTGGGTGCGGGTCGTTGCGCCCCTCGCGTTCGTCGCGTGGGTGTGGGTCGTCGGGTCCGTCGCGTTCGTCGCGTGGGTGCGGGTCGTCGCGCCCCTCGCGCCAGGGCGGGTCGTCGCGTCGCAGCAGCGCGTCGGAGTCCACCTTGCCGTTGGCGGTCAGCGGCAGCGCCCCGACCCGGTGGACCCGGTGCGGGCGCAGGTACGGCGGCAGCGTCGCGCCCAGGTGCCGGTCGAACTCGGCGAAGGAGAGGTCTGCGGCCGTCACCAGGTACGCCAGCAGCTCGTTCGTCCCGTGCGCCGGGTCCCGCCGGGCGCACACGTACGCCTGCCGCACCCCCGGGTGGGCGAGGATCTGCCGCTCCACCTCGCCGGGCTCGACCCGGAAGCCCCGGACCTTGACCTGCCGGTCGACCCGGCCGACGTACTCGATCCGGCCGGCGGCGTCGGCGCGCACGAGGTCGCCGGTGCGGTAGTGGCGGTCGGCGGACCCGTCCAGCCAGGGCAGCCGGACGAAGCGGGCGGCGGTCTCCTCGGGCAGGTTGCGGTAGCCGGCCGCCAGCGCCGCGCCGCCGAGGTACAGCTCGGCGACCTCGCCCGGCGCGGCGAGGCGGACGCCGTCGACCACCAGGTGCGCGTCGGTGCCCGGCAGCACCCGGCCGATCGGCACCACCTCCGCGTCGAAGTCGCGCGGGATCGGATGGCACAGGGCGAACGTGGTCGCCTCGGTGGGCCCGTAGACGTTGTGCAGCCGGGTGCGGCTGGCGGGGTTGTCGCGGTACCAGCGGCGGATGAGCCGGGCGTTGAGCTGCTCGCCGCCGACCAGCACCTGGCCGACCCCCGCGAAGCAGTGCGGCAGCTCGTCGACCACCGCGTTGAACAGCGCCACCGTGATGAAGAGCGTGTCGATCCGCTCCCGCCGCAGCGCGGCGTCGAGCAGGTGCGGCGTCGCCACCGTCTCGTCGTCGAGGACGACGCAGCAGCCGCCGGTCAGCAGCGGCACCCAGACCTCGAAGCTGAGCGCGTCGAACGCCGGGTTGGCGAGGCTGGCGTAGCGGGCCGCCGGGGTCAGCGCGACGTAGCCGGGCCGGGCCAGCCGCAGGATGCCCTCGTCGCGCACCTCCACGCCCTTGGGGCGGCCCGTGGTGCCCGAGGTGTAGAACACGAACGCGACCGGCGCGGGCGCGGCCTCCGGCGCCGGCCGCCCGTTCCCGTCGGGCGGGGCGTCCGCCGCGAGCAGCGCCGCCACGGGCAGCGGCCGGACCCCGTCGGGCAGGTCGCCGGGCACGTCCGGGCCGTGGACCACCGCCACGGCGGCCGAGTCGCGCAGCATGTGCCCCCGGCGCTCGGGCGGGCTCTGCCGGTCCAGCGGCACCACGGTCGCGCCGAGGCGCAGGACGCCGAGCATGACGCAGACCAGCTGCCAGCCGCGCGGCAGGTGCACCGCGACCGCCTGGCCCGGGCGGGCCCCGGCCCGGCGCAGGGACCGGGCGACGGCGGCGCTGGCGGCGTCCAGTTCGGCGTAGCTGAGGCGCCGGTCGCCGTCGGCCACCGCGACCGCGTCGGGGGTACGGCGGGCCTGGGCGAGCACGGCGCGGGCGAGACCGGGATCCTGCGCCATCACGCCTCCCGTACGGCCGGCGTCATCGCGCGGGCGTCGGAGATCCGGTCCACCTCGCCGCGCAGCAGCGCGGCGACCCGCAGCACCACGGCGCTCTCCAGGATGTCCCAGTGGTCGCAGTGCACCCGTTCCAGCAGGAAGTCGGCCTCGCCGCGCCGACGCCAGAAGGCGCGCACCTCGCGCAGGAAGGCCTCGTCCCGCCCGGCGGTGGCCTGCAACAGCACCAGCCGGGCCGGCGACGCGGGGGTCGCGTAGTCGCGCATGGTCGACCGGTTGTGGTTGTAGATGCGGTGGTACTGGTCGATCTGTTCGTCGTCGATGCCGGGGTACATCCCGTTGAACTTGACGAGCTTGTCGCGGAACTCGGCCATGTCCACCGGCTCGATCGCGCCCCGGTGGGCCGCGTCGTCGGTGCCCAGGGTGTCCAGCAGGACCACGCTCAGCCCGGGATGGCCGGCGAGGGCCAGCCGGCGTCCCATCTCGTACGCGACCAGACCGCCGTAGGAGAGCCCGGTGAGCACCACCGGCCCGTCCAGCAGGTGCGCGACCTGCGCCAGGTAGGCCTCCGCCATCGCCTCGACCGTGGGCAGGAACTCCTCGCCCGGATTCACCCCCGGCGACTGGATCCCGTACACGCCGAGGGACTCCGGCAGCGCCTTGGCCAGCGACAGGTAGCAGAACGCGGTGCCGCCGGCGGGGTGCACGCAGATGACCCGGCCGGCGCCGTCGCCCGCGCGGAACTCGATGAGGTTGCTCGGCGGCCGGCCCGACGCGCCGCGGCGCAGCCGGCCGCCGAGCGCCTCGATCGTCGGGTGCAGCATGATCTCGTGGACCGGCAGCGTCTCGCCGAACGCCTCGCCGATGGCGTGCGCCAGCTTGATCGCCGAGATCGAGGTGCCGCCCACGTCGAAGAACCGGTCGCCGATGCCGATCTGCGGGTGCAGCAGCAGGCGCTTCCAGATCTGGTAGAGGGTCAGCTCGATCTGGTCGCGCGGGCTGGCCAGGTTGACCTGCCAGGGCGCGGCGCCGCGGGCCAGCCGCAGCACCTCGGCCCGGTCGAGCTTGCCGTTGGCGGTCTGCGGCAGCCGCGGCAGCTCCACGAAGAGCGACGGGATCATGTAGCCGGGCAGCCGTCGCGACAGCGCCTCGCGCCACTCGCTGACCAGCAGCGGTGTCGCCCCGCCCCGGACGACGCCGGCGACCAGCCTCGGCTCGCCGGCGGCGTCGGAGTCGACCAGCACCGCCGCCTCGCGTACGTCCGGCCGGTCCAGCAGCGCGGCCTCGATCTCGCCCAGCTCGATCCGGAAGCCCCGGATCTTGACCTGGCCGTCGCGGCGGCCGAGGTATTCGACGTTCCCGTCGGGCAGGAGCCGGGCCAGGTCGCCGGTGCGGTACATCCGTTCCCCGGGCACGAACGGGTCGGGCACGAACCGCTCGGCGGTCGCCCCCGGCCGGCCCAGATAGCCCCGGGCGACACCGGCGCCGCCGACGTGGATCTCGCCGGTCACCCCGATCGGCACCGGCTCCAGCCGCTCGTCGAGCAGGTAGACGCGGGTGTTGTCCACCGGCCGGCCGACCGGGCACTGCCGGGCCGACGGCTGCGGATCGAGGTAGGCGGTGCTGTAGACGGTGGTCTCCGTCGGCCCGTACCCGTTGAGGACCCGCAGGCCGGGCAGGGCCTCCTGGATGCGGTGCAGGCCCTGCTCGGGCAGCGGCTCGACCCCGACCAGCAGTTGGCGCAGCGCCAGCCCGGCCAGGCGGGCCGCCGGGTCCTCGTCGACCCACCGGACGAAGGCCGGGGGCAAATAGGCCTGCACGACGCGGTGCTCGCGCAGCCAGCCCATCAGCGCCGCCGGGTCGGCGCGCAGCTTCTCGGGTACGAGGTGCAGGGCCCCGCCGGTGGTCAGCGGCAGGAAGATCTCCTGCACCGAGACGTCGAAGCCGACGCTCGACCAGAGCGCCGCCGCCTCGCCGGGCGCGGCGCCGAGCCGCGACACCCAGTGGTCGAGCAGGTTCACGACGCCGCCGTGCGCGACCGCGACGCCCTTGGGCCGGCCGGTCGAGCCCGACGTGTAGATCACGTAGGCCAGGTTGGCCGGGTGCGCGACGATGCCCGGCGGGCCGTCGTGGCGCCCCTCGGCCTCCACGGCGGCCAGTTCGTCGTCGCCGAGCACCAGCGCCGGCGCCGCGTCGGCGACCATGCCGGCGAGCCGCTCCGGCGGCAGGGTCGGGTCCAGCGGCAGGTAGGCGGCCCCGGCCTTGAGGACGCCCAGGATGGCCACGATCAGCCCGGCCGAGCGGCGCGCGTGCAGGCCGACCACCTGATCGGCCCGTACGCCCCGGGCGATCAGCGCGTGCGCCAGGCGGTTGGCCCGCCGCTCCAGCGTGGCGTAGTCCAGGCGCTCGCCGTCGTCGGCCACGGCGAGCCGGTCGGGGTGCCGCCGCGCCTGCGCCGCGATCCGCGCCACCACGTCCGTCGGGCCGGAGAGCGGTCGCGCGGTGCGGTTGAACCCGACCAGCAGGCGGCGCCGCTCGTCCGGGCCGAGCAGCCGCAGCGCCCCGACCGGCACCGACGGATCGGCCGCGACCTGCCCGAGCAGGCGGCCGAAGTGCGTGGCCAGCCGGGCGATCGTCGCGGCGTCGAAGAGGTCGGTGTTGTACTCGAAGACGACGTGCAGCTCGTCGGCGTGCTCCATCACCTCGACCGACAGGTCGAACTTCGCGGCGCCGGTGCTGCTCGACAGGGGCCGCAGCGCCAGGCCCGGCAGTTCGAGCCGGCCGCGCGGGATGTTCTGGAGCACCAGCATGACCTGGAACAGCGGCGAGTAGCTGGTGTGCCGTTCCGGCTTGAGCGCGTCCACGAGCTGCTCGAACGGCAGGTCCGGGTGGGCGTACGCGTCGAGCAGGTGCCGGCGGACGTCGGCCAGCAGCGCGGCGAAGGACTGCTCCGGGTCCAGCCGGTTGCGGATCACCACCGTGTTCACGAAGTGGCCGATCAGGCCCTCCACGTCGCGGTGGTTGCGGTTGGCGAACGGGGTGCCGACGCAGACGTCGTCCTGCCCGCTGTGGCGCCACAGCAGCACCGACAGGGCGGCCATGAGCGTCATGAAGAGCGTCGCGTCGCCGGCCCGGCCGACCTCCCGCAGCCCCCGCAGCACCGCCGCGTCCACCGTCGTGCCGTGGCAGTCGCCCCGGTAGCGCTGCACCGCCGGCCGGGGCCGGTCGGTCGGCAGGGCCAGCAGCGCGGGCGCGCCGGCCAGCGCCCGCGTCCAGTAGCCGAGCTGGCGCTCCAGCTCGCCGCCGCCGAGCTGCCGGCGCTGCCACAGCGCGTAGTCCGGGTACTGCACGGGCAGCTCGGCCAGCGCGGCGGCCTCGCCCCGCGCGTACGCGCCGTAGAGCGCGGTGACCTCGCCGATGAGGATGCCGACGGACCAGCCGTCGGCCACCATGTGGTGCACGGTGAGCAGCCAGCGGTGCTCGTCGGCGGCCAGCCGGAGCAGGGCGCTGCGCACCAGCGGACCCGTGGCCAGGTCGAACGGCGCCCGGGCCTCCGCCTCGGCGGCCTCGTCGGCGCGGCGCGACCGTTCTGCGCCGGACAGCGCGGTGAGGTCCGTGACCGGCAGGGCGACCGGCCCCGCCGGCCGGACCACCTGGCAGGGCTCCCCGTCGACCAGCGTGAAGACGGTACGCAGCGCCTCGTGCCGGCGCACCACCTCGCTCAGGGCGCGGGCCAGCGCCGGCACGTCCAGGGCGCCCACGACGTCGAACGCGACGGGGTTGTTGTAGAAGGGGTTGCCGGGGGAGAGCTGGTCGAGGAACCAGAGCTGCCGCTGGGCGAACGCGACCGGCACCGGGGCGTCGGGCCGCGGCCGGCGGGGGATCGTGTCCGCGTCGGCGCCGGTCAGGATCGCGATCAGCTCTTCCTTGTGCAGCTTGATCTCGGCCAGCAGGTCGGGCGTGAGGACCTCCCGGGAGCCCGTGAGGCGCAGCCGGTCGCCGTCGACCCGCAGCCCGACCGCGTGCCGGTTGAGCGTGTCGAGCAGCTCGTGGGCGTTCACAGTTCCACCGTGATGGTGTCCGTGGCCGCGGCGTCGGGCTCGGGTGGCTCCGCCCCCGGCCGGCCGCCGCCGAGCAGGGTGTAGACCAGCCGGTGGGAGGGCTCCAGGTCGAACAGGGCGGCCAGCTCCGCCGGGTCGACCGCGCCGATCCCGCACAGGCCGAGACCGTTCTCGGGGGCGGCCATCGTCAACAGTTGGGCCATGGCGCCCGCCTCGATGGCGGTGAAGGTCGGGCTCTGCTCCTGGTACAGGGGCTCGATGGCGGCGCGCTGCGCCACCAGGAAGAGCGCGAACGCGGCGGCCTCGAAGACCGGCCGGTTGACGAAGTAGTCGAAGGCGTCCGGGCTCAGCTCGCGCTCGCGGCCGAGCGCCAGCAGCCGGTGCGCCGCCGGGTCGTGGTAGTACGCCCCGCCCGGCACGCCGTCGACGCGCCCCGCCTTGACGAGGACGTACGTCTGCACGGCGTAGGTGCCGCCGGCCGAGCCGTACTGGAACTTGGCCTGGCCGTCGACCTCCCGCTGGGAGAGGGTGGCCAGCAGCCGGCCGAGCGCCTCGGCCGGCACCGGGTCGGCGTCGAAGCGGCGTACCGAGCGGTAGCCGGTGTAGCGCCGGTCGTACGCCGCGTCGGCCGGCGCGGCCAGCGCCACCGCCGGGGTGTCGGGCGCGAAGCCGCGACGGCCCCGCCCGTCCGCGGTGAACGCGGCGCGGGCGGCCGGGTCCTCGACCACGGTGGCGGCCCGCTGCGCGGTCGCGACCACGGCCCGCTCGGCGGTGTGTTCCCGGAACATCCGCAGCAGGTCGGCGAGGGTCGGCTGGCGCATCAGCCGGGCCAGCTTCGGCCGGAAGCCCAACGCGCCGGAGAGGGCGTTCGCGATCCGGACGATGTCGATCGAGGTGGCGCCGAGCAGCAGCAGGTTGGCGTCGGGCGCGACGACGGGCAGGTCGAGGATCTCGGCGACGATCTCCGCCAGCCGGTTCTCGGCCGGGTCGGTGAGCACCAGCGCCTCGACGGCGACGTCCGGCGACGGCTTCGGGTCGGGCAGTTGGCCGCGGTCGACCTTGCCGTTGGCCGACAGCGGCAGCGCGTCGAGGACGGTGAACGACGCCGGCACCATGTACGCGGGCAGCCGCCGCTCCAGGTATGCCACCAGGGCGGCCGGGTCGGGGGCGGGACCGTCGGGCACCACGTACGCGGCCAGCCGCTTCTCGCCCTGCGCCTGACCGAGCAGCCGCAGCGCGGCGGCGCGCACCCCCGGGTGGCCCTCCAACGCCGCCTCGATCTCGCCCAGCTCGATCCGGTAGCCGTGCACCTTGACCTGGCCGTCCTCGCGGCCGAGGAACTCGATCGTCCCGTCCGGCCACAGCCGGCCCAGGTCGCCGGTGCGGTAGAGCCGCTCGCCGGTGACGGGGTGGACGACGAAGCTGGCCGCCGTGGCCGTCTCGTCGCGCCAGTAGCCCCGCGCCAGCCCGGCGCCGCTGATGTAGAGGTCGCCGGTGGCCCAGGTGGGCCGGGGGCGCAGGGCGTCGTCCAGCACGTGGACGCCCTGGTGGGCCAGCGCCCGCCCGTACGGGATGCTGCGCCAGGCCGGGTCGACCTCGTCGACCGGGTGGTGGATGGACCAGATCGACGCCTCGGTGGCGCCGCCGAGGCTCTCGACCCGGATCCCGGGCAGCGCCTTGCGCAGCCGGTCGGGGAGGGTGAGCGGGATCCAGTCCCCGGAGAGCATGGCCAGCCGCAGCGACGCCGGCAGCGGGTGGCCGGCGTCGGCGTGGTCGAGCAGGATGCCGGCCAGCGCCGGCACCGAGTTCCAGACGCTGACCCGGTGGGTGTGGGCCACGTCCCGCCAGTGGGCCGGGTCACGGGCCAGCTCGGGGTCGAGCGTGACGACCGCCGCGCCGGCCGCGAGCGTGCCGAAGATGTCGAAGACGGAGAGGTCGAAGCTGAGCGCGCTGACGGCCAGGACCCGGTCGGCCGGCCCGACGCCGAAGCGCCGGGTCACGTCGAGGAGCGTGTTCACCGCGCCGCGGTGGTCGATCGTCACCCCCTTCGGCGTGCCGGTGGACCCGGACGTGTAGATCACGTACGCGACGTCGGTCTCCGCCAGGTCGACCGGCCGCAGCGCCGGGCCGCCCGCGCCGAGGGTGGTCGCGTCCACCACCAGTCGCTCGACGCCCTCGGGCAGGGCCACCCGGTCGGATCCCACCAGGACCAGTCCCGCCCCGGCCCGCTGGAGCACCCGGGCCACCCGCTCGGCGGGCCAGTCCGGATCGAGCGGCAGGTACGCGCCCCCGGCGTGCAGGACCGCGAGGGTGGCGACGACCTGCTGCCAGCCGCGGTCGAGCAGCACCGCGACGAGCTGGCCGGGCCCCACGCCCCGGTCCTGGAGCCGCCCGGCCAGCCGCCGCGCCTCGACACGCACCGTGGCGTGGTCCAGCTGCCGGTCCGGTGCGAGCACCGCGGGCGCCGTGGGGGTCGCCAGCGCCTGCCGGTCGACCAGCTCGTGCAGGAGCCCACGACCGGTCGGCGGGGCCGCCGGCACCGGCGGGGCGAGCGGCCCGTCCACGCTGGTGTGCCAGGCGTCCGGCTCCTCCAGCCGCGCGAGCAGCGCCCGGTACGCCGCGAACATCTCGGCGACCAGGCCGGCGGGGAAGAGCTCGTCGATGCTGTCCCAGTTGGCGTGCAGCCGCCCGCCGGCCTCCAGGACCGTGTGGTCGATCCACACCTGCGGGGTCTGGGTGATGCCGTGCACGACCTCGCCGCCGAGCGCCGTCGCGAGGCCGCTGTCGCCGACGTCGGGGGCCGCCTCGGTCAGCGTGCTGTTGAACACGACCGGCAGGGCCGCGTGGCGGGTGCCCCGGGCGCGGGCGAGTTCACGGTTGACCCGTACGCCGCTCACCGCCGAGTGGTCGATGTCCTGCCAGAGCTGCTCCTGCACGGCCCGGGCCCGGGTCACGAAGTCGGCCCCGGCCGCCACGTCGACCTCCAGCAGGACCAGCGAGGTGAAGTCGCCGATCACCGCGTTGATGCCGGGGTGCAGCGGCAGCCGGTTGAACAGCGGCAGGCTCAGCGTGAACCGCGGCTGGCGGCTCCACCGGGCCAGCACCTGCGCGAACGCGGTCACCAGCAGCACCGACGGGGTCACCCCGTGCCGGCCGGCGGCGGCCTTCAACCGGCTCCAGCGCTCCGCCGGCACCACCTCGTCGTAGCGGGTGAAGCGCGGCCGTTCGACGCTCTCCGGCTGCCGTTCCAGCGGCAGCTGCGGCGCGGGGGCCAGCGTGCCGACCCGCTCCCGCCAGTAGTCGAGCGCCCGCGCGTAGCGCGGCGTGCGCCGCAGTTCCCGTTCGGCCAGGACGTAGTCGCGGAAGGTCACCGCGAGCGGCGGCAGGTCGACGTCCGGGTCCGCGTAGAGCAGGGCCAGCTCGTGTTCCAGGATCTGCCCGCTGGCCGCGTCGAGGATCAGCGCGTCGATGCTGACGTGCAGGCGCGCCTCGCCGTCGAGCAGCGTCACCGCGAACTCGAACAGCGGCCAGCGGCTGGCGTCGAGCACCTGGTGGGACATCCGCTCGCGGGTCTCGCCCAGCCGGCGGCCGGCGGTCTCCGGGTCGAGCCCGCGCAGGTCCTGCCGGGCCATGGCGTAGCGCGGCACGGTCGGCAGGACCCGCTGGACGCCGTCGTGGAAGACCGCGCGGAGCATGTCGTGGCGGTCGATCAGCCGGTGCAGCGCGCGGGTGAAGCGCTCCTCGTCGAAGTCGCGCAGGCGCAGCTCGCTGTAGCCGTGCGCGCCGACCCCGCCGAGTTCGATGGTGGACCCGCGACCCACCCAGTAGGCCTCCTGGATGTCGGTGAGCGGGAACGGCTCGTGCCGGCCGGCGGGGTCGGCGACGAGCGGCGGGAGGGCGTCGACGGTGGGGGAGCCGGGCCCCGCCAGCTCGGCCGCCAGGTCGGCCAGGACCGGCTTCTGGAAGAGGGTACGCAGCGACAGCCGCGCCGACATCCGCTCGTTGATCGCGTGGACGAGCCGGGTCGCCAGGAGCGAGTGGCCGCCCAGCGCGAAGAAGTCGTCGTGCGCCCCGACCCGGTCGCGGCGCAGCACCTCAGCCCAGATGGCGGCCATCCGGGCCTCCCGCTCGTCGCGCGGCGCGACGTAGGCCGTGGCGACGTCGGCCTGCTCCGGCGCGCGCAGGGCCCGCCGGTCCAGTTTGCCGTTGGCGGTCAGCGGCAGCCGGTCCAGCACCACCCAGCGGGTCGGCACCAGGTGCTCGGGCAGCCGGCGGCGCAGGTGCTCGCGGGCCGTCTCGGCGGTGACGTCGCCGACCAGGTAGCCGACCAGGTGCGCATCGCCGGGGGTGTCCTCGCGCAGCAGGACGGCCGCCTCGCGCACGCCCGGCACGCGCCGCAGGGCGCTCTCCACCTCGCCCGGCTCGACCCGGAAGCCGCGTACCTTGACCTGGTCGTCGGCCCGACCGACGAACTCGACGGTCCCGTCGGCCCGGCGGCGGACCAGGTCGCCGCTGCGGTACATCCGCTCGCCCGGCCCGGCGAACGGGTCGGGCAGGAACCGTTCCGCGGTCGCCGCCGGCCGGTTGAGGTAGCCACGGGCCAGGCCGGCCCCGCCGATGTAGAGCTCGCCGAGCACGCCGGCCGGCACCGGCTCGCACCGCTCGTCGAGCACGTAGAGCCGGGCGTTGGCGATCGGCCGGCCGATCGGCGGCAGAGCCGGCCAGTCGGCCGCCGCCGCGGTGGCCAGCGCGAACTGGCTGACCACGTGGGTCTCGGTCGGGCCGTACTGGTTGTAGAGGTACCGGCCGCCCAGCCCGGCGACCAGAGCGCGGACGTCGTCGTTGACACGCAGCGCCTCGCCGGCGGTGACGATCTCGCAGCCGGGCGCGAGCGGGGGCACGGCCCCGGTGAGGCCGGCCAGCTGGTGCAGCACGGCCGCCGGCAGGAACGCCCGCCGCACCCCCTGCTCGGCGAGGACGTGCCGCAGCTGGCCCAGGTCCCGGCCGCGCTCCTCGCCGATCAGCACCAGCGTGCCGCCCTGGCACAGGGTGCTCCAGATTTCCTGGACGGAGACGTCGAAGCCGATCGAGGCGAACTGGAGCACCCGTTCCGGCGCCGGGCTGCCCGGCGCCGCGTAGCGGAGCTGCCAGTCGATCAGGTTGTCCAGGCAGCGCCAGGTCTGCGCCACGCCCTTGGGCCGGCCGGTGGAGCCGGACGTGTGGATGACGTAGGCGAGGTGGTCGGGTCGGGTGCCGGGGTCGGGGCTGGTGGTGGGGCGGTCGGCCCAGCGGTGTGCGTCGGCGTCGAGGTCGACGACGGGTGCGGTGGTCAGGCCGTCGAGGGTGGCGCGGGTCGCGGCGTGGGTGAGGACGGCGACCGGGGCGCCGTCGGCCAGCAGGTGGGCCAGGCGCTCGGCGGGGTGGGCCGGGTCCAGGGGAAGGTACGCGCCGCCGGCCCTCGCGATGGCCAGCAGCGCGACGATCAGCTCCGGCGACCTGCGGAGGCAGACCGCGACGAGGGCGTCGGGGGCGACGCCGTGCTTGCGCAGGTGGTGGGCCAGCCGGTTGGCGCGCGCGTCGAGGTCGCGGTAGGTCAGCGACGTCGCCTCGAAGGTCACCGCCACCGCGTCCGGTGTCGCCGCGACCCGCTGCGCGAAGCGGGCGGCGACGCCCCGTTCCACCGGGGACGGCTCGGCCTGGCGCAGCGCCTGCTCCCGCTCGCGTTCGTCGAGCAGGGTGAGCTGGTCGATCGGCTGGTCGGGGTCCTCGGCGAGTTGGGTGAGGACGTGGCGCAGGTAGCGGACGTGCCGCTGCGCGGTGGCGGTGTCGAAGAGGGCGGTGGCGTACTCGAGGCTGCCGGTGATGCGGCCGTCGTGCTCGGTGAGCGCGAGGGTGAGGTCGAACTTGGCGGTGGTGTGGGGCGGCGGCAGGGCGGTGACCCGCACGCCCGGGAGGGTCAGCTCGCCGTCGTCGGTGTTCTGCCAGGCGAACATGACCTGGAACAGGGGGGTGTGGGCGAGGTTGCGGGTGGGGTTGACGGCTTCGACGACTTGTTCGAAGGGGAGGTCCTGGTGGTCGAGGGTGGTGAGGGTGAGGTCGCGGACGCGGTGTAGGAGTTGGGTGGCGGTGGGGTTGTCGGTGAGGTCGATGCGTAGGGCGAGGGTGTTGACGAAGAAGCCGATGAGGTTTTCGAGTTCGGCGCGGCGGCGGTTGGCGGTGGGGGTGCCGATGATGAGGTCGTGGTGGCCGGAGAGGCGGGACAGGACGATGGCCCAGGCGGTGAGCAGGGTCATGTAGAGGGTGCCGCCGTGGCGGGTGGTGAGGGTTTTGAGGGCGGTGGTGAGGTGGGTGTCGAGGGTGACGGGTAGGTGGGCGCCGTGGTGGTCCTGTTCGGTGGGGCGGGGTCGGTCGGTGGGTAGTTCGAGCAGGGTGGGGGCGTCGGCGAGGGTGTGGCGCCAGTGGGTTTCCTGGCGTTGCAGGGTGCCGTCGGTGAGCCAGCGGCGTTGCCAGGCGGCGTAGTCGGCGTACTGGACCGGCAGCGGCGGCAGCGGGTCGGGCCGGCCCTCGTGGTGCGCCGCGTACAGCACCCCCAGCTCACGGGTCAGGACGCCCAGCGACCAGCCGTCGGAGACGACGTGGTGCATGGTGACGAGCAGGACGTGCCGGTCCGGGGCGAGGGTCACCAGGCGGCCCCGGATCAGGGGACCGGTCGTCAGGTCGAACGGGGCACTGAACTCCTCGTCCTGGAGCCGGGCCAGGAGGGCGGCGGCGTCGGGCGCCCCGGTGAGGTCGTGCGTGTGCAGGGTGAAACCGGTCCCGGGCGGGTCGACGTGCTGGTGGACGTCGGAGCCGGTGGGCACGAGGCGGGTGCGCAGGGCCTCGTGCCGCGCGACCAGGGCGTCCAGGGCCGCCCGCAGCGCGTCGTGGTCGAGCCAACCGGCCAGCTCCAGGGCGAGGGGCATGTGGTAGGCGTGGCCGAGGCCGCCGAGCCGCTCCAGGAACCACAACCGCCGCTGCGCGAAGGAGAGCTCCAGCGGGCCGCCCCGGTCGACCGGGCGGATCGGCGGCAGCACGTCGCGCCCGTCCGGCGTCAGCCGGGCGACGAAGGCGGAGAGGACCGGCGCCGCGAAGAGCGCCGCCGGGGAGACCTCCCGCCCCAGCACCTGCCGGATCCTGGAGACCAGCCGCATGGCGAGCAGCGAATGGCCGCCCAGGGCGAAGAAGTCGTCGTGCCGGCCGACCCGCCCGACCCCCAGCACCTCGGCCCAGACGCCGGCGACCATGGTCTCCAGCAGGCCGACCGGCTCGACGTGCCCACGCTGGCCGAAGGCCTCCCCGTCCGGTGCCGGCAGCGCCGCCCGGTCGAGCTTGCCGTTGGGCGTCAGCGGCCACGCGGCCAGCCGGACGTACGCCGCGGGCACCATGTGGTCGGGCAGCTCGCCGGCGAGCCGGTCCCGCAGCCGCGCGGCGTCCGGCGCCTGTCCCGCCCCGGTGAGCACGTACGCGACGAGCCGCTGGTGGCCGCCGGCGTCCGGGCGCGCCACGACGACCGCCTCGCGGACGCCCTCGGTGGCCGCCAACCGTGCCTCGATCTCGCCGAGCTCGACGCGGAAGCCCCGGATCTTCACCTGGAAGTCGTCCCGGCCCAGGAACTCGAGTTCCCCGTCCGGCAGGCGGCGAGCCAGGTCACCGGTGCGGTAGAGCCGCTCGCCCGGCACGAACGGGCTGGCCCGGAAGCGCTGCGCGGTCAGGTCGGGCCGGTTCAGGTAGCCGCGCGCCACGCCCGCGCCACCGATGTGGAGCTCGCCGACCACCCCGTCCGGCACCGGCTCGCCCTCGTCGTCGAGCAGGTAGACCCGCACGTTGGGAAGCGGCCGGCCGATCGGCAGGCAGGACGCCTCGGCGAGGCCGTCGGTCGGGAGCAGGTGGAGGGTGCTGTCGACGGCCGCCTCGGTCACGCCGTACGCGTTGACGATCCGCACCCGCGGGCCGCACAGGGCGCGGAGGCGGGCGGCGTCGGCGGCGCTCCAGGCGTCCGAGCCGCAGACCACCGTCTCCAACCCGGCGAGGCTCCCGCCGGTGGCGGCCAGGTGGTCCGTCAACGGGTTGAGCACCGCCGGCACGAAGTCGGCGAAGTCCACGTCGTGGTGGCGCAGCAGGGCGTACAGGCCCGCGCTGTCCAGCAGCAGCGAACGCGGGCAGAGCACCAGCCGCCCGCCGAAGCCGAGCGCCCGCACCACGTCGGCGGTGAAGACGTCGAAGGAGAAGCTCGCCATCTGCAGGTGCACCAGGCCCGGGCGCAGGTCGAGCAGGCGTTCCCAGGCGGCGGCGACGGCCACGAGGTGCCGGTGCTCCACCAGCACGCCGTTGGCGGCGCCGGAGGTGCCGGACGTGTAGATCACGTACGCCAGGTGGTGCGCGCCCAGGTCGTCGACGACCGGGTCGGTCACCGGCAGCCCCGCCCAGGCCGCCGCGTCGAGGTCCAGGTCGACCACCGGGGTGTCGAGCCCGGCGAGCGCGGCGTGCAGCCGCTCGCGCGCCGGGCCGTGGGTCAGCGCCGCCACCGGCGTGCTGTCGCGCAGCATGGCGGCGAGCCGGTCGACGGGGTAGGCCGGGTCGAGCGGGAGGTAGGCGCCACCCGCCTTGAGGACCGCCAGCAGGCCCACCACCGTGTCCAGCGACCGCTCGACGCAGATCGCCACCAGCCGGTCCGGCCCGACGCCCCGCGCGCGGAGATGGTGGGCCAGCCGGTTGGCCCGCGTGTTCAGCTCGCCGTAGGTGAGCCGCTCGTCGCCGAGGACGAGGGCCACCGCCTCCGGGTCGCGGGCCGCCTGCGCCTCAATGAGGTGGTGCACGCAGCGCCCCGGCGGGTACGCCACCGTGGCGTCGTTCCCCTCCTCGACCAGCCGGCGTCGCTCGGCCGGGGGCAGCACGTCGAGCCCGCCCACCGGCGCGTCCGGCGTCCGCTCCAGCGCCTCGGCCAGCGTCGCCAGGGCCCGGGCGACCATCGCGCAGACCCGGTCGGGCGCCACCCCGGCAGCGGCGGCGACCGTCAGCACGACGTCGTCCCGCAGGTCGTCGACGTCCAGCGCGAGCGGGTAGTTGCCGCGTTCCTGCGCGGCCACGTAGGTCAGGTCGTCCGCGCCGGGCTCGGGCGCGGGGGTGTCGGACTCGGCCAGCACCTCGGCGTGCCGGTAGTTCAGCAGGGCGGTGAAGAGCGGCGCCGGCGGTGCCACCGCGCTGCACGACTGGGCCAGCGCCAGCGACGCGTGCTCGTGCCGGATCAGCCCGGTCAGCGCCTCGTGGGTGCGGAGCACGCACTCCGTGGCGCCGGTGGAGTCGAGCGTGATCCGTAGGGGGAGCGTGTTGAGGAAGGGCCCGAGGACCCGGTCGTTGCCCGCGCCGCCGTCCATCCGGCCGGAGAGCACGGTGCCGAAGACGACGTCCCGACGCCCGCTGGCCCGGGCCAGCACCTGGCCCCAGGCGACGTGGAAGAGGCTGGTCACCCCGACCTGGAGGGCCTGGGCCCGCCGCCGCAGCCGCAGCGTCAGCTCCGGGCCGAGCCACACCCGGGCGTCCCGCATGGTGTGCCCGTCACCGTGGATGTCCCGTAGGCCGAAGGGCACGGTCGGGCTGTCGACGTCGGAGAGCATCCGGCGGAAGAAGCTCGCCTGCTCGGCCCGGTCCGCGCCGCGCCGGATCCGCGCCACGAAGTCGCGGAAGGGCAGCGGCGGCGGCAGTCGGTCACCCTGGCCGGCCAGGTACGCGCGGACCTCGGCCCGCAGCTGCTTGAGGGAGGTGTTGTCGTCGACGATGTGGTGGATCAGCTCCACGACCAGCCACCCGTCGTCGCGGGGGTCCCGCGCGGCCACCAGCCGCAGCAGGGGAGCCTGGTCGAGGGGGAGGCGACCGTACCGCCGGTCGACGTGTGCGCGGAGCTGCCGCACCGGGTCGTCGCCGGCCGGGTCGAGCGTGACCTCCTGCACCGGCAGGTGCGCCCGGCGCCACACCACCTGCACGGGCTCGTTGATCCCGTGCCACACCACCGCGGTGCGCAGCACGTCGTGCCGGGCGATCACCGCTTCCAGCGCGGCGCGGTAGCGGTCCAGCCGGTCCCGGTCGGCGAAGCGGAGGACGGTGGTGACCAGGTAGGGGTCACGGTCGCGGGCCATCAGGTGGTGGAAGAGCATCCCCTCCTGCACCGGGGCCAGGGGGTAGATGTCCTGCACGTTCGGCGCACCGCCGGACACGGTGGCGACGATCGCGTCGATCTCCGGCTGGCTCAGCTCCACCAGCGGCAGCAGGTCCGGGGTGATCCGGTCGCAGCCGGCCGGGATCGGGTCCGGGGTCGCCTCGGCCCGGTCCGCGCCGGCACCCACCGCGTGGGCCAGGTCGGCCAGGACCGGCGAGGAGAAGAGCGCGCGTACGTCGGCGGACAGGCCGTGGCGGCGCATCCGTTCCAGCACCCGCAGGGCCAGCAGCGAGTGCCCGCCCAGCGCGAAGAAGTTGTCGTGCCGGCCGACCCGCTCGACGCCGAGCACCTCGGCCCAGATGGCGGCGAGGGCGGTCTCCGTCGCACCGACCGGCTCGGTGTAGTGCCGGGTGGCGAAGGCCGACCCGTCGGGTGCGGGCAGCGCCCGGTGGTCGAGCTTGCCGTTGGGCGTGAGCGGCCACTCGGCGACCCGCACGTACGCGGCCGGGACCATGTGCTCCGGCAGGACACCGGCCAGCCGGGTCCGCAGCGCCTCGGCCGTCAGTCGGCGCACCGACGCGGTGTAGTAGCCGACCAGGCGCGGCTCGCCCGCGGCGTCCGTCGTGACCGACACCACCGCGTCGCGTACGCCGGGACAGGCGGCCAGCCGAGCCTCGATCTCACCCAGCTCGACGCGGTAGCCACGGATCTGCACCTGGGAGTCGTTGCGGCCCAGGTACTCGAGACCGCCGTCTGCGCGGTGGCGGACGAGGTCGCCGGTGGCGTAGAGCCGGTCGCCGGCGACGAACGGGCTGGGCAGGAAGCGTGCCGCGGTCAGCCCGGGCCGGTCGAGGTAGCCCCGCGCGACCCCCGCCCCGCCGACGTGCAGCTCACCGACGACCCCGGGCGGCACCGGCTCGAGCCGCCCGTCGAGCACGTAGAGCCGCAGGTCCCCGATGGGGCGCCCGATCGGGCTCGACCCCGGCCGTTCGGCGTCGGCCGGGGTCAACGGCCGGTAGGTCACGTGCACGGTGGTCTCGGTGATGCCGTACATGTTGACCAGTTCGGTGCGCCCGTTGCGCGCGTCCGCGTACCACGGCCGCAGCATCGTCGGGTCCAGCGCCTCGCCCCCGAAGACCACCGTACGCAGCCGGTGGCCCCGCGCGCTGTCGGCCTGGGCGGCGATCAGGCTGCGGAACGCGCTGGGGGTCTGGTTGAGGACGGTCACGCCCTCGTCGCAGAGGAGTCGGTGGAAGTCGGCGGGGGAGCGGCTGACCAGCCGAGGGACGACCACCAGCCGGCCGCCGTGCAGCAGCGCCCCCCAGATCTCCCAGACCGAGAAGTCGAACGCGAAGGAGTGGAAGAGGCTCCACACGTCGGTCGGACCGAAGCTGAACCACCCGGCCGTGGCCGAGAAGAGCCGCACCACGTTGGCGTGCTCGACCATGACGCCCTTGGGCCGGCCGGTGGAGCCGGACGTGTAGATGACGTAGGCGAGGTGGTCGGGTCGGGTGCCGGGGTCGGGGTCGGTGGTGGGGCGGTCCGCCCAGCGGTGCGCGTCGGCGTCGAGGTCGACGAGGGGCGCGGTGGTCAGGCCGTCGAGGGTGGCGCGGGTCGTGCCGTGGGTGAGGACGGCGACCGGGGCGCTGTCGCGCAGCAGCTCGGTGAGGCGCTCGGCGGGATGGGTCGGGTCGAGCGGCACGTACGCGCCGCCGGCCTTGAGGACGGCCAGCAGCGCGACGATCAGCTCCGGTGAGCGGTCCAGGCAGACCGCGACGAGGGTGTCGGAGGCGACGCCGTGTTCGCGCAGGTGGTGGGCCAGCCGGTTGGCGCGCGCGTCGAGGTCGCGGTAGGTCAGCGACGTCCCCTCGAAGGTCACCGCCACCGCGTCCGGTGTCGCCGCGACCCGCTGCGCGAACAGCGCGGGGATCGTCCGCCCGGCCGGGTACGCGGTCGCGTCGTCCCAGGCCGCGAGGAGTTCGCGGCGCTCCGCCGGATCGAGCAGGGTGAGCTGGTCGATCGGCTGGTCGGGGTCTTCGACGAGTTGGGTGAGGACGTGGCGCAGGTAGCGGACGTGCCGCTGCGCGGTGGCGGTGTCGAAGAGGGCGGTGGCGTACTCGAGGCTGCCCGTGAAGCGGCCGTCGTGCTCGGCCAGGGAGAGGGTGAGGTCGAACTTCGCGCTGGTCCACGGGCTGGGCAGGGCGGTGACCTCGACACCGGGCAGGTCCAGGTCCACGTCCTCGTTGTTCTGCCAGGCGAACATGACCTGGAACAGGGGGGTGTGGGCGAGGTTGCGGGTGGGGTTGACGGCTTCGACGACTTGTTCGAAGGGGAGGTCCTGGTGGTCGAGGGTGGTGAGGGTGAGGTCGCGGACGCGGTGTAGGAGTTGGGTGGCGGTGGGGTTGTCGGTGAGGTCGATGCGTAGGGCGAGGGTGTTGACGAAGAAGCCGATGAGGTTTTCGAGTTCGGCGCGGCGGCGGTTGGCGGTGGGGGTGCCGATGATGAGGTCGTGGTGGCCGGAGAGGCGGGACAGGACGATGGCCCAGGCGGTGAGCAGGGTCATGTAGAGGGTGCCGCCGTGGCGGGTGGTGAGGGTTTTGAGGGCGGTGGTGAGGTGGGTGTCGAGGGTGACGGGTAGGTGGGCGCCGTGGTGGTCCTGTTCGGTGGGGCGGGGTCGGTCGGTGGGTAGTTCGAGCAGGGTGGGGGCGTCGGCGAGGGTGTGGCGCCAGTGGGTTTCCTGGCGTTGCAGGGTGCCGTCGGTGAGCCAGCGGCGTTGCCAGGCGGCGTAGTCGGCGTACTGGACCGGCAGCGGCGGCAGCGGGTCGGGCCGGCCCTCGTGGTGCGCCGCGTACAGCACCCCCAGCTCACGGGTCAGGACGCCCAGCGACCAGCCGTCGGAGACGATGTGGTGCATCGTCAGCAGGAGCACGTGCCGGTCCGGGGCGAGGGTCACCAGGCGGCCCCGGAACAGCGGGCCGGCGGCCAGGTCGAACGGGGCGGTGCTCTCCTCCTGCTGAAGCCGGGCCAGGGCGGCGGCGGCATCGGCGTGCCCGGTCAGGTCGTCGAGCCGCAGCGGGAACCCGTCCCCGGGCGGGTCGATGCGTTGGCCCGCCTCCGCGCCGTCGGGCACGATGCGGGTACGCAGGACTTCGTGCCGGGCGACCAGGGCGTCCAGGGCCGCCCGCAGCGCGTCCCGGTCGAGCCGGCCGTCGAGCTGGAGGGCGAGGGGCATGTGGTAGGCGTGACCGACCCTGCCGAGGCGTTCCAGGAACCACAACCGCCGCTGCGCGAAGGAGAGCGGCAGGAGGCCGGAGCGGTCCGGCAGGCGCTCGACCTCGGCGGATGTCCGCGCCGGTGGGACGCGACCGGGGGCCGGGACACGGATCGCGTTGTCGTCCGGCAAGTGTGCCCCCTCGATTCCCCGCTGGCCAGTCCCGCCACCCGACATCGGCCGAAGTGGATCCACAGTAGACGACTCGACAGGCCGAGACCAGGGACCGACGGACGGGTCCGGGGACCTCAGTCCGACACCCGACTCAGACTTTCGGCCAGCGCGTCGGCGAGCCGTCCGTACGCCGCCCGGCGCACGCGGGGCGCGCCCGCCGCGCCGGCCCGGTGCGCCACCGCCAGGGCGTACGCGCGCACCAGGGCGGCCGGGTGCGTCCCGGCGTACGCCGGCGCGTCGGCCAGCGCCAGGGCGCCCGCCAGCGCGTCGGCGTTGGCGATGGCGTTGGCGTCGGCGAACGCCTCCGCGTTGGCCCCGGTGCTGAGGTCGGCGTAGTGCGCGGCGAACCCGACCGCCTCGTCGGGGCCGTAGCCGTTGGCGGTCGCGTAGGCGTGGGCGTTGGCGTACGCGACCGCCCGGGCGTCGGCGTACGGGTAGGCGGCCCGGTACAGCTCGCGCAGGGCGGGCCGGAGCGCGCCGCGCCACTCGTCCGCCCCGGCCGGGTCACCGGCCAGCGCCCGGCGGAGCAGGTCGCCCACCGTCCGGCCGGCGTCACCGCCGGGCGTCGAGGCGAGCACGCGCGCGTGCCAGTCGTACACCACCCGGAACGGCACCCGGCCGGCGAGCCGGTCCAGCTCCCCGTCCACCCGCCGCCGCCAGGCCGCCAGCGTGGCCGGGTCGTGGCCCTCGGCGAGCGCGGCGAGCGCCGCCGCCAGCCAGGCCGGTGGCCGCGGCGGAGCGCTCACCCGTCCCACCTCGACGGCCGGTCCATCCCGGCGAGGAGGTCGTCGACGTCGGCGTCGGTCAACGTGTCGAGATATCCCGCGCCGTCGGGCCGAGCCGGAGCGCCGGCCCCCGGCGGCGCGGCGCCGGCGGGGCTCGCGTCGAACCCCGCGCGCCCTCCCGCCCCGGCGGCGGCGACCGCTGCGGCCAGCCCGGCCACGGTCGGGTCGTCGAAGAGCGTGCGGACCGGCAGGTCGACCCCGTACGCCGTCCAGACCCGGGCCATCAGCTGGGTGGCCTTCACGGAGTGCCCGCCCAGCACGAAGAAGTTGTCGGCGACCCCGACCGGGCCGGGCAGGCCCAGCAGGTCGGCCACCAGCCCCGCCAGCTCCCGCTCCAGCGGGGTACGCGGGGCGACCGGCGCCTCGCCGGAGCCGGAGCCCCTGCCGGGCGGGGGGAGGGCGCGCAGGTCCAGCTTGCCGCGGGAGGTCCGGGGCACCTCGGGCAGCGCCACGAAGACCGCCGGCACCATGTGCGCGGGCAGGAACCGGCGCGCGTGCTCGGCCAGCCCCGCCGGCGGGTCGG
This sequence comes from Micromonospora sp. NPDC023644, assembly GCF_040640115.1. Lineage (NCBI taxonomy): Bacteria > Bacillati > Actinomycetota > Actinomycetes > Micromonosporales > Micromonosporaceae > Micromonospora > Micromonospora sp. NPDC023644. The sequence goes on along the minus strand of NZ_JBFABA010000002.1, from coordinate 41,566 downwards.
TCGCGGGCGGGTCGGTGACCACGTACCCGACCAGCCGCACGCCGTCGTGCTCCACGTCGGACACGGTCGTCACGACGGCGTCGCGGACCTGCGGGTGGCCGCGCAGCACCGCCTCGACCTCCGCCGTCTCGACCCGGAACCCCCGCACCTTCACCTGCCGGTCGGCCCGCCCCAGCGGCTCGATCCGGCCGCTCGGCAGCCACCGGCCCAGGTCGCCGCTGCGGTAGAGCCGTCCGCCGGGGGTGAACGGGTCGGGCACGAACCGGTCGGCGGTCCAGCCGGGCGCGCCGGCGTAGCCCCGGCCGACCCCCGCGCCGCCGATGCAGACCTCGCCGACGACGCCCGGCGGCACCGGCCGCAGCCACCGGTCCAGCACGTAGACCCGGCTGCCGGCGAGGGCGGGGCCCAGGTCCGGCGGCGCCGACCCCGGCTCGACCTCGGCCCCGGTGGAGTAGACGGTCGTCTCGGTCGGGCCGTAGAGGTTCCACAGGCGGGCGCCCGGCTCCGCCAGGGCGTCGGCGAGGCCCCGGGGCAGCGCCTCCCCGCCGCTGAGGCGCAACCGCACCCCCGCCGGCACCCCGCCGGCCGCGACCAGCATCCGCCAGGTCGTCGGCGTCGCCTGGAGCATCGTGGCCCCGGCCGTGGTGAGCAGCCGTCGCAGCCGGTTGCCGTCGATCACGTCGTCGTCGCCCGCGACCACGACCGACGCCCCGCACAGCAGCGGCAGAAGCAGGTCCAGCAGGGCGATGTCGAACGCGAACGGGCTCACCGAGAGCACCCGGTCGGCCGGCCCCAGCGGGACCATCTCGCGGAACGCGTGCAGCAGGTGCGCCACCGCGCCCTGGGTGACGGTGACCGCCTTCGGCCGGCCCGTGGACCCCGAGGTGAACAGCACGTACGCCGCCGCCGTCGCCGGCACCGCGCACGGCGGCGGCACCGCCGGCTCGGCCTCCGCCCCGGTCGGCTCCGGCCCGGCCAGGTCGAGAAGGGTCACCGACGCCGCCAGCTCGGCCAGCAGCGGCGCGGGGACGGCGCCGCTGTCGGTGACGACCACCCGCACCCCGGCGTCGGCGAGCATCCCGCGCAGCCGCCCCGGCGGATGGGTCGGATCGAGCGGCAGGTACGCCGCCCCGACCCACCAGACGCCCAGCAGCGCCGGGAGCGGTCGGGCTCCCCGCGGCAGGACGATGCCCACGGTCTCCTGTGCCCGTACGCCGAGCCCGTGCAGCCCGGTGGCGATCCGGCCGGCGAGCCCGCGCAGCGCGGTGCCGGTCAGGGTCGCGTCGTCGCCGGCGATCACCACCCGGTCGCCGGCGTCGATCCCGGTCACGAGCGCCGCCGCGGTGCTCCCCGGCGGCGGGACCGACCCGGACCGGGCCGCCGGCCACACCCGGGTGACGAGGTCCGCCGTCGCCGGGGAGAGGAGGTCCACGTCGCAGACGCGGGTCCGCGGGGCGGACGCCAGCGCGGCCAGGATCGCCGCCAGGGCGTCGGCGAACCGGCCCGCGCTGGCCGGGGCGAAGAGGCCGGTGAGGTACCGCAGGCGCACCGTCAGCTCGTCCGGGCCGGCGACGGCGGCCAGCTCCAGCTCGAACTTGCCGGTGCCGGTGGGCACCAGCTCCGGCCGCCAGCGCAGCGCCCCCCGCTCCAGCGGTGGCAGGGCCTCCTCGACCGTGCACATCACCTGCACCAGCGGCGCCCGGGACGGGTGCCGCTGCGGCCGGCACAGCTCGACCACCCGGGCGAACGGCAGGTCCTGGTGGGCCTGGGCGCGTGCGGTGGCGGTGTGCAGCCGGTCGAGCAGCTCGGCGAGCGTCGGGTCGCCGTGCAGCGCCGCCCGGATCGCGACGGTGTTGGCGAAGAGGCCGAGCATCGGCTCGGTCTCGATCCGGGTGCGTCCGGCCACGGGCACGCCGATGAGCACCTCGTCCGCGCCGCTCAACCGGGACAGCAGGGCCGCGTACGCGGTCAGCAGCACGGCGAAGAGGGTGCTGCCCCGCTCCCCGGCCAGGCGGCGCAGCGCCCCGGCCAGCTCCCCGTCGACCGGCACCGCCACTTCGGCGGCGGCCGGCGACAGCCGCTCGGGGTACGGGTGGTCGACCGGGAGCGGCACCTCCGGCGGAGCGCCGGCCAGCTCGGCCGGCCAGAAGTCCTCCGCCTCGGCGTGGCCGCCCGCGTCGGTGTGTTCCCGCTCCCAGAGGGCGAAGTCCGCGTACTGCAGGGGCGGCTCGACCGAGACGGGCGGCCGGCCGGCGCGTAGCGCCTCGTAGTCGGCGGAGATCTCGTCGAAGAGCAGCCGGAACGACCAGCCGTCGACGATCGCGTGGTGCGCCACCAGCGCCAGGACGTGCCGCTGCGGGGCGAGCCGCAGCAACGTGGCCCGGGTCAGCGGGCCACGGTCGAGCGGCAGCGGGGTGCGGGCGTGCTCCCGCAGCGCGGCGCGCGCCGCCGCCTCCCGGTCCGCCTCGGGCAGCCGGTCCAGGGGCACGACCTCGAGGGCGGTCGCGGGGGCGTCGTCGTCGATCACCTGGATCGGTCGCCCGCCGTTGGCCCGGAAGGTGGTGCGCAGGATCTCGTGCCGCGCGACCGCCGCGGCCCAGGCCCCGTCGAGCGCGGCCACGTCCAGCGGGCCGTCCAGCCACACCGCCCATCCGACGTGGTAGGTCGGCTGGCCCGGGTCCAGCTGGTCGAGCAGCCACATCCGCCGTTGCGCGGCCGACGTCGGGAACTCGAAGACGGCCATCTCAGCGCCCCCGCCCGTCGACCGCGACGACCCGCAGTTCGGCGGTGTACCGGCCGTCGGGCCCGGTGAGCCAGAGCTGGTCCGGCGCCGGCAGCATCTCCACCACGCTCACGGTGGCGTCGTCGCCGGCGTGCCGACGGGCCCGGCGGACCGACCGGGACACCAGGTCGACCGAGGCGAGACTGGTCAGGTCGGCGTGGACCGGCTTCCGCTCGCCCGCGCAGCGCAGGAACACGTGGCGCGGCAGGCCGTGGGCGGCGGCCCAGGCCCGCGCCTGCCGGAACCGCAGCGCCTCGTCGCGGGTGTCGGCGAAGGCCAGGTCGGCGGCGGTGAGCGTCCACGCCTCGCGGCTGACCACGAGGGAGTCGATGGTGACCCTCGGCTGGTGCGCCGCCGGGGGCAGGACGCGGAAGAGCTGGGACAGCCCGGCGCCGACCACGTCGCCGAGGACGTGCATCAGGTCGACGTCGAACCGCCCGTCGCGCGACCGTACCCGCAGCCCGCCCGCCGTGGCGACCAGGTCGCACTCGCCGACGCGCAGGCTCCGGCGGGGGTCGTGCCCGAACGAGTCGTGCGCGAACACCAACCGGATGTCGTCGGGCCCGGTCAACGCGTTGCTCTGCCTGGTCGGCACGCCGCCCTCCTGGCCGGTCTCGGCGGGATAGACCGCCCCGGCGCCCACGTCCCGGGCCAGCGCGGCGCGCAGCGCGTCCGCCTCCGGGTGGTAGGCCACCCAGGTGGCGTACCGCAGGGTGTTGACGCCCGGATGCAGCTCACCGAGGACCCACTCGTCGCTGGCCCGCATCAGGTCCGGGCTGTGCTGCCGCGCGGTCGGCCAACCGGGCCGTCCCGGCGGGAAGGCGGCGGCCACCGCCGGGGCCAGCTCCGCCGCCGTGAGCCGGATCCGCCGCCGGCCCGCCGGCAGCGCCAGCACGTCGGCCCAGCGCCGGTGCAGCGCGGCGGTCAGCAGCGCGGTCAGCCGTTGCGGCGGGTGGAACAGCGCCTCGCCGGCCAGCAGCCAGAAGTCGGCCAGCGGGACGACGTCGGTGCCCAGCTCGGCGGCGCGGCGTCGGTGGATGTCCGCGCAGAGGCGCTGGTAGAGCGCCGCACCGGCGGCGGTGAACCAGCGGGCGCTCTCCAGCACCAGGCCCAGCGCGTCGCGGATCCCGTCCAGGCCGGCCTCGCCGATGCCGACCGTGCCGGCCCGCAGGCACTCCTCGTAGACGGGGGTCCGCCCGGCGTACATCGTGCCGGCGCGCCGGGTGGCGGGCACCCCGGCCAGCCGGGTGAACGTGGCCTCCAGGCCGGCCATCGCGCCGGTCAGCCGCTCTGGGTCGCCGGCCGCCGAGGCGAGCGCGTCCCGGGCGGCGCAGAGCTCGTCCAGGGCGGCGAGCGCGGGCCCGCGTACGGCCTCGTCGGTGACCCGGTCCAGCCGGGCCCGCATGCTCCGCTCCGGCCGGGTGTCGTGCGGCGCTACCTCCGGCTGCCAGGCGATCCGGTGGGCCGCGGCCAACGTCTCCAGCACCTCGTGCACCTCCCGCGTCGAGCGCAGTCCCGACCCCGGGTCGGCCAGCACGGCGCTGGCGACCTCGTTCGCGTCGCGGACCTCGTCGCAGGCGCGCAGCACCGCCGCCTCGGCGTCGGTCAGCGCCACCGGCGGGGCGAGCGGCACCCGCAGCGTCGTCCCGGCCAGCTCCAGGAAGGGCATGAGGCGGGGCACGAGCCACGGGCGCAACCGGACCGCGTACGGGGCCAGCACCGCGGCGACCGCCCACCCCTCCAGGTAGACCGTCCGCCCGGCGAGCAGCGCCGGTGGGTCCGCCGGGTCGACCCGCACGCCGGCGCCCGGCTCGATGCGCGCCCAGCCGACCGGCCCGAAGAACCCGATCGTGTCGTTCTTCGCGCAGTAGCGCTGGAGGTAGCTGGTGACCAGCGCCTCGTGCTGGCGGTGCTTGGTGTTGCGGGTCGGGGCGCCGGGGCCCCGGCGCAGCAGCGCGTCGACGCCGGTGCGCAGCGCGTGCGGGTTCTGCCAGGCCACCGCCTCGCGGAACCGGGGGTGGGACGCCACCGCGTGCAGCGCGCCCGCGAGCCGGCCGACCGCCGCCGGGTACGCCGCCGCGTACGCCGCCTCGGCGTGGGCGATGCCGGCCGGGTCCCTGGCGGCCCGGGCCGCCACCACGCCGTCCGCGGCGGCGGCGAGTTCCGCGTCGCCGAGCGGGGCCAGCAGGTCGACCGGGAGTCCCGCGCCCCGCAGGCAGACGGTCCGCCACAGGGCCCATCCGTCGGTCAGCCGGGCCAGGTGCGCGGGCCGGTCCTGCCCGGTCCGGTGCGCGGCCCGGTCGCGGCGGCGCAGGGCCGGCCCGGTCGCCGCCCGCCCGCCCGGCGCCGATCCGGTCGCCGCGTCGATCGCCGCCGCCGTCGCGGCCAGGGTCGGCGCCTGGTAGAACGGGCCCACGCCCAGCTCCACGCCAAACGCCTCGCGGATCCGGAACATCAGCCGGGTGACCGTCAGCGAGTTGCCGCCGAGGGAGAAGAAGCTGCTCTCCCGCCCGATGCTCTCGGGCGGGCGCCCGCCGGGCAGCAGCCGGGCCCAGAGCCCGGCCAGCCGGTGTTCGGTCGGCGAGGCGGGCCCGGCGACGTCCGGATCCCGCTCGGCGGGGTCGGGCGCCGGCAGCGCCGCCCGGTCGATCTTCCCGTACGCGGTCAGCGGCAGCCGGTCGAGGACGGCGAACGCGGCCGGCACCAGGTGGGCCGGCAGCCGGGCGGCGACGTGGTCACGCAGGCTCGCCGGCGTCGGGACCGCCGCGCCGGCCGGCGTGACGTAGCCGAGAAGGTGTCGCTCCGGCCCGTCGCCCCGGACGCACACCGCCGCCGCGGCGACCTGCGGGTGCGCCCTGAGCACCGCCTCCACCTCGCCCGGCTCGACCCGGAACCCCCGGATCTTCACCTGGTCGTCGCGGCGGCCGAGGAACTCCAGCACCCCGTCCGCGCGCCAGCGGACGACGTCACCGGTCCGGTAGAGGCGCCCGCCGGGCACCTCCGGATCGGGCACGAACGCCCCGGCGGTCGCCGCCGGGTCACCGAGGTAGCCGCGGGCCAGCCCGTCGCCGCCGGTGTGCAGCTCGCCCGCGACCCCGACCGGCACCGGCCGACCGCAGTCGTCGAGCACGTGGACGGTGGTCTGCGGCACGGGGCGGCCGATCGGCACCCGGTCGCCCACCGGGCCGGGGCCGCTCATCAGGTGGCAACTGGTCAGCGTCGTGTTCTCGGTCGGCCCGTACGCGTTGACCAGCGGCAGCCCGCCGCGCGCGGCGAGCACGGCGCGGACCGCGCCCGGGTCGGCCACGTCCCCGCCGGTGAGCAGCTGCCGGACGCCTGCCAGCGCCGTGACGTCCTCCTCGGCGAGCTGCCGGAAGAGCCCGGCGGTGAGGAAGGCGACCGTGACCCCGCCGGCGCGGATCAGCGCGGTCAGTCGGGTGAGGTCCACCGGGTCCGGCGGCGCGACCACCGCCGTGGCGCCGGTCAGCAGCGCGCCCCAGATCTCCCAGGTGGACGCGTCGAACGCGGTCGGGGCGAACTGGAGCACCCGCTCGCCGGGGCCGAGGGTGGCGAAGTCCGGGTCGGTCACCAGCCGCACCACGCCCCGGTGGGTGATCCCGACCCGCTTGGGTGTGCCGGTCGAGCCGGAGGTGTGCAGGACGCAGGCGAGCTGCGACGGGTGGATCCGCCCCGGCGGCGGGCCGGGCGGCGCCGGTTCCCCGGCCGGCGCGTCGACGTCCAGCACCCGGACCGGCCCCAGGTCGGGCAGGCCGGCGGCGGCCTCGCCGGTGGTCAGCAGCAGGCGGGCGCCGCTGGCGGCGAGGAGGCCCGCGATCCGGGCCGGTGGGGCGGCCGCGTCCACGGGCAGGTAGGCCCCGCCGGCCTTGAGCACGCCCAGCAGGGCCCGGATCAGGGGTTCGCCCCGGGGGAGCAGCACGGCGACGGGGGCCTCCCCGGTCACGCCGTGCCGGCGCAGCGTCCAGGCCAGCCGGTCGGCCGTCCGGTCCAGCTCCGCGTACCCGGTCGCGCGGTCGCCGACCACCAGCGCGGTGGCAGCCGGGTCGTGGGCCACGCGGGCCGCGAAGACCTCGGGGACGGAGGCGTCGCGGGGGTAGGGCCGCCGGGTGGCGTTCCAGGCGGCACGCAGCGGCGCCTCCCCGGCGGCGCCGAGATCCAGGTCGGTCAGGCGGGCGTCCGGCCGCTGGGCCAGTTCGCGCACGGTGTGGTGCAACTGCGCGAGGATCCGCCGCGCCGACGCGTCCAGCAGCCTGGTGTCGTCCCACACCACGCCCAGGCGCAGTTCCGGTTCGTCGAAGGCGTGCACCGTCAGCGGGTAGCCGGGCATGCGGTGCACCCGCGCCGAGCGCCGGGCCGCCTCCGGCCCACTCTCGGCCAGGGCGGTGGCCAGCCGCTGCCGTTCGAACACCAGCAGGCTGTCCAGCAGCGGCGTGTCGGAGGTGAGGCCCGCCCGGTCGAGGATGGTGTGCAACGGCGTGAGCTGGTGCTCGCGGATTCCCCGGATCCGGTCGGCCACGTCGGCGAGGAGTCGCCGCACCGTCCACCCCGGATCCAGCCGGACCCGCAGCGGCACCGTGTTGAGCAGCAGCCCGACGATCCGGTCGGCGTCCGGGACGCTGTCGTACCGGCACGACCTGGTGACCGCGAAGGTGACGTCGTCGACCCCGCCGTAGCCCCCGCGCAGCAGCGCCCAGGCCGCGTGGACCACGGCGCCGACCCCGACGCCGACTGCGGCGGCGGTGGCGCGGAGCCGGTCGGAGTCCGCTCGGGTCAGGGCGACCTCGTGCGAGGCCGGCACGCCGCGCGCGCCGGGGTCCGCGTCGAGGCGGCCCGGGAGCGCCCGGGGCGTCGGGGCGCCGGCGAGGTATCCCTTCCAGAAGGTGTCGTCGGCGCTCGGGTCGCGGCCGCCCCACCAGCGCACGAAGTCCGCGAACGGCGGGCGGCGGGGCGGGTCCGGCAGCCGGCCGGCGCGCCGCGCGGCGTAGTCGGCGAGGACCTCGTCGAGCAGCATCCGGGTGGAGCGGCCGTCGAGGATCGCGTGGTGGAAGGTGAGCACGACGTGCTGGTCGCCCAGCGTGGTGACCCGGAGCAGGGGCGCCCGGGCGACGTCGAAGGGCTCGTGCCGGTCGGTGGGGAGGAAGTCGTCGAGCGCCGTCTCCCGCCACCGCAGGTCCGGCGCCACGGTGGGCCGGACGACCTGCACCACGCCGTGGTCGCCGTCGACCTCGAAGGCCGTGCGCAGCACCGCGTGCCGCCGGGTCGCGGCCTGCCAGGCGGCGGTGAAGGCGTCCCGGTCCGGCGGGGCGTCCCACCTCATCGTGACCTGCTGGACGTCCACCCCGCCGGCGGGCTGCCGGAGGGTCTGCAGCACCATCCCGCGTTGCACGGCGAGGGCCGGATACCGCTGGAAGCTGTCGTTCATGCGCCCTCGTCCGGTGCGGCGTCAGCCGGTGGCGGCGTTTTCGTCCATCCAGCGCCGCAACGACAGCGGCCGCATGTCCGTCCACACCTCGTCGATCCGGGCGAGGCACTCGCTGCGCGACCCGGTAAAGCCCTCGCGCCGCCAGCCGGCGGGCAGCTCCCGGTCGTCCCACCAGATCGAGAACTGTTCCTCGTCGTTCACGACCACGGCATACGTCCGGGTGTCGTCGTCAGCGCTCATCGGACCCCCTTCGCCGGGAAGGATTTCAGCCACGTCGATTCCGTGTCAAGGATCGGTCGATCTTCCGACGTCAGGCGGAGGTGGGTCGTACGACGGGCTCGGAGTCCGGTGTGGACGCCCCCGGCGGCGCGGCGTCGCCCCCGCCGATCCGGGGCGTGCGGGCGACCCAGCCGACAGCTGGGCCGGCGGCGAGCGCGCAACCCACGAAGATCGCCGCGACGACCCACCAGCCCCAGCCGCCGGTCTGGATCGCGAGGAGGGTCAGGCCGACCGGCGCGAAGACGTCCGCCGTCGAGCTGATCGTCTGTGCCGTGCCGAGGTACACCCCGCGCGACGAGGCGGGCGGCACGTTGGTCTGGACGAACCAGAGCGCCGCCGAGAACCACAACTCGGTGGTGGTCACCAGCACCACGACGCCGAGGAGCGCGACGACGGTCCACGCGCCGCCGGTCCGGCCCGCGAGCGCGGCCACCGGGCAGGCGACCGCGGTGACCAGGGCGCCCCGGCGGATCAGGCGGGCCGCGCCGGGAAGCGAGTCCGCGCCGCGCGCCGCCGGCACCTGCAACGTGATCACCAGCACCGTGTTGAGGGCCAGCATCGCGCCGAGCAGCGGCTTGGGGGCGTCGGTGTGGGTGATCGCCCAGAGCGGCAGGATCTCGACGAGGATCACCGCGTGGAACATCATGACGGCGAGGAGCGCGGCGGTCGTGACGTAGGGGAGGTCCTTGAGGACCGCCCACCGCGAGGCGGTGGCCGCCCGGTCGTGGCGCACCACCGGGGCGGCCGGGAGCCGGGTCACCAGGCCGGCGTTGAGCAGTGACAACGCCGCGTTGAGCAGCACCATGGCGACGAGCGCGGCGGCGGAGTCGAACGCCAGCGCGAGGGCGCCGAGCCCGGTGCCGGCGGTGAACCCGGCGTTGAGGTACGAGCGCGCGTAGGCCATCGTCCGCACCCGGTCCCCGGCCGGCATGGCGTCGGCGGTGTAGATGGTGCGTCCGGCGTTGGCGAACGAGTCGGTGGCGGCGGCCACCACCATCAGCACCACGAAGCCCGCGAACGACGTCACGAGCGGATAGGCGGCGAACGTCAGCGCCGAACCGAGCGCGCCGACGGCCCAGGACCGCTGCCCGCCGATCCGGTCGGCCAGCGCGCCCAGCGGCAGCGAGGTCAGCACCCCGGCGAGCCCGGCGATCGAGAAGCCCACCCCGATCTGCACCGCGCTGAGCCCGAGGACCTCGGTGAAGAAGACGATGCTGCCGGTGAGGAAGGTGCCGCTGCCGACGGCGACCATGGCGGACTGGTACGCGATGGCCCGGGGCAGCCCGGGCGGCGGCAGGAGCCGGGACACGGCGAATCGGTGACCGTCCATGGTGCCGGTCAGGCTACCCGGGTGGCCGCCGCGCCGGGAGCGTCACGTCGCGCCGTCGGCGCGCAGCACGAGCCGGTCGGTGGTCCTCTCCCCGATGTACGTCAGGTCGGCGTCCCACCCGAGCCCGGGCGCGGTGGGCACCTCGACGAGCCCGTCGGTGCTCACGATCGGGCGGGTGGTGACGTCACGGGCGTAGTACTTGTCGGAGCCGGAGACGTCCGAGGGGAGCGTGAAGCCGGCGAGTGCGCTCAGCGCGACGTTGGCGGCCCGTCCGATCCCGAACTCGTGCATGCCGCCGCACCAGACCGGGACGCCGTGCTCGCGCGCGAGGTCGTGCGCCCGGACGGCGTGGGTCAGCCCACCCATCCGCGAGACCTTGACGTTGAGGACGCGTACGGCGCCCAGGCGGAGCGCGGTGACGAGGTCGTCCACCTCCTCCACGGACTCGTCGAGACAGACGGGGGTGTCGATGCGGTCCTGGAGGGCGGCGTGCGCGACGAGGGCCCGGGGGGCGAACGGCTGCTCGATCATCAGCAGGCCCAGGCCGTCGAGTTCCGCCAGCACCGCCCGGTGCTCGGGGACGTCCTGGTAGGCGCCGTTGGCGTCGACGTGCAGCGGTACGTCCGGGTGCGCCGCGCGGACGGCCCGCACCGGTTCGACGTCCCAGCCGGGCGCGATCTTGAGCTTGATCCTGCGGTAGCCCTCGTCGACCCGCAGCCGCACCTGCGCGAGGAGGTCGTCGACGGTGGGTTCGATGCCCAGGGAGACGCCCGCCTCGACGCTGCCGCGCGTGCCGCCCAGCGCGTGCGCGAGGGAGGTGCCCTCGGCGGCCGACCAGAGTGCCCAGGCGGCGACGTCGAACCCGGCGCGGGCGAAGTGGTTGCCCCGGATCCGGCCGAGCGCCGCGGCCAGGTCCGCCGGGTGCTCCCAGGCGGTCCGCAGGACCAGCGGCGCGAGGTGGTCACGGGCGACGGCCCAGCAGCTCTCGACGGTCTCGGCGCCGTAGAACGGGCCGCTCGGCGACGCGATCTCGCCCCACCCCACGGCGCCTTCGGTGTCGGTGAGCGTGACCAGGACGTGCTCCAGCTCGCGTTTGGCGTGGGAGCTGGTCTGGAACCGGTGCACGAGCGGCAGGCGGACCCGGCGCAGCTCCACCACCTCGATCCGCCTCCGGCCGGTCACGGCTGCTCCGCGTAGAGGCCGAGTTCGGCGGCGAGGGCGTCGCGCTCGCGCAGGCGGCGCCCGGCCCCCTTCGAGCTGGCGATCGTCAGGGTGGCGAGCAGGTGCAGCGCGAGCACCACCGAGGTGGGGGAGTTGGCGTACGAGGCGCTGTCGGTGCCGATGACGATGCGGGCGGCGGCGCTGTCGGCCAACGGCGCGTCCTCGGCGTCGGTGACGAGGACCAGCCGACCGCCGTGGCGGACGTACGCGGCGGCGACGTCGATGGTCTCGCGCCGGTAGCGCGCCATGCAGACGGCCACGAGCAGGTCGCCCTGCCGGATGTCGCCGAGCACGTCGAGGGAGCGCAGCGCCGCGTCGTCGACGAGGTGGACGCCGGAGAGCCCGGCGCTGAGGTCGGCGGCGAGCAGGGACGCGTAGCCGAGCGACTTGCCGTGGCCGAGCAGGTACCGGCGCCGGGCCGACACGATGAGCGCCGCGGCCCGTTCGATCGCGTCCTGCCCGGCGGCCCACGCCAGCGCCCTGGCGAACTCGGCGCGTTGCTGTTCCAGGACCCGCTGCTTGAGCACCTGCGCCGACCTGCGCTGCACGTTGCGGTCGAAGCGCTCCGCGGGCGTCGATCTCGTCATGGTCATGCCTCGTCCCGTTCGAACAGGTAGCTGACGCGGCCGGGGGTGTCCGCCCGCCTTACGCCGACGAGCCGCCCGCCCGCGGCGAACCGGCCGGCCAGCTCCCGGCGCAGCCGCGCGCGGTCGTCGGGCCCCGGCGCGGCGGTACGGTCGTCGGCGGGCGAGTCCACAGCCGCGTGCCCGGGGGCGGGCGCGGGCGTCGGGCTGGCGTCCCCGGCCCGGTCGAGGTCCCACCGGACCAGGACCCGGTCGCTGCCGCCGTCGTCGTAGAAGTCGGGCAGGAACCGGATCCCGACGGCGCCCAGCACGTTCAGGTTGAAGTGGGCGTTGCGCAGCGCGTACGGGTCGAAGGTCCACCGCATCGTGTGCGCGCCCGCGCGCCGTGCGGCGTCGGCCTGGGCGTGCTTGAGCAGGCGGCCGACGCCGCGCCCCTGCGCCCGCGCGTCGACGACCGCGGCCTGCGAGTAGTGGTAGAGCTCGCCGTGCTCGACTCCGGTGAAGCCGTAGCAGAAGCCGACGAGGGAGCCGTCCTCGTCGAACGCGCCGACCGCGGTGCCGGCGTTCTCGCGCAGCGCGGCCAGGAGGCGGGGGCTGACGGCGTGCTCGGGGCCCTCGTAACCGAAGACGGCCCGGTAGAGCGCCGATGCCGCCGTCCACTCGGCGAGCCCGGCGAGGTCACGGGCCACGATCCTGCGGGTGTCACCGACCATCGACTCACCCCTCGAAAGATAGCGATCGTATGTCCCTCAGGCTGCCGCACTATGCGCTCGTTGACAAGGTGTCGGGCCGAACATAGTGTCCGTATGTGTCGTACTCATCGCCGGAGCTCAATGGCGCGCTCGCCGCGCTGCACCGCTACACGCTGCACGAGTCACCGACCGGTGACCGCCGGGCGCTGGCCGCGCTGGCCGACGTGCTCGACGCGGACGCCGCGCACGCCGGCTTCGACACCGCCCGGGAGTCGCACCCCGGCGGCGACCATCTGGTCTGGACCCTTCCGGCGCGGGGGGTCCCGGGCGGCCCGGTGCTGCTGCTGACCCACTACGACACCGTCTGGCCGGTCGGCACGCTGTCCACCATGCCGTGGTCCGTCGAGGGAGACACCGTCCGTGGCCCGGGCGTGTACGACACCAAGGCCGGGATCGTCGCACTGCTCGCGGCGGCGGCCCGCGTCGCGCGGCAGGGCGCCCCGCACCCCGAGATCAGGGTCGTCGTCGTCGCCGACGAGGAGACCGGCTCGCCCACCGCCACCGGGCTGGTCCGGGCCGAGGCGGCGCGGGCCCGCGCGGTGCTCGGCCTGGAACCGCCGCACCCCGGCGGCGACCTCAAGACCGGCCGGCGCGGCAGCACCCGGGTCCGCATCGAGGTCACCGGGGTCGAGGCACACGCCGCGCTCGACCCCGACGCCGGCGTCAACGCCATCGACGAGCTCGTCGACCAGCTCGTGCGGGTCCGCGCACTCGTCGCGGACCGGCCGGTCCTGCTCAACGCCGGCACCGTCGCGGGCGGAGGGCGGACCAACGTGGTCGCCGGCGAGGCCCACGCCGACCTCGGGCTGCGCTTCACCGACCCCGAGAACGAGGACGCCGTCCTCACCGGCCTGAAGTCGCTGCGACCGGTGCGCGATCGCGCCCGGCTGACCACCCGGCTGCTCTCGCACCGGCCCACCTGGCGGCCCGACGAGGCGGGGGCGCACCTGCTCGACCGTGTCGTGGGAATCGCCGCCGGCCTCGGTCAGCGTCTCGCCGGCCGCCCGGCGGACGGCGCCGCCGACACCAACACGACCGGTGCGCTCGGCCGTCCCACCATCGACGGGCTCGCCCCGCCCGGTGGGGGCGCGCACGCCCGGCAGGAGTGGGTCTCGGCCGCCGGCATCGGTGCGCGCACCGACCTGCTGGCCGCCCTGCTCACCGGACTCCACGCCGCGGGCCCGTCACCCGGGGACGGCGCCTGACCCGGCGCGCGTCCCCGGCAGCCGGGACGGTCAGCGCGACCCGGCGCGCGGCGGTCGGTCAGGGCGACCCGGCGCGCGGGTCAGCGCGACCTGGCGCGCCGTGCCCGGGCCAGCGCGACCAGTCCCACGGCGATCAGGGCCAGCCCGACTGCTCCGGCCGCCACGAGGTAGGTCCCGCCGCCGGAGCGGGCGGCCCCGGCGCCGGCGGCGGCGGGGGTCGTCGGACCGGGCGTGGCGGTCGGCGCGGGGGACGGGACGGCCGCCGGCAGCGGGTAGCGCAGGATCCCGGGCATCGTCCCCGGCGGCCGGCCGGCGGTCTCGGAGACGGTGAGCAGGGACCGCCCGTCGCGGTCGTAGGTGACCGACTCGCCCTGCGGCTCGTCGGGCAGCGCGACGACCCGGGGGGTCCCGCCGGTCAGCGCGGCGACCACGTCGCCGTCGGCGACGTCGAACTCGTACGCGTCGGCGTAGGTGCGCAGGACCACCCGGCGGCCGTCCGGTGCGGTGGCGCCGCCGGTGACCGCCGTCCGGCCGAGCGCCCCGAACGGGTTGCTCGTGGTGGAGGCGGGCAGCCGGACCTGCCCCACCTTCACCAGCGGCGCCGTCGTGCCCGGGCGCAGGGCCGCGCTCGGGGCGTACAGGGTGGCCGAGTACTTGGTCACCACCACCGGGCGGTCGTCGTCGGTCACGAGCAGTGCCTCGGCGTCGTGCGGGCCGTCCGGGTACGCCATGCGGTACAACACCGGCCGGTCGGTTCCCGGGGGGAGCTTCCACACCGCGATCGTCTGCCGGGAGCGGTCGTTGTCCCCGATGTCCGCCACCCACACCGTGCCGTCCGCGCCGACGGCGAGATCCTCGGTGTCGCGTGGACGGGACGGATAGGACACCGTCCGGACGACGGCGCACCGGTCGTCCAGGAAGAAGATCCGGCGGCGGGCCTCGTCGTCCGCCCCGTCGTTGACCATGACGAACCCGCGGTCCGTGGTGGCCATCCCGGAGATCTCGCTCAGCCGGCCACCACGCACCTCGCACACCGGCGTCCCGGGGACCGGAGCGGGTGACGGATCGGCCGCGGCCGCACCGGGGGCCGTCGTGGCGGCCAGGACGGCGACCGTCCCCGCCGCGACCCGCAGCCGCCGGCTCCCGTTGCCTCGTCGCCCCACCAGCAGTCCCTTCGATGCCGGCCCGCCCCTCTGGCGCACCGCTGCCGGTCCGCGAACCGGCGACCCACTCCTGGCCGACCGGGACGCCGGTGACCGCCCCCGGGGCCGCCCCCGCTCGGGTGGCTCGCCGCCCCCGACGTCGACCGCGTCCGGCCGCGTGACCAGGGGGTGAGTGTATGACCCGGGTCCCGCCGCCCGGCCGCGGCCCGCCGTGCGGCCACGTGCCGGTGGGCCGCGGCGGACGACCGGGCACCCGGCGGGATCGCGCCGCGCGCCCGACCAACCGACGGCGTACGCTGCCGCGATGACCGCACCGGCCCGCATCCTCGTCTACGCGGTGTACGGCGCCGGCAAGTCCACCCTGGCCGCACGGCTGGCCGAGCGGCTCGGGCTGCCGTGGTATCCGGTCGACGACCTGCTGTGGCAGCCCGGCTGGGTCGAGGTGCCGGTCGCGGAGCAGCACAGCCGGATCGAGGCGATCTGCCGGCGCGACCGCTGGATCCTGGACGGGGCGTACCACGGGTGGCGGGACGTGGTGCTGGCCCGCGCCGACCTGGTCGTCGGCCTGGACTATCCGCGTTGGCTCTCCTTCTGGCGGCTGCTGCGGCGCACGGTGCACCGGCTGCTGAGCGGCGAGGAGATCTGCAACGGCAACCGCGAGTCGCTGGGCAGCGTGCTGTCCCGGGACTCGATCCTGGTGTGGCACGTCACCGCGTTCGGCCGGGCCCGGCGGCGGATGCGCGCCTGGCAGGCCGACCCGGCCAAACCGCCGGTGCTGCTGTTCCGCTCCCCGGCGGCCCTGGACCGCTGGCTGGCCGACCTGACCCGGCGATGAGGACGCGCCCGAAGCCCGCCGGCTGAGCGCGCGGGCGACGGAGGCGGCGACCGCGCGGACGACGACGGCGGCGCAGGGCGACGATGTACAACCCTCGCGCACAGACGGTACCGTGACGGTCGCGATGGGTGCGGGGCTCGTCGAGCCCGGCTCGTCGTCGACCGGCGCCGGCGCGCCGGATCGGAGATCGCAGGCGGTGTCGGGCTCCGGGGAGGACAGGTGTCGGTCTCTCGGCCGATCGCGCGACGGCAGAACGACGAGCCGTCCCTGACCCTGCTCCGCGCCATCGCGGTGGTCCACCGCAGCACCCAGCACGCGCAGGCGCTGAGCCTCGTGCTCTCGGCGGTGGTCGCCGCCCTGGGCCTGCTGACCGTGGCGTTCCCGGCCGCCGCCGCGCCGGTGGCGCTCGTCGGCGCGGCATGGGCGGTGGTCTACGCGACGGCGATCGTTCCGTGGGCGGGCCGGCACCTGCGGACGAGCGCCACCCTTCAGGAGATGTTCGACGTCAGGCTGTTCGGCCTGCCGTGGAACCAGGTGGCGGTCGGCGACCGGCTGTCCGAGGACGAGGTGAGTCGGCTCAGCCGCCGGTTTCGCGGCCGGGAGGAACGACTGCGCGACTACTACCTCGTCGCGGCGCTTCCCGCACCCCTCGACGTCCTGTTCTGTCTGGAGCAGAACCTCGCCTGGGGCTCGCGCGTGCGTCGCCGGTTCGCCCACCTCATGATCGCCGTGGTGGTGCTCTGGTGCGCGGTCGGAGTCCTGCTGGCCATCGCCGAGGGCAGCACGGTCGTCCAGCTGATCAGCGGGTGGCTGATCCCCTCGCTGGGCCTGTTGCTGCTGTGCGTGGACACCTACCGAGCGCAGATGTCGAACACCGACGAGCGCACCCGCGTCCTCGGCCTGCTGCGGGCCGTCAGCGCGGACGCGGGCTCCCCGCCGGCGGTGTCCGGGCCGGAGTTCGTCGGGTTCGCCCGGCAGATCCAGGACGTGCTGTTCCACATCCGACGGCAGCAGCCACGGATGCCGTCCTGGTTCTTCTGGCGGTTCCACGACAGCGACCTGGCGGACTTCCGCTTCAGAATGAGAGAGCTCGAGGCCGGCGTCGGCCGCGGCGACCAGGTGGCCCGACAGCCGAGCCCTCACTAGGAGCGCGGACCGTCGCATGAGGGAGGCGGATGCCGCCAGGAAGTCTCCGGTGCCGACCGACCCCGCCGTCAGGAGCCGCCGGCGGACCGGTGGCGCCGGAACCGGGGTCAGGCGTGCCGAAGGGCGGCATGGGCCGCCGCCAGGCGCTGCGTGTCGTCGCGGTCCGAGTCGTCCCCCGAGCACTCGTCGGCCCATTCGAGCAGGCGGCGCAGGTGGACGTCCGGGGCCGTGACGACACGAGGGCTGCCGACGACCACCTCTCCGCCGGCCCCGTCGACGGTGACGAGCGTGCCTTCCGGGAAGGTCCGTCCGCCGGCGCGCACGCAGGCGCCGGCGACGTCGACCGTGAGACCGGTGGCTCCCACGACCGCCGGTTTGCCCATCGCCCGCGCCACCACCGCGGCGTGACTGGCCGGGCCGCCGCGGGCGGTGACGATTCCCGCGGCGGCGGCGAGGCCGTGCATGTCCAGCGGGGATGTGTGGGGACGGATCAGGATGACCGGGCCGCCGCCAGCCATCCGGACCGCCCGGTCGGAGGTGGTCACCACCCTGCCGACCGCGACGCCCGGGCAGGCTCCCAGCCCACGGACGACCACGTCGATCCCGTCCGTCGGATCGATCCGGGGCGCGCGAGCGTGGTGGAGATGCTGCGGGGACACCCGGAGCACGGCCTCGCGGCGACTGATCACCGTCTCGTCGGCCAGGTCGACGGCGGCACGAACGGCGGCGCGTCCGGCGAGGCCACCGGGGCGCACCTGGAGGAGCCACAGCCGGCCTGTCTCGTAGGTGAACTCCACCCCACAGGCATCGCGGTGGTGCCCCTCGATCCGAGTCATGGCCGCCAGGAGGTCGGCCCACACCGCCGGTTCCCGCTCGGTCAGGTCCGGCAGCGGCCGGGTCGTCGACCTCCCCGAGACGACGTCGTCGCCCTGGCGGCCGAACAGCACCTCGCCGAAGGGAACCGGCTCACCGGTGCTGGGATTCCGACTGAACGCGACGCCGGAGCCACTGTTCTCGTCGCGGTTGCCGAACACCATCGCCTGCACGGTGACGGCCGTGCCGGCATCGTGCGGTATGCCGTGCAGGTCGCGGTAGGTCGTGGCGCGCGGCGTGTGCCAGGACGAGAGGACGGCCCGGACGGCCATCCGCAACTGCCGCGCCGCATCGTCCGGGACCGCCGCGTCGGCCTGCTCGCGAACGAGCGCCTCCACGCCCCGGATCGCCGCGGTGAGACGCGCCTGCGCACCGCCGGCCGCGCGGCGGGTCGCCTCGCGTACGACCGCGTCCAGCCGTTCCGCGCTCAGCCCGAGCACGGTGCAGGCGAAGCTGGACAGGAACCGCAGGCGCGAGTCGAGCGCGAACCGTGGGTCGCCCGTCTCGGCCGCCAGCCCCGCCGTGGCCGCGGCGGTGAGGCCCAGGTTCAGCGTCGTGCTCATCATGCCGGGCATTGGGGCACCGCCGCCCGAGCGGACCGACACCACCAACGGCCGGTCCGGCCCGCCGAGGTGTCGCCCGGTGGCGGACTCCAGACCGGCGACGGCGAAGGCCAACTCGGCCTCGAGGCCGTCGGGCAGGCGCCCGTCGCGGAGAAAGGCGCGGCAGGCCGCGGTGCCGATGACGAACCCGGGCGGTACGGGCAGGCCGAGGCGTCGCAGGACGACGAGGCCGTGTCCCTTGCCGCCGAGCACGTCGGCTGACTCGCCGACCTCCGCCGACAGCGGGTGGATCCAGGTCATGCGGGTAGCCTGTCGTGGTGCCATGCCTGCCTCATCCGACCAGTACGGACCTGCTGGTCCTGCACACCCTGCGCTGCATCGGGTTCGCGAGTCCCGGGCGGGTGGCCGAGGCGACCGGGCTGTCCGAGTCCGATGTCGAGTCGGAGCTGATCGATCTGGCGGTCGCCGGCCTGGTCACGCGTGTTCCGGGCGACTTCGGCGGATGGGGTCTCACCGGGGCGGGCCGGGCCGCGGACGCCGAACGCGTCGCCGTCGAGCTGGACACCGCCGGCGCCCGCGCCGCCGTGGCCACGGCGTACGACGATTTTCTGCTGCTCAACCCCGAGCTGCTCGATCTCTGCACCGCCTGGCAGATGCGATCCGTTGGCGGGCTCGCGATCCCCAACGACCACGCCGATCCCGCCCACGACCGCCGGGTCCTGGACCGACTCACCGAGTTCCACCGGCGGGCGGACGTCGTCTGCGTGCGGCTGGCCGTGGCGCTGCCGCGCTTCCAGCGCTACCGAGCCCGCCTCACCCACGCCCTCACCCGCGCGGCGTCCGGAGCGTCGGAGTACGTGACGGACGACCTCGCGTCCTACCACGTCGTCTGGTTCCAGTTGCACGAAGACCTGCTCGTCACTCTCGGCCTGCCACGTCACTGAGTCGGCCCGACCCTATCGGAGGGCGCGCCCGCCACGCCGACACCGGCGAGCCGACAGCCGGGCGGGTGTTCCTCACGACCGGCCGGCGGCGCCGGTGAGGTGCACGGATGGACGTACACCATTGCCTCGGTCCTCGTGATCACCTAGGTTTCACACGATCGCATCCAGCCGCACCAGGCACTCCCCGGCTCTGGCGAGGCAGCGGGACCCCCATCGCGCCGCTGAAGTGACCTAGGAGCTCACCGTGGCACAGCCTGCCCGAAGAACGTTCCCCTCCCGTTGGCGGGCACCGGCCCGTCTGGTCGCGGCGGCCGCGGCGAGCACCATGCTGCTCGCCGTCGCCCCCGTGCCCGCCGCCGCGGCGCCCTCCCGCGCACCGCTGCCGGCCAGCCGGCAGGCACCCGAGGCGCCGCCTCGACCTGCGTCCGGCCAGCCGCAGCCGGCGAGCGGGCTCTGGCTGGTCAAGATGGACAAGCCGTCGTTGGTGGCCGCCACGCGGGGCACCAGGGCGCGCGCCGGCAGGGTCGACACCCGGTCCGCGGCGAGCACCCGCTACGCCAGGGAACTGGCGCAGCGGCAGGACACCCTGGTGGACGAGATGGAGGCCGCCCTGGGGCGCTCCGTGCGCGTCGCCCACATCTACCGCAACGTGGTCAACGGCCTGGCGGTCGAGGTCAGCGCGGACGAGGCGGCGCACCTGTCCGGCCTGCCGGGGGTCAGCGCGGTCGTACCCGACGAGGTCCTGGAGCTGACGACCGACACCAGCAACGCGCTGATCCAGTCGCCCGCGGTGTGGGAGGGCAGGACGGCGGAGAACGTCGGCACCCGTGGCGAGGGTGCCATCGTGGGGATCCTCGACTCGGGCATCAACCCCGAGCACCCGTCGTTCGCGGCCGTGGACGGCGGCGGCTACCGGCACACCAACCCGTACGGCGCGGGCACGTACACCGGCGTCTGCGCCCCGACCCATCCCCAGCACAAGGCGATCTGCAACGACAAGCTGATCGGCGCCTGGTCGATGGTCGGCACCGACGCCCGGGACGACAACGGCCACGGCAGCCACACCGCCTCGACCGCCGCCGGCAACCGGCACGAGGCGACCATGACAGTCGGCACCAGCACGCACAAGATCACCGTTTCCGGGGTCGCGCCGCGGGCCAACGTCATCTCCTACAAGGTCTGCATGGCCCTCGGTTGCCTCTCCTCGGCGACGATCGCCGCCGTGGACCAGGCGATCGCCGACGGCGTGGACGTCCTCAACTACTCGATCTCCGGTCGCGACGACCCGTGGAAGGACCTCGTCGACCAGGCGTTCCTGGAGGCGTACTCGGCCGGCATCTTCGTCGCCGCCTCCGCCGGCAACAGCGGCCCGGGCGCCAGCACCGTCGCGAAGACCGCGCCGTGGAACATGTCCGTGGCCGCGGTCAGCCACGAGCGGGTCATCGCCCACCGGCTCGACGTGACGGGCCCGACGCCCGTCCCGGCGGCGCTCACCGGCATCGCCGCCGTCATCGGGGAGAACTCGCCGAACCCGCCCATCGAGGGTGAGATCCGGTACTCCGGCGCCGTCGACGCGAACAACGTGCAGGCCTGCGTTTCGTTCCCGGCAGCGGCGTTCAGCGGCAAGGTCGCCCTGCTGCCCCGGGGCGGCTGCGACTTCTCCGTGAAGGTCAAGAACGCCACCGCCGCCGGCGCGACCGGCGTGGTCGTGCACAACCAGTACAGCGGCCCGCCGATCACGATGGGCGCGCTCGCCGGGACCACCATCCCCGCCGTGATGGTCTCCCTCGCCGACGGGCAGCGGCTGCGCGACCACGCGGCGGCCACCGACGGCCCCGTCACCGTGCGCGTCGACCCCGGCAGCGAGGTGCTGCGCGACGGCGACTGGACCGACGTCGTGGCCGACTTCAGCTCGCGCGGACCCAGCAAGTTCGACATGCTCGCGCCCACCGTGGCGGCCCCGGGCCGCAACATCCTCGCCGCCACCATGGCGGCGAAGGACAACCCGGCCACGTACGCCTTCATGCAGGGCACGTCCATGTCGTCGCCGCACGTCGCCGGCGCCGGCGCGCTGCTGGCGGCGCTCCACCCCGACTGGTCGCCGACGCGGATCCGGTCCGCGCTGGCGGTCACCGCGGACCGCGACGGGGTGGTCAAGGAGGACGGCCGCACGCCGGCCGACGCGTTCGACATCGGTTCCGGCCGGATCAACCTGGCCCAGGCCGCCCGGACCGGCATCGTGCTCGACGAGACCGCCGCGAACTTCGTCGCGGCCAACCCCGACGCCGGTGGCGACCCGCAGACGCTGAACCTGCCGGCCGTCGTCGAGCACCACTGCCTCAAGGTCTGCACCTTCACCCGGACGGTGTCCAGCGTGGCCAAGGTGGCCGCGACCTACCAGGTGGCGCCGCAGGCCCCGACCGGGGCGCGGATCACGGTTGCGCCGACGCAGTTCACCCTGGCGCCCGGCGCCAGCCAGCAGTTGACCGTCACCGTGGACGTCACCGGGACCGCCCGCAAGAACTGGCTCTTCGGCGCCATCAACCTGACCACCGACGCCCGGCACGCGCCGGACGGGCAGCCGATCGCCCAGGCTCACTTCCCGGTCGCCGTCCTTCCCGCGGCCCCGGACCTGACGGTCGACAAGACCGAGCTGAGCTCCAGCATGGACGTCGCGCAGAGCGAGAGCCACACCGTCAAGGTGGGCAACGCCGGCGGCGCCGAACTCACCTGGCGCGCGACCGGCGACGGCGCCGACTGCGCCTGGCCGACCTGGGTCAAGGTGACCCCGGCGCAGGGCACCCTTGGCGCGTTCAAGAGCCAGGACATCCAGATCACGCTCGACTCGACCGGCCTGGACGACGGTGGCGTGTTCCGGGCCGACCTGTGCCTGGCCAGCAACGACCAGGACCAGCCGACGACGACGATCGCGCTGGAACTGACGGTGGTGCCGGTACCGAAGATCGAGGTGGCACCGAAGTCGCTCTCCGCGCGGCAGCCGGCCGGGCTGGTCACCAGCCAGAAGTTCGCGGTACGCAACGCCGGGCACGGCGTGCTGGACTGGCGGCTGGACGACCCGGACGCCGGCCCGAGCGACGAGCGGATCCAGCTCCTGCGTGACGGTGTCCTGCTGATCCCCAACTCGGGCAGCGCGACCCGTGGGGTGATGGCGTTCGATCCGCAGACCGGCAAGCAGATCGACCCGCAGTTCATCCCGCACTTCAAGTTCGACCCGACCAGCAACCTCTACACGCCGTTCCAGGTCATCGCCAAGCCGGACGGCAGCGGCTTCCTCATGTCCGACCAGGTCAACTCGGTGGTCACCGAGCACGGCCTGGACGGCAGCTTCCGGCGCGTCTTCGCCCCCGCCGGCGGTGCGGGAGATCCGACGGTCATGGGCAACACCCGGGGCATCGCGCTCTCGCCGCGCGGCACCGTGCTGGTGACGGTCGCCTCCCAGGCGAACGCCAACTCGGTGGTCGAGTTCGACGCCGACGGGAAGTTCCTGGGTACGTTCGTCGCGCCAGGGACCGACGGGTTGAAGGGACCGTGGGGCATCCTGTTCCGCGGCGACGACGTGCTCGTCTCGGCCAGCGACAGTGACGCCATCCACAGCTTCAAGAAGGACGGCTCCGCCGCCAATGCCCGCTTCTTCCAGGGGCTGAGCTGGCCCGGCCAGCTCGTGGAGCTGCCGAACGGCAACGTGCTCGCGGCGAGCTGGGGCAGCGGCTCCACCCCGGGAGTCTGGGAGATGGACCGCGACGGCAAGCTGATCGGCGTCTACACGCCGCCCGGCGGAAGCGGATACCAGGGCGTCCACCCGCTCGGTAACGGCAACATCCTGACCACCAGCTCCAAGGGGGTCCACGAGATCGACCGCTCCGGCCGCTTGGTCGAGGTCGAGAACGACAAGGGTGCTGCCCGGTTCATCACCCACGTCCGGCTGCCCGACCTGCAGCCGTGCGTGACGCCCGACGAGGTGCCGTGGCTGACGGCGTCCCGCACGTCGGCCGGCACCGGTGCCGGCCGGTCCACCGAGGTGACGCTCTCGATGGACAGCACCGGGCTGGGCGCCGGTACCTACCGGGCCCAGCTCTGCGTCACCAGCGACGACCCGTCCAACCCGCTGACGACGTTGCCGGTGACGCTGGAGGTCACCGACCAGACCTGCGCCCAGGTCGTCAGCGGTGAGCGTCGGGGTCCGCTGCCGGTCAACGGTGGGGTGACCTGCCTCGCGCCGGGCGCCGTGGTGTCCGGACCGGTCAACGTCGCGAAGGGCGCGGCGCTGGTCGCGCTCGACGCCACCGTCGACGGCCCGGTGACCGCTACCGGGGCGACGGTGGTGGAGTTGACGGGCAGCAGGGTCGACGGCCCGCTCTCGGTCACCGGCGTCACCGGCCGGGTCCTGATCGCCGGCACGCGGGTGACCGGCCCGGTCAGCGTGGTCGACAGCCGCACCGGTGACACGCCGGTCGTGGTCTCCGGCAACCGGATCGACGGGCCGCTGCGGTGCGTGGGCAACCAACCGCCGCCGGTGGACGACGGGGTGGCCAACACGGTCGGCGGCCCGGCCTCCGGCCAGTGCCGCGGATGGTGAGCGGACCGCCCCGCCCGGCCCGTCGCTGACGTGGCCACGCCCGCCGGTGCGGTCGCCCTCGCGACCGCACCGGCGGGCCGCCGGACGCGGTGAGTACCCGGGCTCACGTCCCACGGCACCCCCACGGGCAGGCGGTACGGCCAGACGT
>NZ_JBFABA010000002.1:0-17694 GCF_040640115.1 Micromonospora sp. NPDC023644 | reverse complement strand
CCCGGGGGCTTGGGGGGTGTTGTGGGTGCGCCCCCCCCCCCCGCGCGGGGGGGGCCGGGGCCCCCCCCGGGGGGTGGGGCCCCCCCCCCCACCACACCGGCGGGCCGCCGGACGCGGTGAGTACCCGGGCTCACGTCCCACGGCTCCGGCTCGGTCAGGCTGTACGGCATGACGTCGCCGACCCCCGCCGCCCGACCCCGCTACGCCGTCGTGCTCCTGACGGTGCTCTGGGTGGTGACCTCCCTGGCGTTGCTGTGGTGGTGTTTCACCCTCGGCATGGAGGGGTGGGCCGACCACCACTCGAACGGGGGCGGCCGGGCGGCGGAGATCGGGCGCCGCTCCGCCCGGGCGCTGCTGCTGCTCGCCGCGGCGGCGGCGGGCGGGCCGGTCGTCATCGCGCTGGTGGCGTTCGGCTGCCGGTACCCCCGCACCGCACTGGTCTACCTGTTCCTGGCCGTCGTGATCGCGGCGGTGCTCACGCCGGCGGCCGCGGACGCCGTCCGGACGCTCAGGCCGCCGGCCGCGCCCGTCCCGGCACCGACGACCTGCCAGGAGCACAGCGGCGGTGACAACCGCTGCCCGGGCGGCTGAGCGATCCGGCGGGGGCGCCGGCACACGTTCGGCGACGCGGTCGACAGATTCAACCTTGGCTATGTATTGTCACTGCCTCGACCGGCGCAGCCCGACCAGCAGGGAGCACGTGATGGACCAGCTCGACCCACCCGGATGCTGTGGCGACGGCCGGGCGGCCGCCGGCGTGGACCGCCGCGCGCTGCTGCTCGGCGCCGCCCTCGGCGCGGGCGCCCTGGCCGGGCTGGCCGTCCCCGGCCGCGCCTTCGCCGCGCCCGCCATCTACAACCCGTTCGCCGCGTACCCCGTCACCGGCACCTGGCAGGACCACCTGAACCGGGGTTCGCTCGGCGGGGTCGACTTCGGCATGCCGGTCGGCACCCGCCTGCCCGCCTGCGGCGCGGGCACCGTCCAGAACATCCCGTACAACGGCACGGGCGGGCACACGGTCACCATCCAGCACGCCGACGGGTACCGCAGCCAGTACATGCACCTGTCGCAGTTCCTGCTCGGCAACGGCGCGGCCGTCTCCAGCGGCACCGTCGTCGGCCTCTCCGGCGGCGCGGCCGGCGCGCCGGGCTCGGGCTCGTCCACCGGGCCGCACGTCCACTGGCACATGATCAACCCGGCCGGCGTACGCATCAACCCGCTGGCCTACATCGGGCAACAGCCCGCGCCCGGCGGCCTGCCCAAGACCCAGACCGAGTACGACGGCATCCCCGGCACCGTCTGCTACCAGCGGATGCAGAACTGGTTGCGGCTCACCGCCGGCTACACCGGTCCCATCGACGGCGTGCCCGGGCCGAACACCTACGCGGCCCTCCAGCGGGCGATGCGGGCCTACGGCTACACCGGCCCCATCGACGGTCAGCCCGGCCTGAACACCTGGCGCGCCGTGCAGCGCCTCGCCTCCGGCCACGGCTACACCGGCCCGATCGACGGAGTGATGGGGCCCAACTCGTGGCGCGGCTTCGCCCGCTTCCTCAACCAGGACAGGTGGGACTGACCGCGTCGCACCCCCGCGCCCCCGGACGGCGCCGGTCACCGAGTCGGCCGGTGCACGGGCCGACCGGATGGCCGTCGTCGATAGGATCCCTTCCGGTGCCGTCCGTCGGGGGGTGAGGGCATGAGTGGCCGGGCCACCGATGGCTTGCCGTCCGCAGCGCTTCAGCCCGGTCCCGGCCCGCTCAGGCCGTCTGCGGCGGGCGGCGTCGACGCCCTCTGGGTCGGCGGGCTGGTCCTCGCGGCCACGGGTGGTGCGCTCGCGCTGGCCGGCCTCACGCTGCCGTGGGCAGCCGTCACGCCGGCTTCGAGGAGCGGCTCCGGATACGTCGCACTGCTCTCCGACCTCCATCCCTTCGCGGCGCCGATGGCGGCTCTCGTGCTCATCGTCGTCGGAGTCGGCGTCGCGCTCAGTTTCGGGTCGGTCGGCCGGCTGTCGTCGTACCTCTGGTTTCCCTACTCGACGGTCGCGGCCGCCGGGGCGGTGACTGCTCTCTTCCTGACCGTCCACCTCGTCAAGGGGACGACCCTCCTCGTGCGGGAGCCGGCCACCTACCTGCCGGAGCGGGTGACCGTGGGCGGCGTGCTCCCGTCGACGGGCTGCCTGCTCTACGCCGTGGGCCTCAGCCTGGTGGCGTGCGGGCTGGGCGGTTCCAGCCGGTCGCGACAGGAACTCGAGCTTCTCGACCTCTCGGCCGACGCCGGCGGGATGTTCCGGAGGGCGCGCGGAATCGCCTTCCCGGCCAGCGTCGTGCTCGCTGTCGTCGGAGCGGTCGCCGCCGTGGTGTCGCCCTGGTACCGGCTCGTCCCGGCGCTCGACGGCTCGACCGACCTGGACCCGCTCGGCCCCGACCGCGGCGACGTCCAGTTGTGGATCGCCGCCTACCGCGCCGGCCTGGTCGCCTGCCTGGTGCTCACCGTGCTCGCGCTGCTCGCGCCCGGCGCGGCACGTTGGCTGCGGCGTACCGGGTTGACGATGGCGGTCGCGGTCACCGTGGGCCTGGTGCTGGGATACCTGTTGCTGTGGCGACCGCTGCACCCGACGGCTCACCAGGCCGGCCACGGCGCCCTTGCGCCGGGTGTCGGCCACGGGCTCGGCATCCTGACGATGGTCGCCGTCGCGCTCAGCCTCGCCCTCATGCCCACCCGCCCGTCCCGAGCCGGCCGGCCGGTCGCGGCTGGCCCCGTGCCCACCGCAAACGCGGCGCCCGGGGCCGGCCTGCCGAACGACGTTCTCGTGGCCGCCCTGCTGGCGGCGGCCGCGGCCCTCTCCGCCACCTCGGACCCGCCGACGGCGCCGGAAGAGGAGCAACCGACCGAGTCGGACCTGCCGGCGGCCGAGCCGCCCACCCTGGAACGGGGAACACGATGACCAGATCGCGATCCGGTACCCGTCGCAACCGGCGCCCGAGCCGACCAGCCGAAGCCCCCGAGAGCACGACCCCGCCGACGGGCGAGGACGAGAAGGCAACGGGCTGGGCCCAGCTGTCCCGGGGCACCAAGGCCCTGGCCGCGCTGGTGGCGACGACCGCCATCGCCACCGTCGTCCCCGGTGTGATCCCGTACGTCTCCGATCGCGTGCTGGACGTGCTCGGCGCGCCGCTGGTCCGGGTCGATACCGAGACCGGGCCCTCGGAAGGCGGTGTCTACCTGGCTGCCGCCGGGGCGGTCGCCGCGGAGCCTCCGGATCCGCTGCGGGACTCCCGGTTCGTGGCGGCCGGTCACTCCCCGACGAAGCTCACCCTGGAGGGCCGGCGCAGCGCCGGCATCGCGGTCGTCGACATGACCGTGGAGGTCGTGGCGCGCGACCCGGTGCGGACCGGCACCCTGTTTGCCATACCCCCGCAGGGGGACGCGGAGAACGGCGCGATGGAGGTGAACCTCGACGCGGCCATCCCGGTGGCGGCGGCGGCCGGGAGCGGTACGCCCTACTTCGCCGCCAAGCGCGTCACGCTGGCCCGGGGCGAGGTCTGGGTGGGCACCGTCACGTCGCGGACCACCCGCTGCGAGTGCGCCTGGCGCCTGCACCTGAAGCTGCGGTACCGGGGGAACCAGCACGAGGTGGTCGTCCCGCCGGTCGACCGGGCGCCGTTGCGGATGACCGGGTTCCCCGGCAGGCCCGACGACTACGCGGTGCAGTACGTCTGGAAGCCTGACGGCATCGCCCGCCTGGACTGTGCCGTCGACCGGAAGGCCTGTGCCGCCACGGACCTTCCTCCCCTCGGGCGGCGATAGGGCCGTCGCGGGGTGCTGACGCCGGTCCCGTCCGTCCGCCGGGCCGGCGGACGGACGGGATCCGTCGAGGTGGTCAGCAGCGCGGCACGCCGGGGATGAAGCCGTCGTGGCCGGTCAGGACGAAGGCGTCCGCGACGTACCGGTTGGTGCCGATCCGGTCCCAGATGTTGGACGTGCCGTAGGGGCCGGTCACCGTGGTGCCGACGGCCTGGCAGTAGATGCTGACGGTCGCGCCGTCGGCGACGGAACCCACCACGCTGTAGCCGGTGCCGGGCCCGGAGCGTACGTTGAGGCTCACCCCGTCGGTGTTCACCGTGCCGGAGCCGACGCCGGTCTGCTGGTTCACCAGCTGCATGTAGTAGGCCCAGTTCCAGTTCGGGCCCGGGTCGGTGTGGGTGGCCCCGGGAACCTCGTGGTGACCGATGATGTGCGCCCGGTCCTTCGGGATGCCGTACTTGTTGGCGAGGCTGCGGGTGAGCGTCGCGGACGCCCGGTACATCGCGTCGGTGAACCAGGCCGCGTTGTCGACGTACCCCTCGTGCTCGATGCCGATGGACTGGGTGTTGTACGTCCAGTTGCCGGCGTGCCAGGCGATGTCCTTCTCCCGCACCGACTGGGTGACCGCCCCGTCGGAGGAGCGGAACGTGTAGTGCGCGCTGGCCTTCGCGGCCGGGTTCTGGAACCAGCTGATCGAGCCGGCGTAGCTGCCCTGCGTCACGTGGATGACGACGTACCGGACCGGGTGGCTGCTGGGCCGGTTCGCGACGGTGTAGTTGCTGGTGCTCGCCGGCGCCCACGCGGCGGGCCCGTAGTCGGTGCTGAGGATCCCGGCCTCGTCCGACGCGCCGCCCGGCAGGTCACGCTCGGGCGCCACCTGGCGGGCGGGAACCCGCGCCACCTCGGCATGGCCGGTGTCGAAGCCGGTGGTGAGCAGCTCGTAGACGGCATCCGCGTAGAGCCGGGCGAGCGACGGGCTGGCCGCCCCGCCGTAGCGGGCGATCGGGGCGTACCACTCGTCGACGTCGTCGCGCTCGGCCGCGTCCAGGCCGGCCTGGTCGGCGTAGGAGCGCAGGACGGCCGCCGCCCCGGTGATGTTCGCGGCGGCGTCGGCGCGCAGCGCGCCACGGCTGAGCCCGGTCAGCGCGGCCGCCTCGTCCAGGGTGCGCAGCTTGGGGTTGCTGACGAGGTGCATCATGCCGTAGCCGCCCGCCGCGCTCGGTGCGCCGCCGTGCCCGTCCAGGCGGGTCTCGGCGTAGCCGAGGGCGACGAGCAGGTCGCGGGGGACGTCGTACCGGCCGGCGGCGGTGTCGAAGGCGGTGGCCAGCCGGCCGGCCGTGGGTGGGCCCCCGTCCGGCGCGGCGGACACCGGCGCGGCGGCCAGGGCTGATCCGGCAGACAGGACCACAGTCGCGGCCAGTGCGGCGCTGAGCAGCCCACGCCTGCGTTGCGAGACGAGCCGAGCAGTCATCTGCACCTCTCAAGATATTCGTCAACATCGATGAGAGTCGACGGGTGGCGGTACCGTACACCGCGACGTACGCCGATGTAAATGCCTTCCGTTATGGTGCGGCGCGTTGGCGGAAACCTTCATTCCGGGCGGTGCCCAGCCCGCGGCGGACTCCCCGCCGGGGCCGGGTGGGGGCCTGGCGGGCCGGTGCCCGCGGCGGTATGCTCCCCGGCGATGACGACTTCCTCTCTCACCAGATTGGGGGCCCGGTTCTCGCAAGGTGAGTGCTGATGCGCTCTCAACCTGGGAATCCGGACTTCCGTTCGTCCTTCTGGCCGCGCGTGCGCGAGTTCGCCGTGCCGCCGTCCATGATCGAGGTTGCCACCGCCCGTCGGGCCGTCGGCGACTGGGCCGGGGCGTGCGCCGCCGCCCGCGTCGACGCCGACGTCGACCTGCGCTCCGTGGCCCGTACCCATGGCCGGGAACTCGCCGACCAGCTCCGCGCCGACCTCCGCCACCTGGCACCCGACCTGCTGCGCTGGCACCTGCCGAGGATCGCGCCCGACGGGCTGGTGCGCCCCGGCCTGACGGTCGCCCTGGCCCGCTACGACCGGGACGGACGCCGTGGCGACGCGGTGCACCTGGTGGCCCGGACGCCACCGGCCTGGGCGGACGCCGGTCAGCGGTTCAGCCTGGCGCTGTGGGACGGGGCCCGGTCCGGTTCCGGCCCCCGTCGCCACCCGCATCCGCATCCGCACCCCGATCGCCGGTTCCGCCTCGACCTGCACCGCCACCTGTGGGACGCGCGGCGGGCCGGTGAACTGCGGATCCGGTCCGGGGCGGACCGGCCGCCCGGGGACGACCCCGCCGCCGCACCGGATCCACTGACGACGGTCGGCCGGCGGGAGGGGTGGGCGGTGCGGAGGTGGCCCGCCGAGGCGGCCCTCCTGCTCCGCGCCGAGGGGCGGGCCGGCGGCCCGGTCGCCGTACGGGTCGGGGCGGGACGTCACCTGCTCCTGGAGGTGGCGTCGGCCGGAGACGGCACCGCACCGCCCGAGGCGCGGATCGCGTCGTCGCCCTCGCGACGCCGCGTCGGCCCGCGTCGGCCCACGCCGGTGCTGCCCGACGCCGCGACCTGGGTCTCGCCCGACCTGGAACTGCTCCGCGGTGGGCTGATCGAGGCCGGCCGGCTGCATCCGCTGGTCGCGTCGGCGCTGGCCCCCGGCCATGCGCCGGGGACCGTGTCCCGGGACCGGGCAGGACAGCCGCGCCGCGTGCGGTGCCGGGGAGCCTGGCACCGCATCGGCCTGGTCGGCGGGGCCCTCGTCGCGCTGGACCACGACCCGGCCGAGGTCCGCCGGGAGGAACTCCTGGCCGCGCTGAGCGGCACCCCGCTGCCCTGCCTCCGGGCGATCGACGAGGCGCACCGCCACCCGGAGTGCCTCCCCGAGGTCCGGGCCCGCCTGGACCACGGCGACACCGCCGGCGCGCTCGCCGTCGTCGAGGCCCTGCTCGGGCCCGACGCGCGGCTGCGCGACGGCGCGCTGCGCGACGAACTCGAGACGGCCGCGCTGCGGCGGGTCACGTACGGGCTGTTCCGGGCGGGACTGGCCGGGTCCGGCCCCGGCCCCGCCACCGCGGAGCGTCGCCGTACCCGCGACCGCCGCTCGCGCCCGCGCCACGGCATCGCCCGCTGACCGAGGGCCCTCAGCCCTCGCACCACTCTCCGCTCACCCAGCACGAGAAACGACAGGTGATCACCATGCCCCCTGCCACCGTCAGCCCCGTCGACCGCGCCACCGACTCGCAGCTCGCCGTCGCCGCCGAGCTGCTCGCCCTGCTGGGCGACACCACCACCGAACCCCGATCCGACCCGCAGCTGGAGGCCCTGACCCTGGCCGTGGCCGCCGACCTGCCCGTGCTGTTGTGCGGTGAGCCGGGGATCGGCAAGACCGCCGCCCTGACGCAGCTCGCCGAGGCGCTGGACCTGCCGCTGACGACCGTGGTCGCCAGCGTCCACGAGCCGTCCGACTTCGCGGGGCTGCCGGTCGTGGGCGCCGACCCCGCGGCGCAGGGCGTCCCGATGGCCCCGCCGGACTGGGCCGTGCGCCTGGTCCGGGCCGGGCGGGGGCTGCTGTTCCTGGACGAGTTGTCCACCGCGCCGCCAGCCGTCCAGGCCGCCCTGCTCCGCCTCGTGCTCGAACGGCGGGTGGGCGCGCTGCGGCTGCCGCCCGGCATCCGGATCGTGGCCGCCGCGAACCCGCGATCCTCGGCGGCCGACGGCTGGGAGCTGAGCGCGCCCCTGGCCAACCGCTTCGTCCATCTCCAGTGGACCCACGACCACGAGGTCGTGCTGCGTGGCCTGGGCGGGACCTGGCCCCGGACCGCACTGCCCCGGCTGCACCCGCAGCGGTTGCCGGAGGCGGTCACCTTCGCCCGCCGCGCGGTGTGCGGGCTGCTGGCCGCCCGCCCCGCGCTCGTGCACCGGCTGCCCGGCAACGAGGCCCGCCGGGGCGGCCCGTGGCCCTCGCCGCGCAGCTGGGAGATGACCCTGCGCCTGGTCGCTTTCGCGACCGCGGCGGGTACCTCCCGGGAGGTGCTCTCGATGCTGGTGCGGGGCACGGTGGGCGACGGCGCGGGGCTGGAGCTGCTCGCCAGCATGGACCGGATGGACCTCCCCGACCCCGAGACGCTGCTGGCCGATCCGGCGGCCGCCGTCCTGCCCGAGCGGGGCGACCTGCGGCAGGCCGTGCTGGACGGCGTGGTGGAGGCCGTCCGCGGCCGCCCGGAGCGGTCCCGCTGGGACGCCGCGTGGGCGCTGTTGGTCCGGGCGCTGGAGACCGGGCCCCCGGACCTGGTGGTCGTCCCCGCGAGCACGCTCGCCGCCCTGCGACGCGAGGACTGGGACGTGCCGGCGGCGATCGAGCGGCTCGCCGGGGTCGTGTCGGTGTCCCGGCGGGCCGACCAGGCCCGGCTCGCCGCCGCCGCGGGGAGCGGCCGGTGAGTCCGGGCACGGGGACGCTGGACCGCGAGAAGCTCTTCGCCGCCCGGCTGCGGGCCGTCCGGGCCCGGCCCTACCTGGCGTCGGCGCTGTTCGCCCTGCACGTGGTGGAGTCGCGCCTGGTGCCGACGATGGCGGTGGACCGGCACTGGCGGTGCTACGCCTCCCCGGTGTTCGTGGACCGGACCCCGGTGGAGGAACTCGCCGGGGTGTGGGTGCACGAGGTCTCGCACCTGCTCCGCGACCATCACGGGCGCAGCGACCGGGTGGCGCGCGAACGGGGGCTGACCGGGCCGGGGGAGCGGCTGCGGATGAACATAGCCGCGGACTGCGAGATCAACGACGACGTGTTCGGCGACGGGTTGGCCCGGCCCGACGGCGTCGTCGACCCGGCGACCCTGGGGCTGCCCGAGGGGGAGCTGATGGAGGACTACCTGCGACAGTTCCGGCTCGGGCCGCGTACGCAGGGGCTGGTCTGGCTGGACTGCGGCAGCGGCGCCGACGGGGCGGAGCGGGAGTGGGACCTGGGGGCGGACGGCGCGCACGGCCTCAGCGCACAGGAACGCGACGCGGTGCGGTTCCGGGTGGCGCAGGGCATC
The DNA here is from genome assembly GCF_040640115.1 of Micromonospora sp. NPDC023644. Classification (NCBI taxonomy): domain Bacteria; kingdom Bacillati; phylum Actinomycetota; class Actinomycetes; order Micromonosporales; family Micromonosporaceae; genus Micromonospora; species Micromonospora sp. NPDC023644. The sequence goes on along the minus strand of NZ_JBFABA010000002.1, from coordinate 8,840 downwards.
ACCGGGCGGCCCGGGGACGTCCCGCGGGGCTGGCGGAGGTGGGCGGAGGAGGCGTTCCACCCGCCCCAGCCGTGGCGGGACCTGCTGGGGGCGGCGATCCGCTCGGCGGCCTCCGGCGCGGGCGCGGGTGAGGACTACACGTACGGCCGGCCGTCGCGACGCTCCGCCGGGGTGCCCGGCGTCGTCCTGCCGAGCCTGCGCCGCCGGCCCCCTCGGGTCTGCGTGGTCGTCGACACCTCCGGGTCGGTCAGCGACGCCGAGCTGGGCAGCGCGCTGCTCGAGGTCGCGGCGATCTCCCGCGCCGTGGGCGGCCGGCGCGACCTCGTCAGCGTGCTGTCGTGTGACGCGGCGGCCCGGGTCCTGCACCCGCTGTGCCGCACCGAGGAGATCCCGCTGGTGGGCGGGGGAGGGACGGACCTGCGTACGGGCTTCGCCCGGGCGCTGCGGACCCGGCCCCGCCCGGACGTCGTCGTGGTCCTGACCGACGGGCAGACGCCCTGGCCCGCCGCGCAGCCGTCCTGCCGCACGGTGGTCGGGCTGTTCCCCCGCCGGCACCCGAACCCGGGATCGTGGGACGAGGACGATCCCGGGTACGTGCCGGACGCGCCACCCGAGTGGGCGCGGGTGGTGGTCATCGGGCAGTTCCGCGGTGGCCGCGCGGGCTGACCCGCCGGCCGCCCGACTCACCGGCTGCCGAGCAGCCTGGCGCTGACGGCGCTGAATGTCAGCAACCCGAGGCCCGCCCCGAGGGTGAAGGCCGGCATCCAGCTGCCCGAGGCGGCGAACCCGGCGAGGACGGCGACCGGCGCGGCGTACGACAGGATCGCCCACGGGCGCTGCCCCGCTGCCCTGAAGTGGCGGCCGAGCAGCACCAGCGCGACGCAGAGAGCCAGGAAGCCCACCATGCCGGCGGCCATGTGCACGGCGCCGTGCCCGCTCAGCGACGTGGCCGCACCGGCCGGGGCGTCGGCGGGAAAGCCCGCGCCGGGATCGGCGGCGAAGAACGCACAGACCAGGAACGAGGCGCCGAAGACGCCGGCCAGCCGGGCGACCCACCGGCCGTGCCGGTCGGGCAACGCGCCGCGCATCCCCACCGCGCCGGCGAGGGCCAGCACGCCGGTCAGCACGAAGCTCACCGTCTGGATCCACCCCAGCTCGCCGAGGCTGAGCTGGCTGATCGCGTTGCGGCCGAAGTCGAAGCCGGGGCGGGTCATTCCCTGGGCGAGACCCGCCCCGAGGAACAGCGGCCCGGCGACGACGCCGCCGAGGAGGGCCAGGGTGGTCGTGGGGCGGGAACCGGTGCGGGGGGCCTCGCCCCGTCCGATGCTGATGCTCGTGCTCATGTGCTGCTCCTTGCCGCTGCGGTACGCGTCGCCGAGGTGATCGCGTTCGGTGGTCCCGGCCGGATCGCGCGCCCGGATCGGTGCACACCACGATTGTCCGGCGCGGGCACGCCATCAACGGCTGCCTGCGGCACGATCGTTTAGCGAGAGGCAACGATCGCGACCTCCCCGTCGTTCGGGGTGGCGTCACGACCCGCCGAGGCGGGGCATGACCGGACGGACGTCCACCGGTTCACCCGGTCGCCCGCCCGCGCGCGAGCGGTACTCCGGGACGCCCACGCAGGTGAAGAGCAGCGCCGCGAGGTCGTCCGGCTCGCCCAACAGCCCCGGGACCGCCGAGTCGAGGAAGGTCATGCCGGAGGCGCCCGCGCCGAGGGCGTACGCCGCGAGGTGCAGCCGGCCCTCGACGAGCCCGGCGGCGAGCTGGGCCTCGCGGTAGCCGCGGTCGTCGAGGGTCGACAGCGGCGTGGCGGCGACGACGACGTAGGCCGCGTCGCCGGCGAGCGCCTGGTCCAGGCAGACCCGGAGCAGCTCGTCGCGCAGGTCGCCCGTGCGCAGCGGCGTCGACAGGTCGGGCCACCGGTAGAGGCCGGGCGGCACGCCGTCGACCCCGTGCACGGCGACCCAGTGCGGCACCGGCACGCCGCGCAGGGCCGCGGCCAGGGGCCATTCGAGCAGGGCGCGCGGCAGCGTGCGGGATGGGTCCATCCGCCGTTGCGAGCCGCGCCGGCGGACGACCTCGTCGAACGGGTCGGACGGCGGGAACGTCGGCAGCGGCTCCGCCTGCGGCCAGGGCGCGCCGAGCGCGTCCCGCTCGCCCGCGCGCTGGGCGGTGGTGCACAGCGGCAGCTCGACCGGCGGCAGCTCACCGGGGACCGCGGGGCCGGTGGGCCCGATCGCCGGCTCTCCGTCGCCGAGGGAGAGCAGGGCCAGCGGGTACTCGTGCACCCCGTCCGCGCCGACGAGCGCGCGCACGGTGGCGTCCGGGAAGAGCGACCGCAGCCGCGGCGACAGGCCGGCGCTCGCGGCCGCCGCCGACAGCTGGGACAGCAGCGTGCCGGCGTCCCAGTAGAGGTGTCGCCACCCGCGCTCGGCGTAGCGCCACCCCGTCCGCCACGGCACGCCCGTGACCACGAGCGTCGTGACGGCGCCGCTGGCGGCGGGCGCCACCTGGACGAGCGCGTGCCGCCGCGCGTCGTACCAGTGCACGCCGTCCGGCACCCCCGCGACGCCCCGGGTGCTCGCGTAGACCTCCAGCGGGAACCGCGCCCCCGCCGAGCCGGAGGCGCGGTAGAGGACGGGGCGGCCGTTGCGCTCGGCGGTGCGGACGACGCCGGCGCCGAGGAAGAGCACGCGGCCGAGCTGCGCCGCGTCGAGGGGCTGGGCGGGGGACGCCACGCCGGCCAGCACGGCGGTCGCGGAGACGCCCGGGTCGGGCAGGTCGCGCGGCAGGTCGAGGACGGCAGGACCGTCCGGGTAGTCCTTCATGGGCGGCGGCAGGGTCCCGGGATCGTTCGGGACGAGGTCCTGGCGGACGCGCGGGTCGTCCACGGGCACGTCCCACTCGCGGCCCGGCTCGTAGGACGTCAGCCGGTGCAGCAGCCCGGCGCCGGTGTCGAGGTCCATCCGGTCATCCTGCCAGCGCGCGGCGCCGGACGGTGGCCCCGACGGGCGACCGCCCGACGCGCTGATCCCGCGAGGCCCTCGGGTGGCCGGCGGACTCCACCGCCGGCCACCCGGAGCGGCTCAGATCCGGGCGCCGACGTCCGCGCCGTTGGCCGGGCGCAGGAACGAGGAGGTGGGGATGGCGCCGTCCGCCGTACGGGGGCCGGTGATCGTGCTCGGGTCCGTGCTGACCAGCGGCCACGTCCCACCGAGGTTCCACGAGTTGCCGGAACCGGTGGAGCCGCCGAGCGACACGTCGGTGGTGTTGCCGACCGCGAGGTTGCGGGTGAGCACCGAGGTGGAGCGCGACACGTTGAAGCCGTCCTTGCCGTTGTCCCAGGCGGTGTTGCGCTCGAAGACCAGCGCGCCCGGGTTGCCGTTGTCGATGAAGCCGCCGGCCGAGTTGCCCCAGGCCATGCTGTTGCGGGTGACGTGGGCGACCGCCGGGCGCGGATCGGTGCCGCCGCCGTTCTTGAACCCGTTGCCGTCGCCGGTGTAGTCGGGCAGGCCCCAGTGGTTGTAGCCGTTGTCGTAGGCGACGCTGTTCTCGATGAGCACAGGGGACAGGAACAGCCAGGCGTCGAAGCCGTCGTCGGCGTTGCGCCACAGCCGGGCGCCGCGGACGACGTTGCCCGTCCCGGAGCCCTCCTTGATCGCCAGGCCGTCCGCGCTCTCGCCGTTCTTGCGCGGGTCGCGGTTGCCGTGGCTGTCCAGGTCGATGATGTGGTTGCCCGACGAGGCGCCCTGCAGGTGCAGGCCGGACTCGTAGTTGTCCCGGGTGACCAGGCGCTCGTAGCGGCCGTTGTTGGTGTCCACCCCGAAGATGCCGTACGGGCCGTTGACGATCTCCAGGCCGACGAACCGCCACCAGTCGCCCTCGACGTGCAGGGCGCCCCGGTCCGCGCGGGGGATCGAGGACCCCACGGCCCCGGGGGTGTACGGCATGTTCTCGCCGTCGATGACCACCCGCTCGCCCTGGTGGGCGGTGAGGGTGATGGGCTGGGCCTGGCTGCCGTCCTTGAGGATCTTGATGGTGCTGGCCGGGGCGTAGGTGCCCCCGCGCACGGCGATGGTCCCACCGGGCTGGACGAGGTCGTGGGCGCGCTGGATGGTCCGCAGCGGCTGGGTCAGGGTGCCCGGATTGGCGTCGTCGCCGTTCGTGGCCACGACGAGGGTGCCGGCGGCCGGCGGCGGCGTCGTCGGCGGCGGCGTGGTCGGGGGTGGCGTGGTCGGTGGAGCGGTGGTCGGGGGAGCGGTGGTCGGCGGGGCGGTCGGTCCGGTGCCGCCGGAGCTGACCACCACGTCGTCGAAGCTCGCGCCGGCGTGGGCGGTGACCAGCGCGATCCGCCCGGCGCCGCTCAGGGTGGCGCTGGCGTCGCCGACCCGCACGCCGTCGACGAAGCCGCGCACGGTGCTGCCGGCGGCCTCGATCCGCAGCGTGTGCCACGTGCCGGTGGAGCCGACGCCGCCCGCCGAGCCGAGCACGGTGATCGCGCTGCCGTTGACGGCCTGGAGCTCGGCGCGGCCGTCGGCCAGCAGCGACAGCCGGTACATCTTCGTGGAACCGCTGGCCCGCGCGGCGATGCCGACGAGACCGCCGGAGCCGTACGAGGCCGGCTTGACCCGGGCCTGCACCTCGTAGTCGGTCCAGCTCGTCTGCCCGGCGAACATCCGGGCCAGCTCGCTGTCGGTGTTCGACTGGCGCAGCACCGGCGACCCGTCGGTGGTCACCGCCCAGGTCCCGCCCGACTTGGACCAGCCGCCGCTGTCGCCGTCGCCGAAGTCGTCGGAGAAGAGGGTGGCGGCGTGGGCCGTCGAGACCATGGTCGCGGCCAGGGCGAGCGCGGTCGCCGACACGCCGACCGCGCCGCGGGTACGTCTGATGCGCCTGTCACGCACGGGTCCTCCTTGTGCCGGTGCGGGAGCGGTCACGGCTGGCCGGCGGCGGCGGTGCGCCGGCCGGCGAGGCGCCGGACCACACAGGAAAGGGCTTTCCCTCCCGAGACGCTAGGGCCGCCCGGACATCGACGTCAATGTTCGTCGATTGCAGGAATGTTGCACCGCTCCGCCGCTCAGCCGTCCGCCACCTCGGCGGCGTACTCGCTCAGCGCGATCCGGTTCGGCAGGCCCGTCTTGCCGAGCAGGCTGGACACGTGCCGTTCCACGGTGCGCGGGGAGAGGTGCAGCCGGCCGGCTATCTCCCGGTTGCTCAGCCGCCCGACCAGCAGCCGCAGCACCTCGAGCTCCCGCACCGTCACGCCCACCGACCGCAGCCCGGAGGGGATGTCGCCCGCACCCGAGCGGCGCTGCGTCACGCGTACGCCCGCCTGGCGCAGCAGGGCCCGGCAGGCGCTGGCCACGGCCGGCACGTCGCTGCGGTGGAAGTGCTCCTCCGCGGCGCGCAACCACTGCACCGGCATCCCCCAACCGTCGGCGAGGGCCGACTCGCACACCAGCCGCAACGCGAGGTGCCGGCCCATCGCGTACGGCGCCCCGGCCCGCATCGCCTCGGCCGCCGCCTGCGTCGCCGCCTCCGGCCGACCGGACCGGCCGAGCAGCACCGCCTGCGCGAAGAGCGCGAACTGGAGGTCCCAGCGCAGCCTGCTCGCCGAGTCGCCCTGCACCGCCTCGTACGCCGGCCAGCCGGCCTCGCCGGAGGTGACCTGGAGCAGCAGGTGCAGGCCGTGCCGGCCGGAGAGGTGGAAGACCGTCGGGCTCTGCTCCTCGGCCTGGAACGCCCGGGCCAGTTCGTCGAGGGCGCGGGGCCGGTCCTCCTCCAGCAGCGCGCAGAAGGCCCTGGCCAGTCCGTGCACGCGGGAGGCGTGCAGGGCCTGGTCGCCGCTCCACCGGCGGAACTCGGCCAGCGCGTGCTCCATCTCCCGGCGCCGCCCCTGGTGCGCCGCGAGGACCGCGCTGACCAGCAGCACGTACTGGGTGGTCTCCAGCAGCTTCAGCCGGGTGGTCGCGGCCAGCACCTGCTGCACGAGGGCGCCCGCGGTGTCGAAGTCGCCCCGCAGCACCGCGTGCAGGGCGAGGCTCGCCTCCGCCTGGTGGCGCGCGGTCACCGCGCCGGCCTGGGAGGCCCGCTCCCGGGCCTGTTCGAGCCGGTCCAGGCGCGCGTCGCGCAGCGCGTCGTCGTTGCCGAGCCGGATCAGCGCGTGGATCTCCCAGATCGGCAGCCGGTGCTGCGCGGCGATCGCCAGGGCGCGTTCCAGGCACCGCGTCGCCTCCGCCGGATCGCGGTGCCGGATCAACGCGCCGAGCAGTTGCCAGGCCTGGCAGGCCACCACCGGCAGCGGGACGGTCTCGGCGACGGTGGCGGCCCGGCGGGCCAGCGCCTCGGCGGTGGCGAGCTGGTCCTGCCCGGCGGTGTCCAGCACCAGGTGGGCGGCGACCACGTCGACCGGCGCGGTGTCCTCCGCGGCGGCGTCCGGGCCGAGCAGGGCCCGCGCCTGCTCCACCTGCGCCAGCCCCTCGGCCGAGCGGCCGGCGACCGTCGCGGCCCAGGCCAGCCGGGTGTGCAGCTGCGCGCGCCGGCGCGGGTCGACGCCACCGATCTGGTCCAGGGTGCTGACCGACGCGAGCGCCCGCTCGACCAGGCCCGCCTCCGCCAGGGCGTGCAGCAGGGCCTCCAGGGCGGCCGCGCGTGCCACGGGGTTCTCGCCGAGCAGGCCGATAGCGCGGTCGAGGAGGGCGACCGCGGTGGTGGCGCCGCCCTGCGCGATCGCCCGCCGGCCCGCCTCGGTGAACAGGCGGCCGGCCGCCTCCGGGTTGTCGGCCTCCAGGTGCAGGGAGGCCGACACCTGGCACCACTCGCCCGGCAGGCCGGGGAAGACCGCCTCCACCGCGTCGGCCATCTGTCGGGCGAGCCGGGCCCGGTCGGCGGGGCCGAGGAGGGTGAGCAGCGCCTCGCGGGTGAGCCGGTGCCGGAAGGCGTACCAGTCGGTGAGCTGGTCGTCCACCGTGACCAGCCGCCCGGCGACGTCGCCGCACAGGTGGTCGAGCACGGCGCGGTCGCTGAGGCCGGTGGCCGCCTGCACCACGGCCAGCGGGAACCGCTGACCCAGCAGCGCGCCCATCGAGAGCAGCTCCCGGACCTGGGGGCCGAGCTGCTCGACCCCCTGCGCCATGCCCCGCGCCAGGGTGGTCGGCAGGGCGGCGGGCAGCTTCTCGGACATCCGCCAGCCCTCCGGGCCGCGGATCAGCAGCGCGCCGTCGACCATCCCGGCGACGAGCTCCTCGATCAGGAAGGGATTGCCGGCACTGCCCGTCGAGACCAGGGCGTGCGCGGCCGCCGGGACCCGCTGCGGGTCGGCGTCGAGGCATGCGCCGACCATCTGCCGCAGCCCGTCGTCGTCGAGCCGGCCCAGCTCGATGAGCGTGCACTGCCCGCGTTGGGCGGCCGCCCGGGCGATGGTGGACGCCGCGCAGGGTTCCGCCCTGATCGCCCCCAGCAGCAGGGTCGGTTGCAGGGCGAGGTTGTCGATCAGGTACTCCAGCACGGTCAACGTCTCCGTGTCGGCGTCCTGGAGGTCGTCCAGCAGCATCAGGCAACCCCGCCCCGCGCCGGCCACCCCGGTCAGCCGGAGGACGGCCTCGGCGAGGATCACCAGGGACGCGTTCTCCTGGTCGGCCGGCGGGTGACCCCAGTCGGGGACGAGCCGACCGAGGATCGGGCCGTACGGCCCGAGCACGGTGGGGTCCACCGGCCCGGACCGCAGCAGCGACAGCAGCGCCTCGGTCAGGGGACGCAGCGGCACCGCGGTGCCGATCGTGCTGCCCCGGCCCCGCATGACGCGCATGCCCGCCGCGGTCGCCAGCTCCGCGACCCTCGACGCGAGGCGGGACTTGCCGACGCCGCTCTCGCCGACCACGAACACCGCGCCGCCCCGCCCCGCCCGCGCCGATTCGAGGCTGTCCAGCACCGCGCGGAGTTCGGCGTCCCGACCGATGAACTTCGAGGAGCGGTACACACTGCGCACGCTATCCGAGGAGGGAGACCACGGCCCAACGCGGTGCTGTCAGGGCCGCCACCCCGGGGCGGCTACCGGGACGTCACAGGGGCCGCTCGGGGCAGCAGGTCGTCAGAGGAGCAGCGTCCGCCGCCGCGCCGCCGTCACCGACGAGGCCGCCGATCACCATGCCCACGGGCACGACGAGGCTGGCGAGGGCGGCCGCGCGGATCCCGAACGTCACGACGGGCTGCAACCACATCGCGCCGGCCGGGTCGTCGATCGGCGCCGCGGGATCGATCTCGTCGGCACGGCGCGGGGAGAGCTGGTTCTCGGACAACTGTCATTCCTCCTGTTGGTGTCTTCGTGGGACGTTTCCGGAGCTGACCGCTCCAGTGAAGATCGTCGTCGCTCGCCCGGCGGTCCTCAACCCGAGGAGCGCGGTTCAGGGGTCGGTTCCAGCAGCAGCACCGACGGCACCGGCCCGGCCCCGGAGAGCCGGAGCAGCCCGTACCCGATGCCGGCGAGGCCGGTGAGCAGGCCCGGAGTGGGCACGGCGCCCGGGGTTCCGCAGGACGCCCCGTACCGCTCGACGGCGTCGAGGACCAGACCGGCATGTCGCCGCGCCGCGCTCCCGCCGCCGTCGAGGACGCCGGTCGCCTCGGCGACGCCCAGCTCGCCGTGGCAGAGGCTCAGGTCGTCGAGCAGCGGCCGGTCGGTGAGCAGCCGCACCGCCTCGTCGGGCGGGACTCCGGGCCCCGGCGCGTCGGGGGCGAGGGCGCGGTGGGCGAGCGCCAGGCCGGCCGCGCCGCGACACCAGCCGTACCCCGCCAGCGCGGCCTGGATCGCGTCGGAGACGGTGCTGACGGGTGCTGACATG